>JAPVVG010000062.1 GCA_028571455.1 Desulfobacteraceae bacterium | reverse complement strand
TGTGGGTTTTAGCCTTTAAAGTTCCTTTTACTTCTTCTTATTCCATTTAGTTCTTGTAATTCCTCTGGGTGTGGTGTATTTTGTAGTTATTGAAGCACTGTAAATATCTCAATGTCTTGTTTATCAATCTCCAGAGCCTTTTACATAAGAGGATTTTATGAAAAAGCCATGGTGTCCCTTGCGTTCAACTGTACGCAAATTTAGATGATTTGCCATTGGTGGATACGTTTAAGATAACCACATTATTATGTTGTGCGTTAATCTTACATATTTGTAACTAACCTTGTAACTTATTAAAATCTATGCAAATCCGCACTTTTCAAAATATCTTCCGAAAATTCTTTTATTTCAATAGGTTAGGATGAACTCACAACATAAGGGACGTCCTTAAATAATCAAATAACTCATTCAAGCAATTGGTATTTATGCTTTTTAGGGGGAGGCCTTGGAGTGTTCTTGAAAAACAACGGGGTCACATCCCGGTTAAATAAAAGCAAGGACAGATTTAACCCCAGTGAAATACGCTTCGCTCCTCATTGCTATGAATTTCACAGGGCAGGCTGGATAAATCTTAAATATTAAATATTGGCTTGTCTATCTGTCTTTTTTATAAGAGTAAGGTGTGAGGTGAATCATACAATAAATTCAAACAAATTGGCGGTATAGATGGCAAGGCAAGGCCATTACGTGTTGAATATCCTGGCGCATATTATCATGTGATTAACCGGGGAAATGCCGGTGAGGATATATTCCATAGTATTCGGGACCGGGAAAAGTTTCTCGAATATCTTGAAAAAGCGCAGGATCACGTAATAAAATTAGCCGCAGAAAGACGCTAACATGCGCAGATATAGGAAGGAAATGAATAATATTTTAGGAAAAGCTGTTACACAAAGGCAAATAGATTATTGGATAGCATCTGCGAGACATGATTTGGATGTTGCTGAAACATTTTAACCAAATAAAGGAAATTTATAAATGTCTTCTGCAAAAGATAACGCATTAAATAAAGCAAGAAAGCTTATAGATCTATTGATTTAAAATTAGAAGTACATCCTTTTTCAATGGACGATATTTTAGTTGATCCCTCTCTCTCTTTTACAGAAATAAAAAATAAAGGTATTCAGATTGTTTAAAAAACAATGGGGGGGCACATGTTCAAGATACCGGCTTTGCCGGTAGTCTATGACTGCTGTTGAGATTTTGGAAGGCTATTTTTGTGTCTATTGGATCGCAGCAGGTCTGATATTTGCCGTTATCACAGCTATTTCCAACACGCTTTTTGCCTTTACCTGCGGCGAACATTTTTTCAACGGGCTTATCAGGTTTTTTTTAAAACTGGAGGTTTTTCATAGCAAAACCATGTTAGATATGCTATGAAAATTTATGACTGTCGAGTTAATAAGGATAAGGAAGGTATAAAAATGGAATCAATAGAGTTCACTGCGGATATTCAAAACGGGGTTATCAAACTCCCTGATGAATACAAAAATCTACCGAAAAAAGCTAAAATTAAAATTATATTTATTCCTTATGAAGTTCAAAAAAGAAAATTAGATAGTCTTTTCGCTAACGCCGTCCGAGTTAATAAAATAGATGAATTTAACAGGGAATCCTTACATGAAAGATAGGATTTTTATAGATACCAATGTGTTGGTATATATCCATTTGTTTGACGAAGAGAGTCAAAACAAAAGAAAAGCATTACAGAATCTGCTGCACAGGAGGATTGATGCTGAATTAATTATCAATGTGCAGGTAATAAATGAATTTTATAATGTCCTTTTAAGAAAAAATATTGAAGATAATGTAATACAGGAGAAGATACATGCACAACTGGAAACATGTTCAGCTTCGGAATTAAGTTTAAAAACTGTTTTCAGCGCATGGAAATTAAGAGAAAAATACAAATATTCTTATTGGGACAGCTTGATATTAGCAGCAGCTTTGGAAAATAATTGCGCAATTATTTACTCTGAAGATATGCAACATGATCAGATTATTGAAGATAGGTTAACAATCGTAAATCCGTTTAGAGAAAACAACGGGGTCATTAAATATTAAATATTCCCTTTTGAGCCTGATTGATCAGATCATGAATACGTTCTGTCATATATACAGGTATTGATAGAAGCCTGTATGATACTTGTCTGCCTGATGTTGTTTTTATCTTCAGGTTTTCCACTAATGGCTGATTAATATTGCAACGCACGGCAAAATTGTAGCCTTTTTCCGCCATAAAATGATGCAGAGATTTCATGCTTCCTGCTTTTCCGGATTTTACTTCAAGAGGAATGACACTGTTTCCATGTTGAATAATATAGTCAATCTCTCCCTGTCTTCCTCCTGTCCTTTGCCAGTAAAACAGTTGCGGATCTGACAACGGGGACTGGGTTGCCCTTTGATTCCGCACCTAAAGGCAGGCCGTTTCCTGATGCAGTTTTATGCATGGCCTGCCAATAACCAATTTCACATTTAAGTTCTGAATACTCTTTTTCTGAAATGAGAATTTTAAAGGGCTGCTCAACTACAAATTCAATGGCATTGTTATCTATTTCGGGTGTGTATGCTGGCAATAATGTCTGATAAAAAGCATTCATGCTTCTTCTTATATCAAATTTATTTGCTCGTGTTCCGAACTTTTCTTAAAATTTTAAGCAAGCCGAATATTTACGTCCTTTGGAATACTTTACCTTTAAAAACAAAAGATTAGCGGGGTCAGACCCCATAAACCCATAAACCATAAAAAATGAAAATCATAAAGATCAAAAACCTGTCCTGGGACCCATCCATCTACCCCAGAACCACCAAAAGTCAGCAAACCATCAACGCCTATGCTGAAGCCCTTGAAATCGGCGCTCAATTTCCGCCAATCAAAATTCAAAGGGTCTTCAACTATCCGGATGCAGATGGCAACAAAACAACCCTGGCAACCATAATCCTAGACGGCAACCACCGCTACGAAGCGTTTCAGGAAAAAGGCATCGAAGAGATCCCTGCCATTGAATGGAAGGAACACCCCCTTGATTACGAGAAAAACAAAATACCCCTTCTTCTTGAATCAGCCAAGTGCAACACGATCCATGGCGATCGATTAACCCCAAACGATAAAAAGCGGGTAGCCCGTGATATTGCATCAACAGACACGGAATGCAACTATACTGAAGAAGCTCTTGCAGAAAAATTAGGAGTTACCCGGCAAACCATCAACACCTGGATTTCAGATATCCGTGCCCGGCAGCGAACAAACAGAAATTCCATTATCATCCGCTTAAGCCGTCTTGGATGGACCCAGGAAAAAATTGCGGAAATAACGGGGATGACCCAGGGTAGAGTTGCTCAAATTATTAATAATGCAAATTTTTGCGAAATTAATAATTTGCTCACCCAGGGCCATAACATGGAATACATAGCCGCCCATTACCAAATGGACCTTGCCCTTACCTGGGCCATAAGATTACAGGGAAAGACAGATCAGGAAAAATTTAAAGAGCTCGGATGGGGCCTTCGCACCTGGGACCAGTGGAATTTTAACGAATGTGATGAACGATTTGGAGACGACTGGCCTGCCCGCCATCGCTCTCGCATAGACGTTCGCTCAGGCGAGGCCGATGGCGGGCAGGTGGCTGGCGGAGGCGTAGTCCCTGACACATGCCTCCTCTTTGAACGGAAATGCCAGGCCTTTGATCTGGCATCCCGGGATAAGCGCCCTGAAATAGAATACCACCACTGGGACCCCCAAAAAGAAACATGGCCAGTCACAAAAAAACCAGACCTGATCTTTTTTGATCCCCCTTATTACACCAAGAAAAAAAAGGAATACGAACAAAAAGCAAATAAGGATATCCCCTCCATATCCTCCTACACAAAAAAAGACTACACACAATTTTTTAAAGATTTTTTCACCCTGGCCCATAAAAACGCAAAACCAACAACAACCCTGGCTTTCCTCAATGCCGACTGGCCTGCCCGCCACCTGCCCGCAATGCCTCCCCGCCTGCCTCGCCTGAGCAAGCCCGTCTGCCTCGAGGACATTGCGGACAGGTGGCGGGCAGGTATTTAGCATGAATTGGCGTTGCCGTTTTGTTTTTATGAACATAATTAAAAGATGCATATGGTCTCTTTTAATGCACGGCAGGCGGGTCGCTCTCGCCCAAAGGAGGCAGTCAGTGCCCCTCAAGGCTTTCGCTCAGGCCCGCCCTCCAGCCAAGCGGAGTGAGGCGGGCGGGCGAGGCGGGCGGGCGCGATTTTGGATCCACACCCGCTTCAAAAGAGAAACCCGATAAGTCAATCACAATATTTGATTACCACAGACTCTTATCTAAGACAGGATGGAAAGTAACCCATCGAATAGAGTGCCCCCTGTCCTCTGAACGTCTAAGCGGGAACCAGGTACAGAAAATGCAGGACAAACGCATCCTCGGAACAGTTGGAAGAACCCTGCTATTTGCAAGAAGATCATAAGGAAGCAGCGCTCGCTCCTCGGTAACTATAATGACACTTGGAAAGCGAATATCTGCGATAAGGTCAGAAGGTAACAGCGTTATGGAATGGCGCAAAGAGGGAATAAAATCCATCAAATCCTGTAAAGCTGTCTAAAAGTTATGCAAGAAAACAACCTGATAAGCATTCAAAAGGTCAGTGCACTCCTCAATGTACCAAAACCCACTTTGCGTTTCTGGGAAAAGGAGCTTGATGGCATTCTTGTACCCCTGAGGACTCGCGGGGGACAGAGGCGCTACACTGCTGAGAATATTGTCGTCATTGAAGAGATTCAAAAATTGAAAAGGAAAGGTATGAGCCTGCCTGCAATTAAAAGGAAGCTCAACAACAGCGATAAAGGCGGCAACCCAAACTCAAACAGTGTTGATCTTCTCGCAGAGAGGGTGGCAGCGGCCGTGAAGGCGGAAGTTAACAGGTTTTTTGAAGGGGTAGGGCCTGAGCTGGATTAGATGGCTTGCCTTTTACTGGGCTACAGACATGATGAAAGGGATGATGTGCAAGATAGGAGATATTTGTATGACACGGAATTTAACTCAAAAATGGTGGAATGGTGGTAACGTCTCTTATTACCTCCTGAGCTGATATGAGTGATACGATGAAATTCGAGAATCTAAAACCTCTACTCGTTGAGCTGCGAGGCGAGAGTGTCCTGTTGGACAGCGATGTCGCTCAAATCTATGGGGTTGAGACGAGGGATATCAATAAAGCCGTGACCAATAATCCAGACAAATTTCCTGCGGGGTATGTTGTTGAGCTCTCAAAACCGGAAAAAAGTGAACTGGTGGAAAATTTCCACCGGTTCAATAGGCTGAAGCATTCTACGGTTAATCCGAAAGCCTTCCCCGAAAAGGGCTTGTATATGCTGGCTACTATCCTCAAAAGCCCGCAAGCAGTTCAGGCTACCTTGGCGATAATTGAAATCTT
This sequence comes from Desulfobacteraceae bacterium, assembly GCA_028571455.1. Lineage (GTDB taxonomy): Bacteria > Desulfobacterota > Desulfobacteria > Desulfobacterales > ETH-SRB1 > Desulfaltia. The sequence continues at coordinate 7,035 of JAPVVG010000062.1, read as the reverse complement.
TTCCAAAATGCGAAAACTGACTCGCAATATCAAGACCCTTTCCAACGTCAAGGACAAACACGAGCAACAATCTCTGATGCAGAAAAGTGGAGAGATTATAACTGAGCTTCTGGATGGCGACCTGCAAACAAGCGATACAGAAACATCAATAGAACTGAATTTTGCTGTTTTGAAGTTTAAGCACACGATAAAAAAGAAAAATAAATGAGAAAGATTTGCATTATAACCGGAACCCGCTCCGAATACTGCCTGCTCTATTGGTTGATGAAGGAGATCCAAAGTCAAATAGTGGAATAGTGGCAACGTCCCCTATTGTCAATTTTGAAAATTTTCGAAACGACTTCGGCCTGACAACCCAGGACCTGAGGTGGGTGGATCATCATTTAAGCCATGCCGCGTCCGCCTATTACACATCCGGCTTTGATGATTGTCTGATTATCACAGTAGATGGAACGGATGGTATCTATTGTGCCTCTGCGAATACTGCCAAGAATGGCATCATAAAAAGGATGGCAAGGAGCCTGGATATATGCTCGCCAGGCTATTTTTATAGTTTTATCACGGAACTTTTAGGATTTAAAAGAAACAGGCACGAGGGTAAAATCACGGGGCTTGCCGCATACGCAGAACCGGAAAATGCCTTTCATCTTTTCAAAAATTGTATCAAAACCTCGGACAACAAACTGGGTTTTGAATTGGGTTTCAATCCCTCACAAATCCTAAATGTAAAATGGCAAAACTCCAACCTGCAGCTTCCATTGGATACTATTAAAAATATTGATGCATATAGCCGCGAAGAGATCGCCTCTTCTGCTCAGTTTTTTCTCGAACATCTCATATGTGACCACATTAGCGGTATCGCTAAAGCCACAGGCCTGCGTAATGTTGCCCTTGCAGGTGGCACATTTGCCAATGTTAAGCTGAACCAGAAAATTCTTGAATTACCCGAAATTGACGAAATTTACATCCATCCTGATATGGGTGACGGGGGCCTTGCTGTAGGTTCAGCCCTTATGGTTTGGGCAGATGAACTTATAAGGATGAAGAAGGTCCCATGGCCGTATCGCATTGATAATGTGTATTTGGGTCATGATTCAGATGGGAAAGCCTTGGAATCCAGCCTGGCTCAGCATAAAAACCTGCATGTGCGCCATGTAAAAAACATTGAGAAATTAATCGCTGAAAAAATGGCCCAAGGCCATGTCGTGGGTCGATTTAATGGTCGCATGGAATATGGCCCGCGGGCGCTTGGAAATAGGAGTATACTTGCGGCACCGGTAGACAAATCAATCAATGACTGGCTGAACAAAAGGCTTGGAAGAACCGAGTTCATGCCCTTCGCTCCCAGCGTGAAAGAAGAAAGCGCTTCGGATATATTTGAAGGATATCAAGCGGGGCGTTTCCCTGCGGAATTTATGACCATCACATTTGATGTGAAAAAATCCTGGAGAGACAGAATCTCCGCCGTAGTGCATGTTGACGGAACTGCAAGGCCCCATGTGGTAAAAAAGAGTGTAAACCCTAGTTATTATAAAATTATTGAAGAATATGAGAAATTGACTGGTATTCCGGTGATATTGAACACCAGCTTCAACCTTCATGAGGAACCTATTGTCTGTAAGCCGGAAGATGCAGTCAAAGCCTTTGAACAGGGCAGATTGGATGCCGTGGCTATCGGAAATATGATTATATCTCAAAGACATGATTAAAGACTGTCTTCCTAAGCAACGCCTATACAAAATGGATTTATGTTTGGCCAGTTAATTGAGTTGTTGATATTAATCAAGTCTTCTAAACAGCGATTTTTATCCATGGAGTCCTTAAGAATTAAATCGGCAAAACTGATTTCCTGATTCATTTTTTTGTATCCCATATTATCCTCCAGAACGTAGTGAAATTATAGTGGAAATATGGCATAAAACAGAAACAATGTCAAGTAAAAACAACCATATAAGTCAAATTATTAGAGGTTACTATCAGGAATTTAAGGATTTTTTTGATCAGAATTTTTAGGGGTTATGCAGGTCTCAAATCATTGCACGAAGTCTGGGGAGATTGCGTGTACTCATCATCTTGAAGATCCAGTAATATTGGGGGTTTGTTATGGACGAGATCACAAAACGTGTCCAAGAAATGTATTCACAGTTCCCGTATCCGGGTTTACAAGGGAAGGTGTCAAGCCTGAGGTGGGGATATGACCTGGATTTTATCCTTGCTCAAGCAGGTTCGACAAAGCGTATTGATCAGATTCGGGTTTTGGATGCCGGATGTGGTACAGGAGAACTCTTGGCTTGTTGCGCAAGTGTTTTTCCACAAGCCCATTTCACAGGAATAGAGCTTAGTCATAGATCACTCGAGATCGCAAAGAAGAATGCAGCACATGTAGAAGCTATGAATATTGAGTTTTATCAAAAGGACATTATGGATGTGACGGCTGAATTAGGAAGTTTTGACGTGATTATCTGTTCTGGAGTTATACATCATTTGTCCCAACCAGAAAAGGGGATAAGCTGCTTGGCAAAACTGCTGGAACCTGGGGGGATTATGACATTATATCTTTATTGTCAATATACGCGCGAAAGAAATGTGAGAATCAAACAGGCTGTGAACATTCTTGAGAGGGATCAGTCTAAATTTAGGAAACGAATAAAGATTGCTCGCGCACTGTTGAATGATTATCAATTAAGAGACATTGCCTTGGTCGATGCTTACCTACACGTTAATGAAAATCTTTACACGGCAAGGATCATTTTTGACTTGCTACAACGCTGCGATCTACGATTTCTTCGGTTTTGTGATGAACCTATGTGGAACGCGGAGACGCTGATAAAAGACAAAGAAGTCGTAAAAATGATTCAGGCATTGTCAGACGATTTGCGCTATGAGGTTTTAGATTTAATTATCTCACAGGCAATTAATCGCAATGCCTACGAAATCTTTGCCGGTCATGATTCTTATGAATATCGCGCAGTAAAAGAATTCGGAAAGGGCTCACTTAATCTGTATCCAATGCGCAGCCCTTTTATAAGAATAGAAAAAGACAAAGCCCATGACAATATATACAACCTATATATTATTCACCATAGCAAAAGTCCGTTGCGACTTCAACTGAGTGCCGGATCAGTGAATCTTATAATGAAATGTGACGGTAGCAGAACACTCGGTCAAATTCTGGAAGAAACTGTTGATGAATCTAACATTAACACCACTCACCAGGCTGCAATGAACGAATCGCTTAAACTGTTTAATTTTGCTTTAAATAGAGACCTAATTATTGTTCGACCTGTTCCTTCCGGCAAAGCTTGGGAAAACATTAAGACGGTTGACTTCTCTAAGGCATAAGTCACAACCCTTTGGTCATCGGTCAGGATCCCTTTGTTTATTGAACGAAAGGGTATGGGGTAATACCTTCGTGGTTCGTGTTGTATTGGAGAGGAAGGAAGAAGCGAAGAAGGAAGAGCGATAAAATGACATGACAATTCCATTTTGCACGATAATTGGAGTATGATTCCCAGAATAATCGATATCCCATTTAAGAGAAAGAGCATCCGTGAATATGCTGCCCGGTAAGGCGTGGCGGTTTTTCCTGTTCCCATAAGAAAAGCGAAAGAAATGAATAAAACAGAAGCAAGACGCCAGAAGAAGAGAAAAAAAAAGAAGATGCAGCAGGCCCAGAAGATTCAGCATGAGAAATGCATAAATAAAACGGATATGGTAAGCCATACTATCAATCCAAATACCACCTTGCTACAGCAAGCAATTGCCCATCATCAAGCGGGTCGATTACAACAAGCTGAATATATCTGTCGAGAAATTATCAAGGTTGAACCGGAAAACGCAAATGCCTGTCATCTTCTTGGTGTGATTGCACATCAGGCAGGAAGAAGCGACATTGCAGTTCAATTGATTTCAAAAGCAATCGAGAAAGACCCAGGTCAGCATTTTTACTATAGTAGTTTTGGTAATGCACTCAAAAAACAGGGTAAACTTGACGAGGCAATAAAGTCTTATCGAATGGCGCTGACTATCAAACCCGAGTTTGCAGAGGCCCATAGCAATCTGGGTAATACTTTCAGAGAACAGGGCAATCTTGACGATGCAATAAAATCTTATCAAACGGCACTGAGTATCAAACCTGACTTTGCAGGGGCTCATAGCAATCTGGGCAATGCTTTCAGGGAACAAGGCAAATTTAGGGATGCAATAAAATCTTGTCGAATGGCTCTGAGTATCAAACCTGACTTTGCAGAGGCCCATAACAATCTGGGTGAAGCACTCAGGGAACAGGGCAATCTTGACGATGCAGTAAAATCTTATCGAATGGCACTGAACATCAAACCTGACTTTGCGGGAGCCCATAGCAACTTGGGCAATGCCCTCAAAGAACAGGGCAAACTTGACGATGCGGTTGCCTCCTACCAGCGGGCTATTGCCATTTATCATGATTTTCCTGACGCGTACTATAACCTCGGAACTGTCTTGCAAGACCAAGGCAAGTTTGAAGCTGCAATAGAAGAATATCGTAAGGCGTTAAGGCTCAACCCGGATCATGAAAAAGCCCGGTATAACATGCGGTTTCTCTTTAGCAGGTTAGTTCCGTCATGGCACTTTTCTATGATGAATGATTCCAAACGAAATGAGGCTTACGATCGTGTTATTCGAAAAATTGTTCGGGAAGATTCCCTCGTACTCGACATCGGTACAGGCTCCGGCCTCCTATCTCTAATGGCAGTTCGAGCGGGAGCTAAGCAGGTCATCACTTGTGAGGCGGTCCCGTTAATTGCCGAAAAAGCTAAAGAAATAATTCGGCTTAATGGATTTGAAAAGGCCATTACCGTTTTGAACAAAAAGTCCACATCCATGAAGGTCGGTAAAGATATGCCAGATAGGGCAAATATCCTGATAGCAGAAATATTCGACGCCGGGCTTTTGGGTGAAGGAGCGATCCAGGCAATTCAGCATGCGCGCACTCATCTCTTGACCTATGACGCCAGAATACTGCCAAAAGAAGCAAAAGTTTTCGCTTTTTTGATTGAAAGCCAGGAGCTCTTTGAAGAAAGCCATGTGGAAATGGCCTCAGGTTTTGATTTAAGTCTTTTCAATGAATTTGGTTTTCACAGGATTCAAAAACCAATCCAATCTTTTTCTTATCGTTCCATTTCAGATGTCTTCGAGGTATTCTCTTTTGATTTTGCTGGAGAGTTAATCCGGAATGAGCAAATGAAAATCGAAATAAATGCATGCACAGATGGTACGTGTCACGCCATCGTCTTTTGGTTTCGTCTTCATCTCGATGACGAAATATTTATAGATACTGGGCCGCAAAATGAAGACACTCATTGGATGCAGATGGTTCAGTTCTTGAAACAACCGGTTAAGATCAAAAAAAATGAGCTCATCACTGTATTCGCAAAACACAACAGGAATCAAATTTCTCTGGAAATTAAATAGGCCCCGGCTGTTTTGCATCGCATTAAAAACTTGGTCCTTTGGGCCAGATCAGAAAGCAACGGCTCTGCCTGGAAATATGGCTATGGGTTATTGGGGCGGAAGGATTAACATTATGCGAGTTTTATTTCTATTTAATGAATACGGCTTAGTTGATAAGGATATTTTAGATACTATGATCAATATGGGCATAATGGTCCATCAATTCAATGTTAATCCATTTAATAAAAATAGAGTAACATCGGAAGAGTTGGAACGCCTTACTGAAACCATCATGAATTTTCAGCCTGATTTTTTGTTTTCAACTAATGACGTAGGATTAGATGTCAATGGTACTTTATTAAATGTTTATAAGAAAATGGGCCTCACTATAGCCTGCTGGTTTGTAGATGAACCATCTTTCCTTTTTGTTGAACCCTGGCTTACAATGGTTCGCAGCGGCATAATTAAGCTGTTTATGATAGATCGATATTATGTCAAATCATGTCTTGAGGTTGGCATATCTCAAGCCTGGCACCTGCCTTTAGGTACAAATCTACAGCGATTTAAACAATTAGATATGAATGAATCTGAAAGATTAAAATATCAATCTAACGTAACATTTGTGGGTAGACTTGGTGTGGATAAAATGAGATCGTTGTGGAATCGGATTGTAAATAAGGGTCCGAAAGATATGAGCCTTATTACCCAAATAATTGATGAGACATGTTGCCGCTATTTATCAGATCCTAATACACCCATACTATCCCATATCGAGAAGGTCATCAATTACGGTAATTTCGATAAACAAGCTTTATTGCAGGAAATAAATACTAAAAACATGGTCGCTGATATCTATCATATGATCGATTTTGCTACAAGTTTTAAGGTTCGGATGGATCTAATTCCACCTCTCGCAACTTTTGGCTTAAGAGTATATGGCGAACGAACCTGGGGGCAGTACATACCTGATGATTGCCTTGTTAGCCCAAAGGATAATAGCAGTGAACTTGCTGTCCCATACAATGGTAAAGAAATTGTTAAGATCTATCAGGCATCACATATCAATATTAATATTACCAAACTCATGCTCAAAACAACTGTAAACCAAAGGGTATTTGATGTACCAGCCTGTGGCGGGTTTTTACTAACGGATTACAGGGAAGATCTTGAAAAATTTTTCCAATTGGGAAAGGAGATGGTCTGCTATCGAGGATTGGAAGATCTTGAGAAAAAAGTCAGTTACTTCCTCGAGAACTCTGAAGAGCGCGAGGCTATTTCTCTTGCCGGGCAGCGCAGAGTGAGGACTGATCACGGTTATGAGCATCGTCTTGAATTTATTTTCGAAAAAATGCATTGACGTGCAACATTTAGCCGGAATCTACTAACTCAAGCTTACAAGATAGTGTGAAAGGAACATGAACGTATTAATCCCAAGCGCTGAAGGTGTCATTGAGTACCAGTGGGTTGTTGGCCTACGAGAAGCTGGACACCACGTTTTCACTCACGCTTTCAACCCGTATGCTCTTAAAAACGATGGTCCTTCTATCCAGAGGTTGGTTGAAAAAGAGGAAATCGAGAGGGTTATTTGCTTCGGCGATGATCCTG
>JAPVVG010000061.1 GCA_028571455.1 Desulfobacteraceae bacterium | reverse complement strand
TTGAAGGTGAGTCCACCAAGCATTTCCCGTTCATTAGCAGTAAGTGTCACGATATATTTTTTCATTTTCAACCCTCCTGTGTTGATTATGAAAAAATTATATCACAAGCTATACGACATTACAAGCTTGACATGACACTAGGTATTAATCACCACGAAGAACACGAAGGATTTTTTTTATCTTCGCATCCGAGGTTTCTTAAATTATAGATACTAATTGCAATATTCCTGCCAGAATGATGTGTTGGGTTTCGCTCAACCCAACCTACTGATTCTATCGGCAGTCAGGCCAAGTTTCTTGAATCGAAACTGATGTCAGTTTTTAAGATAAGGAAGGATGGCAGTGTCAAAATTTTGACTCCTGTGACGGACAAGTTGACGCTCTTGATCAGGGATCAGGAAAGAGGATAGAGGAAAGAGGATAGGGAATAGGGAATAGGGAATGGAGAACGGGGAATTGAGGGATTAGAGGTCAGAGGTCCCGCCAGAAGGACGGCGGGCAGGCAGAGGTCGGAGGCCGGAAGTCGGAAGTCGGAAGTCCCGCCAGAAGGACGGCGGGCAGACAGAGGCCGGAAGTCGGAAGTCGGAGGTCCCGCCAGAAGGACGGCGGGCAGACAGAAGTCAGAGAACCAGCAACCAGTAACCAGTAACCAGCAACGAGCAACCCTGAACCCTGGTGGTATAACAATTGCATCAATGATTTTAATTTCTTATTTTCAGGTTTTTTTTGACAGGAGGAATGTGTGGTTGACATAGAGCCAAAGGAGAAGCGTTCTTTTGTGAGGGCAAATTTGTCCTTTAAAGTTAAATTCAGGGTTATCACCCAGAAGGAATACGAAGAAATTAAGGAAACCCGCGACCAAATTCTGTTTTCAGATAACAAAGGACTAATATTTGACGGCGTTGATACCGATAACAGGTCTAATGATATTACAGGAAATCAATGTCTTGTGGATTTTCTGTTTCATATGGATGAGAAACTGGACCGCATACTCACCGTGTTATCCAAAGATGAGCCGGATATTGTGCTTTTTAATCAGGGGGTTGGAGTAGATATCGGAGGCGCCGGGATGAAAATGACGGTGGATAGTCCTGTTGAACATGGACGGATTATTCAGATAAACCTTGTTCTATCAACGTTTCCTTTCATATTTATTGATGTGTTTGGTGAAGTTGTCCGTACAGAGCCTGTAAATGAGGACGGCAAGAACGTTTACCTGCTTGGCATAAAATTCCTCGATCTTGATATAAATGAAAGGGAAAAAATTATCTCCCGTGTATTTAAAAGGCAGAGATCAGAAATCAGAAATCAGAAATCAGAGGTCAGCCGTCTACGCAAAGCTACGCCGAGCCAGGGAGGTCAGAGGTCAGAGGTCAGAGATCAGAAGTCAGAGGCCCAGTAGTCGAGTAGTCGAGTAGTCGAGTAGTCGAGTGGGGAATTGATTGATTCGTTGATTGGATGATTGGATGCTGGAACGAGTAGGATGATTAGTGGATTCGTGGATTGGATGATTTGTGAAAGCCACTCCCACAAACAAAGCCAACGAGCAACCAGCAACCAGTAACCAGCAACCAGCAACGAGTAACCAGAATAGAGGATAGAGCGAAGCGACTTGAGGATAGAGGACCTTTCCTATTTTCTCTATTCTCTATCCTCTTTTCTGGAGCGAAGCGACTTGAACCCTGAACAAGGTTTGTTGTGATGCAAGAACCGGTATTAAAGGACAGCGAGTTTAATAAATTTAGCCGTTATGTTTATGATACGTGCGGGATCAATCTGCATGGAGGTAAAAAGGAGTTGCTCAAGGCAAGGCTTGGAAAGATTCTCAGGCAGAGAAATTTCCGGTCTTTTAGACAGTATTACGACCATGTGGTAAATGACAAAACCGGACATGAACTAATACTCCTTCTTGATTCTATTTCCACCAATCTGACCTATTTTTTTCGAGAGTCTGAACATTTTGATTTTTTAAAGAACAAAGCCCTGCCTGAGATAATGAAAAGAGAGAATGCTTCGAAAAACAATTGTTTAAAGATTTGGAGCGCAGGCTGTTCTTCAGGAGAAGAGCCATATAGTATTGCCATGACTATTAGTGAAGCCCTTAATAATCGGGGAAAATGGCAGATTAAAATCCTGGCAACCGATCTTTCAACCAGTGTTTTGTCAAGAGCGAGCGCCGGAATTTATGAGACAAAGAAAATAGAAAAGATACCGTATGAATTAAGAAAAAGGTATTTCCAGAAAGGTGACAACAGATGGAATGGCTATTTCAGGGTAAAAAAGGAGGTGAAGAAAAAAATAAGTTTCCAGAGGCTGAATTTCATGGAGGAATTTCATTTTGGAGAACCTTTTGATGTTATTTTTTGCCGCAATGTCATGATCTATTTTGACAACCCGACAAAAGAGGTATTGGTGGGAAAATTTTTCCACAACCTCGCTGATAATGGATATTTTTTGATAGGTCACGCAGAAAGTTTGACCGGCATAAAACATTCTTTCAAGTATATTCAACCAAGTGTCTATAAGAAGATTTAGGAATTTAGGAATTGAGGGATTAGAAGTCGGAGGTCAGAGGTCAGAGGTCAGAAGTCAGAGGTCAGAGATCAGAAATCAGAAGTCAGAGGTCAGAGATCAGAAATCAGAAGTCAGATGTCAGAGGTCAGAAACCAGAAATCAGAAGGAAAAGGGATGAACGTCCAACATCGAACATCGAACGTCCAACGTCGAATGAAAAACAAAAGGAACAGAAGTCAGACCTGCCCGCCTCGCCTGAGCGAAGCGATGGCGGGCGGGGGTCAGAGGGCAGAGCTCAGAAGTCAGATGTCGCAGGGCAGTAAGCCGTAAGCAGTAAGCAGTGGGCGGAGCAAGGATTTATGATTGTCTATGGAAAAAGATAGAACGAAGCGATTCCATCAAGGTTCGGTGTTTGTTTTTTTGTTCGATCTGGCTTCGCAAATGCTATGCCAAGACACGTGTTGGACGTTCATCTTTTAAAATAATCCCGTATAGCATAAATGCAAACCGTTTACAAAATAACTCAGCGCTTATGATCCAGAACTGTGAACTTTGAACCCGGAACCTTATTTATCATGAAAAAATCATTAAAAAAGATTACCAGACTCATTGATTCTCTTGCCCTGGATACTGTCATGCTGGACCCGGAAGATATACCTGGTCTTGGCAAGACTCTAAAATCTCTCGAATCCATAAAGGATTTGGCCGGGAAACTCGATCAAAAATTTTTGATACCTGTAATATCAGGGATGAAAGGATATTTGGAAAAGGTCATTTTGAATGAGACATCTGATTTATCCCCTTTTGAGGCAGGCGTCTCCGAACTGCAGAAACTGTGTAGAGATCTGGCTGACGGGAAGGAGTCTGATAAGGATATTTCCCCCCTTCTCAAGAGTCTTGGTTATAAGGTTCAAGGCTTGCCCGCCTCGCCTGAGCGAAGCGATGGCGGGCGGGGTTCAGAGGTTCAGGGTTTGGAAGGAACGCCCGGTATAATAGGTGATGAGGACAAAGAGATTATCATTGATTTTGTGACCGAGTCTCTGGACAACTTAGGTACCATTGAAATTAAATTAATGGATCTTGAACAGGATCCTTCCGACCTTGAAACGATAAATGCCATATTTAGACCTTTTCATACGGTTAAAGGGGTGTCCGGCTTTCTCAATTTCAATAAGATCAATAAACTTGCCCATATATCGGAAAATCTTTTAGATAAGGTCAGAAACAAAGAGCTTTCTATAGATGGGGAAATAGTAGATATTATACTCGAAAGCGTGGATATGTTGAAGAGCATGATTGAAAATGTCCAGGCCTCTCTTGATACTGGAACTCCATTAGAAGGGGATATAGACACTAAACAAATTATTGTCAGGATTGAACATTTTCTTGCAAAGGCCCAAGGGGATGGTGATAAGCCCCTGGGCGAGATGCTGATTGAAAAGGGGGTGGTTTCTGACCAGGATGTTAAAGATGTCCTTGATATCCAAAAGAAACAGGACGGCAAGAAAATTGGAGAGATACTTGTTGAACAGAAAAAGGTTGAAACAAAGGAGGTTGTATCCGCGCTCAGGGAACAGAAAGGATTTGGCCGGCTGGTTGCTCTTCATGTAAAGGTGGATACAGGCAAACTCGATAATATAGTGGACATGGTTGGAGAACTGGCAATTGCCCAGTCAATGTTCAGACAAAATAAGTTAATCATGGCAAGCAGGGACAGGGATCTGGATCAGATAGTTAATCGGTTGAACCTGCTTACTTCCGGATTGCAGAAAACGGTCATGTCGCTCAGGATGGTGCCGATCAAGAGCACCTTTCAAAAGATGCTGCGGCTTATAAGAGACCTGGCAAAAAAGGCGGGCAAGGAAGCGCAGCTTGTCATGTCAGGTGAAGATACAGAGATAGACAGGAATATGGTGGAAGAAATATATGAGCCCATAGTCCATATGATCAGAAATTCAATAGACCATGGCCTGGAACTGCCGGATGAAAGGGAGGCCGCAAATAAACCCCGACAGGGAACCATATATTTAAAAGCATATCACAAGGGAGGCAATATTGTAATAGAAATCGAGGATGACGGCCAGGGTTTAAACAGGGAACAAATCCTGAAAAAGGCCATATCCAGCGGTCTGATAAAGGAAGATGAAAAATTGACCGATGTAGAGATCGACAACCTTATATTTCATCCAGGCCTTTCTACTGCGGAAAAGGTAACCGATATATCCGGCAGGGGCGTAGGCATGGATGTAGTAAAAAACAGGATTGTTGAAAAACTAAAGGGGAGAGTTGATGTGCAGTCAATGCCTGGTAAAGGCACAACGGTTTATACCCGGGTGCCTCTCACCCTGGCAATAATCGATGGAATGATTGTAAAAGTCTGTGACGAGAGATATGTTATTCCCACCCTGACTATCCAGGAGTCTTTTAGACCTAAGAGGACCGAATGCCACACAGTAAAGGGAGAGGGGGAGATGATCATGTTCAGGGATCATTTACTTCCTTTAGTCAGGCTTGATCAGATGTTTGGACTCAAGGGAAATTCCTTGTCAAATAAAATAGACAGCCATCCCTGGCAAAGATTGGTGGTAGTTGTGGAAAACCAGGGGGGAAGAAGATGCCTGCTCGTAGATGAATTAATTAGCAAGGAAGAGATAGTTATTAAAAATCTTGGCGGAGCGCTTAAAAATATAAAAGGGGTGGCCGGCGGGGCAATTATGGGGGATGGTAAAATCAGCCTTATTCTTGATATTGCAGGAATTTTCGACATATCTTCAGGAGAATCAGAATGAATCTTGTCGTTGGGGTTGGAGACATGAAGGTGAGTAATGACCCTGAATCCGTTCTTGTTACCTATTCTTTAGGCTCATGCATAGCTCTGGCCATATATGACCCTGTGGCAAAGGTTGGCGGATTGCTTCACTATATGCTGCCTGAGTCCAGCCTGGATGTGCAAAAAGCCAGAAAGAATCCCTATATGTTCGGTGACATCGGGATACCCGTTCTTTTTAAAGAAACCTATAAATTTGGGGCAAAAAAGAATCGTCTTCAAATTATTGTAGCGGGTGGCTCTCAAATTCTCGACCAGAAAGGCCTGTTTAATATCGGCAAGAGAAACCATACTGTCCTCAGGAAGATGTTCTGGAAAAACAATGTGATGATTGATTTTGAAGATGTGGGCGGCACGGTTAACAGGACATTGAAGCTTGAGATAAAAACCGGCCAGGCATGGTTAAAGATATCAGGCGCAGGGATGAAGAAAATATGAAGGAAATAGAGAAAATAATTAAAGAGATCGACAGGTTAAAACCGGTCTCTTACATTCGCGACAAAATAATGGAAATTATTTCCAATCCTGACAGCTCTCTCGCAGAGCTTGTGGGTATTGTCAAATATGATCAGGGCATGACCGCAAATCTTCTAAGAATATGCAATTCCGCTTATTTTGGTCTTGCAAAGAAAATAACATCAGTCAAGCAGGCAGTGGCTTACCTGGGGATAGATAAGGTGGCCTCTCTTGCCATGATGGGAAATAGCGCAGATAATTTCAGGGAGGCCCAGGCAGGTTACGATCTTACCGAAGGCGAGCTGTGGAGATATTCAGTGTCTTCAGCGCTCATGGCTCAGGATTTGGCGGAAAAAAGGAATCTCAATAATATTTCCCTTATATTTACTTCCGCTCTTTTGAAAGATATAGGAAAGGTCATATTAAATACTTATGTAAAGGACTCCTTTGAAGCCATCAATAAAGCGGTTCAAAGCAAAGGCATTACATTTATAGATGCTGAAAAAGAGGTCATCGGCATTGACCACGCCGAGTTGGGAGCCAGGGTGGCTGAACAGTGGAATTTCAGTCCTGTTATGGTGAATATAATCAGAAATCATCACCATCCTGAAAAAGCGTTGCCTGGTGACCTGTCGATTCCGATCGTTTACATGGCTGATTGCATTTGCATGATGATGGGGATGGGTGTGGGATCTGACGGGCTCGCCTACAGGCATTATCAGGATATTGTGGACAGGCTGCATTTTTCTGATATTGATATCCAGAAAACCATAGCCGGTTTCAGTGGGAAGCTTGAGGATATTGAGGAACTGGTCAGTATATCAGGAGGATAACAGCAAATGGCATTTAATGTCTTGATTGTGGATGACTCTTCTTCGATGAGGGCTATCGTAAAAAAGATAATTAAGGTCTCAGGATTCGATGTTGGAGAGTTTTGGGATGTGTCGGATGGTAAAGAGGCCCTCAAGGTGTTGGCAAATGAATGGGTGGACATTGTTTTAACAGATATAAATATGCCCAATATGAACGGGATGGAACTGATGGCCGAAATGAAGAAAGATGAGCTGCTGCGTTCCATTCCGGTAGTGATGATTACAACTGAAGGCAGTGAAAAAAAGATGCAGGAAGCCATGGATTCAGGCGCAAGCGGCTATGTAAAGAAGCCATTTCTGCCGGAGGATGTAAAAAGGACATTAATCAGCATAATAGGAGAGGAAGATGGACAAAGAGATAATGATGGAGCTGATGAAGCAGGCGATTTCTGATGTGCTGGAGACCATGTTTTTTCAACCAGTGCAAATTAGCAGCAAAAATTGCACATTGCAGGAATGGTTTTTCGATAAACAATCATTATTAGGGGCCACACTGACTTTTAGCGGGCCATTTGCAGGATTGTTTTATATCGTAATTCCTGTTAATCTGGTTAAAGAGATTACGGCAAATTTTCTGGGTATCGAGAAGGAAGAGGTAAATGAAAATCAGAAAGAGGATACCATAAAAGAAGCCCTGAACATAATCGGAGGACACATGTTTTCGCTTTTCGATAAAGAGGGCGCCACAAGTTTGGGCATCCCGGAATTGATCGAGGATAACAATCTTCAACATGATAACTTAGGAGAGATAAAAGGGAATACTTTTTTTATTAAGACAGAAGATAATCATCGGGCAGCACTGGTTGTGACGGAGATGAAATGAAGAAGAACATAAGGGTACTTGTGGTTGACGATTCGGCTGTTGTCAGGAAGGTTTTCAAGGAAGAAATCTCCCGGGAAAAAGATATGGAGGTGGTCGGCACGGCCCCTGATCCATACGTGGCAAGGGACAAGATCGTGAAACTTAAACCTGATGTGATAACCCTGGATATCGAGATGCCAAGGATGGACGGGATTACATTTCTCAACAAATTGATGAAGCATTACCCCCTGCCCGTGATTATTGTCAGTTCTCTTACAAGAAACAGCAGCAAACTTGCTATGGAGGCTCTGTCACTCGGGGCGCAGGAGGTTATATCAAAGCCGTCAGGCACATATTCCGTCGGCGAGATGAGTGTCCAGTTAATTGACAAGATAAGGGCTGTGGCCAGCCTTAAAGTGAGTGCTGGGGAAAAAGGACTTTATACGAAAAGCGTTCAGACAAAAATAGCATCTAAACCCCTATCCGAGACGACCAATAAGATAATAGCTATCGGGGCCTCCACAGGCGGGACAGAGGCATTGAAAACTGTTTTAACAGGGATGCCTCCCAATGCCCCGGGCACTCTTGTGGTTCAGCATATGCCCGCAAATTTTACCACTGCGTTTGCCGAGAGGCTTGATGAGTTGAGCGCCATGACAATAAAAGAGGCCAAAGACGGCGATTCGTTGATTAACGGTGTCGCGCTTTTAGCGCCCGGGAACTACCATATGTTACTCAAAAGGAGTGGCGCTAATTATTATGTCCGGGTAAAAAAAGGGCCTTTGGTGCACCACCAGCGGCCTGCTGTAGATGTTCTGTTTCATTCTGTCGCGGATTATGCAGGAAGCAATGCAGTCGGTGTGATTCTCACGGGCATGGGTTCAGACGGCGCTCTTGGGTTATTAAAGATGAAGGAGGCCGGCGCGCGCACAGTGGTTCAGGATGAGAAAAGCTGTATTGTTTTTGGAATGCCTAAAGAGGCAATCAAATTAGGCGCTGTCGACAAGGTGGTTCCCCTTAACAGTGTGAGCAAGACCGTGCTTGATATGATAGTTAAAAAAACTTGAATAGAGCAAAGAGGATAGAGGATTGAGGAATTAAGGAATTGAGGAATTAAGGAATTGAGGAATTAGAGGTCAGAGGTCAGAGGTCAGAAGTCAGAAGTCAGAAGTCAGAGGTCAGAAGTCAGAGAACCAGTAACCAGTAACCAGCAACCAGTAACGAGTAACCCTGAACCCTGAACCCTGAACCCTGAACCTTAAAGCCTGCAAAGGGATGAGAGTATGAAAGAAAATTTTAAAAAGGAAATCAGCGATATCGTAGCCGGCAAGCTTACAGGCAATGAGACAGAGCAATTGACGGTTTTTTTCAAGCAGGCAATGGCCAATGGCATGGACCAGGATGATGACAGTTTTTTCAGAAACCTTACCTCTGAAATGACAGGAGGTGTCAAGGACCTGGCCCTGTTGCTCATTGATTTTAGAAGGGAACTAAAATCAAAGATTCATCCCAATATAACCGATATAGCGACAAAGTATATCCCCCAGGCTGCTGATCAGTTAGAGGGGGTCATTGAGACAACTGAAATGGCCGCCAATAAGATCATGGATAATCTGGAAAACATGGAACAAAATATTGGAGAAACCAGGAAAATATTTGCCTCTCTGAGACAAGGGACAATAGCGGTCCCAGGTCAGGGAAAAGATAATCATCAAATTAAAATAGATAAAAAAGCGGTAAAAAGTATCTCTCCCCTTATTGACTACGTGGAGTCGAGTAACGAAAATTATCTGTCTTTGATATCTGATTCGTTCATTCAGATGAGTTTCCAGGACTTGACAGGCCAGAGGATTAAAAGTATTATAAATCTTGTAAGCGAAATAGAGAAAAAAATTAAGGGGATGGTTATATCATTTGGTCTTAAACTCAATGAGAGGGAGAAAAACCCTCATATTTCCCAGGATGAGTTGCAGAAGGTGGTGGATGAAAAGGTTGAAGAGTTGTCAGGTCCGCAAAAACAAGGCCATGGTCTTGATCAGGCAGGCATAGACGATCTTTTGGACAATCTTTGAAGATGCCAGAGGTCAGAAGTCCCGCCAGAAGGACGGCGGGCAGGCAGAGGTCGGAGGTCGGAGGTCAGAAAACCAGCAACGAGAAACGAGAAACAAGCAAAAGATGAACGTCCAACATCGAACATCGAACGTCCAACATCGAATGAAAAACAAAAGGAACAGAAGTCAGACCTGCCCGCCTCGCCTGAGCGAAGCGATGGCGGGCGGGGGTCAGAGAACCAGTAACCAGCAACGAGTAACCAGCAACCAGCAACGAGCAACGAGCAACGAGCAACGAGCAAGAGGATGATATTTTATGGATTTAAATATGGATGTTCTTATTGTTGATGATTTTGCCACCATGAGGCGTATTTTAAAGAATATCCTCAGGCAAATCGGCTTTACAAATATTTATGAGGCTGATCATGGTAAAAGCGCTCTAACTATGCTGAAAAAACAGAAATTTGATCTGATATTATGTGACTGGAATATGCCGGAAATGTCTGGTTTAGAGCTGTTAAATAAGGTCAGGTCTGATAATGAAATAAAGGACATACCATTTGTAATGATTACGGCCGAGGCGCGGAAAGATAATATTATAGAGGCAGTCCAGGCAGGGGTGAGCAATTACGTTGTGAAACCCTTTACCGCAGAAACCATAAGTGGAAAATTAGAGAAGGTATTTGGCAGTTGATTGAAAGGGGGTTTAAAAAATGGATATCAATGGAATAGATATTATATACGAGGCAAAGCCGCGGTTTGCCGATAAAGTTAATAAAGATAATGGATTCAGGCAAATTTTTGACAAGAAGATTGCCGGAATAAACTTAGCAGGCGCCCCTGTCCCTCCTGGCGGCAAGGCCGATGTCTTAGAGCATGGCGATAAAATCCTTAACCTTTTGGATGATTATGCAAGAGATTTGAGTGATTCTCAAAAGACACTAAAACATATTGGGCCTTTAGTGGAAACTATTGAAAAAGAAGCGAGCCTGATCCAAGCTGAGGCTGCGGATAAGGTCCAAAATGACAGTGAATTTGAGCAGTTTATCAAAGACCTGACTGTCATTGCAAATGTGGCTGTATTTAAGTTTCATCGCGGGGATTATGTATAATCACAGAGCCGGTTTCAAAATGTTCAATTTTGTTCGATGTCAAGGAAGGTAAAAATTTTAACCACAGGAATACATTGAGTATTTCGAGGATTAAAATTTGAGACTGACGTAGAGATCGGGCAAAAGGGGGCGTTTTGAAATTGGCTCCACAGAAAGAAACTTATGGCAAGAGTACTGGTTATAGATGATGATCCTGTAGTATTAAATGTCATTGCTGACATATTAAAGGCTAATGGTTATGAAGCATTAACCGCCCCTGACGGTGAGTCAGGGATAAAAGAGTTAGAGAGTAATAGTTATGATCTTGTCATTACGGACCTCATGATGACAGACGTCGGGGGTATGGAGGTGCTTGAGCATGTGCTGGCCAATTCACCTGAAACCATATGCATCATTCTCACAGGTTATGGAACAATTAAGAGCTCGGTTAAGGCAATAAAAAAAGGCGCTTTTGACTACATTACCAAGCCTGTAACGGCTCCCAGGCTATTAGTCTCTGTTGAAAAGGCCCTCAAGTTTAGAAGTCTTGAGAAAGAAAATATCAGACTTAAAAAGGAGCTGCGACGGAAATACAGATATGATAATTTTATCGGGACAAGTGAGCCCATCAAGAAAATATATGACCTTATAGAAAAGGTTGCTGATACGGACGGCACTATTTTAATCTCCGGAGCAACCGGCACGGGGAAGGAATTGATAGCAAGGGCAATTCATTATAACAGCAGCCGGAATGACAAACCAATGGTTGTTATTAATTGTGGAGCTATCCCGGAGGAATTGCTTGAGAGCGAACTCTTTGGACACGAAAAAGGGGCCTTCACAGGCGCACATAAAGTTAGGATCGGCCGATTTGAGATGGCAAACAGCGGGACCATTTTTTTAGATGAAGTAGCGGAAATGACTCCGGCATTGCAGGTAAAGCTGTTGCGAGTACTCCAGGAAAGAAAGTTTGAAAGAGTAGGCGGGACAAAAAGCATTCATGTAGATATCAGGATTATCGCAGCCACTAACAAGAATTTAACAATCGCCATAAACAACGGAACCTTTCGTGAAGACCTGTATTATAGATTAAATGTCATTCCAATCAAAGTCCCGTCATTAAAACAACGAAAATCTGATATTAAACTACTTGTTGATTTTTTTCTGAAAAAACTTCAGCGCGGGAAGAAACAAAGGATCAAAGGATTTTCCCCTGCTGCAATGGATGCAATGCTCATGTATGACTGGCCCGGCAATGTCAGAGAACTTGAAAATCTCGTAAAAAGAATCATAATTCTTTGTGATAATCAGGTGGCAGGTTTTGATGACCTTCCCGAACATCTTCAGCAAAACAGCGTTTTAATCCAACCCGTTGAAGAGGATTTGCTTGAAAGAGGAGGAACATTTTCCGGGGCTGTCAAGAATTTTGAAAAAAGGCTCATTCTTGAAGCCCTGGAGAAGAGCGATGGAGTTAAAACAAAGGCCGCCAAACTCCTGAATATCAAAAGGACTACCCTGGTGGAGAAGATCAAAAAGCAGAACATGGCTGACGCAGTCTCCGCATAGGTCCGTCAAACGTCCACCGTCAAAATAATGACACACCCCTTTGCAGGGTTCAAGGTTCAAGGTTCAGGGTTCAGGGTTGCTGGTTCCCTTAATTAGCCGCCACGCAGGACGGCCCTACCATTATTCATCATTCCCCGTTCTCCATTCCCTATTCCCTTTGCTCTATTCTCTATTCTCTTTGCTGGTTCTCCGACCTCAGACCTCCGACCTCAGACCTCAGACCTCCCTGGCTCGGCGTAGCTTTGCGTAGACGGCTGATCTCCGACCTCCGACCTCTGATCATTTCATTGGCATAGTAATTGCTGTTAAGACCAGTATGAAATATATTCTGTTTGCCAGCGTTGTTTTTCTGTTTACTGCTTTTTCAGCCGGGGCTGTAGACAATAATGGGGCTGTGTTGCAGGGAGAAGTAAGTTGCTGGCATCTTAATGTAAGAAAAGAGCCTTCCCGGGATTCTTCTGTTGTGGATATTCTTCAAAAAGGAACAAAAGTCACTATCCTTGACCAGAGAGGGGGTATAGGAGGATGGCTCAAGATATCCACTAAACAAGTTACAGGGTATGTCAGAAACAGGCCAAAGTATGTAGCCTTTGATAGAAATAAAAAAGTCGTGATAGAAAAAAACAGCAATGAGGCTGAAAAAAAAGATGCAGACAAGATACCTGCAAAGCTTGACTCTCAGAAAAAAATAGTAGAAGCCATTACAAATAAAGAAGTTATCATTACAAATAAAGAAGTTATAATGATTGACGGGTTGAATGAAGAGGAAGCGCTTAATTCTGATTTGTCATTGCTGGACAGCGAGATAAACAATGAAAAAAAAGAACTGGAAGATCCTGAAAAAAAACTTACTCAAATGGAAGTAGATGACGGTCAGGATGATACAGCCCTTTTTTTGGAAGGCCTTAATGCATACAGGGAGCAAAACCTGTCCGGGACAATTGAAAAGCTCAATCATTTCATCAAAATATACCCCTCAGGCAGATACACAGAGAGGGCCTGTTTTCTCCTGGCAAAATCTTACGAGCAATTATATTCAGATTCTATTCCGACTCATTTCAACGATATTAGAAATCATTATAAGGATGCTGTTAATAGATTCCCCAGATCCATATATGTGCCGGGAGCCATGCTTGCCATTGGGAATCTGTATTTCAAGACCAAATGCTACACTGAGGCGATGGGCTATTACAACCTTATTTTGAGGAAAGATAAAAGCGCTTTGTGTGCCATGAGCGCCATGATACAGAAGGCTAAGATTTTTTACCTGAAAAAAAGGAGGCGGAAGGCGCTGTCTGTTTTAAAAGAGGTAGTTTCCAGAGATGCGGATATACGCCAAAGAACAGAAGCAAAGATAGAAATGTCAAAGATCCTCTATGAAATGAATGCCTTCCATGAATCCCTTGATGTTCTTTCTGAACTTAGAACAACAAATCCTCAAAGTATCTATCAGTACCCGGAGATTTCTCTAAGCCTTGGCGATATCTATTACCAGTTGGGAGATAACGCCAGTGTCAGAGAAAACCTGTTTCGATTTTATAATAGCTGCCCTGACAGAGAAATGAGCCATTTAATATTAACCAGGATCGGAGATACTTATCAAGATGATGGGCTGATCAAGGATGCTGTAAAAATCTATCAGATGGTCTGCGAACGCTATCCAGACACAGAGGGCGCCCGTATCAGTATAATCAGGCTTGCAGAACAACAAGAAGAATGGAACTTAAAGACAGAAAGCATAGTTGAAAACATAATTGAATTGTCTCCTGTAAAAATAGGCAAAGACATAGACAAGCCCGAAGAAATTTATAAAAATATTATAAACAATCCTTCTGGCAAAGATAAAAAAGATTCCCTGGCACAGCTTGCCATGTTCAAACTTGCTGTTTTATATCAGAAACAAAAGGATTATAACAAAAGCCTCGAGACCTTAAAGAAGTTCTTTAAGCGTTATCCCCGGACGTCATTAAAAAAAGAGTATAAATATATTTTGCAAAACACGATGGAATTGATCCTTAAGAAGGATATGGAAAGAAAAAAATATGCTAACATAATAAATATCTATGATCGTGAAAAAGAACTGTTTTCAAAAATTGATTCTCCTGAACCCTTTTTAATGATTGCAAAAGCATGCATACATCTAAATCTTGAGAACATGGCCACAGAGATGTTTAGTATCGCTGATCCTCTTTTGCCTGACAAAGAGAAACCCCCTGAGCTTCTCTTTTTCTTGAGCAGGAGTTTGTCTGAAAAAGAAGAGCTCAAAAGCGCCCTGACAAGACTTAACCTCTTGATAAACAATTATCCGTCTGACAAATACGCTCAATATGCATACCGGTTGAAGGGTAGTATTTTTTTGACACAAAAGAGATATGTTCAGGCAGCGGAGATGTTTTCTTCTGCCCTGAAATATCCCTTAACTCCATGCAAAAGAACAATACTCTTGACGGACAAGGCCGGTGCGTTGGCGAGGTGCAGCTTTAATGAAAAGGCATTAGAGGCAGTAAGGGAGGCAGATAGCTTAAAGGAAGCTTGTGACTCAGTCCATGATTACATTTATCAGGAGATAGGAGACGTCTATCTCAATCTCAGCTATCCCAAAGAGGCCGCTGCCATCTTTAACCAGGCTATCGAGATGGCAAAAGATAAGGCAAATATAATTCCGCTCAAGTTCAAGGTTGCTCAATGCTATTGGCTGTTAAATAAAAGGAAAGATTCCCTTGCGCTTTATGATCAGATCTCGAGCTTCGACGATCCATTCTGGAGTAATCTTGCTAAAGAGAGGATAGAAGAGATTAATTTTAATAGGGAAATCAGGGCTCAGAAGTCAGAGGTCGGAGGTCAGAAGTCAGATGTCAGAGGTCAGAAGTCAGAGGTCGGAGGTCAGAAGTCAGAAGTCAGAGGTCAGAGGTCAGAAGTCAGAAGTCAGAGGTCAGAAGTCAGAGGTCGGAGAACCAGCAAAGAGTAAAGAGGATAGAGTAAAGAGGATAGAGTAAAGAGGATAGAGTAAAGAGGATAGAGGATAGAGCGCCTTTCCTATTTTCTCTTACCTCTTTTCTCTTTCCTGGAGCGAAGCGACTTGAACCGTTGAAAGGATATAGTATTTGGAAATGAGCAGGAAGAAGGCATTACTGGTTGAAAATAATGCGAATGACCAGGCAAATATGAGTAAGATTCTTGTTGAATCACGTCATCATGTTACAACAGCGGGAGACGGCATGTCAGCCCTTCAAGAAATAATCAGGGATCATTATGACCTGGTCATAATCGAGCTGAATTTACCACATATGAACGGTCTTGATCTGTTAAGAAGGATAAAAGAACTCAATAAATCCCTCCCCGTTATCATTACCTCGGCCAATGCCGGGGTCAGGGAAGCCGTAGAGGCAATGAAGTTAGGCGCCAGTGATTTCCTTGTTAAGCCATTGACACTCAAAATGATAGAAATTATTACCTCCCGGATATCCAATGACTTGACTGAGACAGATAAAGGCAGGTCAAACGGAAGGTTTACTATAATCACAAAAAACAGGGAAATGAACCGGCTTTTGCAGAAGGCAAGAGAGATAGCCGGCAGCCGGGCATCTGTGTTTATTCAGGGGGAGTCCGGTACAGGCAAAGAACTTTTTGCAAGATATATTCATCGTTACAGTGATCGAAGGGATAAATCCTTTGTAGCTATAAACTGCGCCGCACTGCCGGAAACCTTGCTGGAGAGCGAACTATTCGGCCATGAAAAGGGTTCATTCACAGGCGCACTTGTTAGAAAGAAGGGTAAATTTGAGATAGCCAATCACGGGACCCTGCTTTTAGATGAGATAAGCGAGATGGATTATCATCTTCAATCAAAGCTTTTGAGGGTGTTGCAGGAAAGGGAGATTGACAGGGTTGGGGGAATTGTCCCCATTCCTGTGGATTTCAGGATTATTGCCACCACAAACAAAGATATAGAAAAACAGCTTAAGGACGGAAAATTCAGGGAAGATCTTTATTATCGCTTGAATGTTATTCCGTTTCACTTGCCTCCTTTGAGGGAAAGGAGAGACGACATACCTCTGCTGGCAAATTATTTTATTGAAAAGTACAACAGGGTAGATAAAAGGGCTGTCAAAGGATTGACACAAGAGGCAATGACATCGCTTATACAAATGTCATGGAAGGGAAATGTAAGGGAATTTGAAAATATTATTGAAAGGGCGATTCTTATGTCTGAAGGGGAATTAGTAGATAAGGACGACCTTTTTATGACCGAGAAAAATACACGGACTGAAAATGCATGTTATCCCTTTATGCCTGTGGTATCATTAAAAGAGATGGAGAAAAATATTATTTTTCGCACCCTTGACCATACCAATGACAACAGGACCCATGCAGCGAAAATCTTAGGCATAAGCGTGCGTACATTGAGAAACAAACTAGATGAGTATAGAAAAAAGATGGAGACACAATAAAAAGAGGCATGTAATTTGCTTAAAATTAACTGAAAGCGGGAATCCAGAAATATGTTCAAAGAACCTCTGAACCCTGAACCTTTGAACCCTGAACCTACGTAGTGAAGGGGAATATTATGCCGGATAAGTTAACGTTCAAAACGTTTCGCGCACTTGAATGCGCAATCAGCATAACTCAACAAAGGCATGCTCTTATAGCCGGCAATATCAGCAATTTAGATACACCCGGATTCAGGGCAAAAGATATTGACTTTAAAACCGCCATGGCCAGGGCATTGGAAGCAGGTGGTGAGCTCAATCTGATGAAGACGGATCCCGGACATATTGATTTGGGGATGAACGCCGCACACAGGATTGAACCATTTGAGGAGGAAGGTGAATACAATGGTATTAACCGGGTCAATATAGATAACGAGATGAAAAAGCTGACCGAGAATAAATTGATATACAGAACAGCAGTTGAGACCCTTTTGAGAAAGATAGCCATACTCAAAGAGGTCATAAGAGAGGGAGGACGGTAAGATGAACTTTATGGTATGTTTTGATATAAGCGTTTCCGGGCTCATCGCCCAGAGAAAAAGACTGGACATTATTGCCGCCAACCTTGCCAATATTGAGACAACACGTACGGAAAAAGGCGGACCTTACAGGAGAAAGATGGTTGTGATGAGCACAAAGCAACCAGAGCTGGACTTTGGCAAGATTTTGAGTTTTGAGGTTAAAGGAGTTCAAATTGACGATATTGTCGAGGATGAAAGTCCTTTTAAGAGGGTATTTAATCCAGCTCATCCAGATGCAAACAATGAAGGATATTTGCTCAAGCCAAATGTGGATCTAATTGTGGAAAACACAAACATGCTTACGGCAAGAAGGGCGTTTGAGGCTAATATAGCGGCTATCAAAGCAGTGAGGGAGATGGCCCTTAAAGCGCTTGAAATAGGGAGATAAGAGATGAGTGATCTAAGAATTGGAAAACCGCAGCAAGTCCTTGTAAAAAATATTGAGAATGTCAGGCAAAAAAATCAGGCAGAATTTGGCAAGGTTATAAAAGAGGCCGTCAGCAGGGTCGATCATTTAGGAAAAGAGGCAGATAGATCTGTTATTGATCTTTTGAAAGGAAATGCAGATATTCATGAGTCAATGATAGGACTTCAGAAATTTGATATATCTATGCGATTGCTTCTTACAGTCAGGAATAAGGCTATCGAGGCATACAGAGAAATAATGCATATGCAATATTGATGAATTCGTAAAAAGTCGGATTCAGCGAATGTGTCATTTCGACCACAGGGAGAAATCTTGTTTTTCAATACGTTACAAGCCAAAGATTTCTCGCTTCGCTCGAAATGACAAGTTTAGGAGGATTAAAAAAGGAAACTTTCAGAATGAATGGTTCTATTACTCAATTTATTGATTTTGTTGGCTCATTACCCTTTTCCAAAAAGATCAGCATAGCCTTTACCCTTATCCTTGTGATTACGGGATTTGCCTTTATGTTTTTCTGGGCAAACCAGGAAAATTATCAGGTTTTGTTTAATAATCTTTCCCCGCAGGATGGAGGCGCCATTGTTACTAAACTGAAAGAAAAAAACATCCCTTACAGGGTTGAAGCTAACGGGACTATAGTTATGGTCCCGGCAGAAAAAGTATACGAGTTGCGCCTGTCTTTAGCAGGCGATGGGCTTCCCAATGGAGGAAATGTAGGTTTCGAGATATTTGACAAGGCGGATTTTAGAACAACTAAATTTGTTCAAGAATTGAATTACAGGCGGGCGTTGCAAGGCGAGTTGGCAAGAACCATAAACCTGTTCAAAAAGGTTAAAGCCTCCGCGGTATTTTTAGCCATACCAAAGGAGTCACTTTTTATTGAGGATAAAAAACCGGTATCTGCATCAATCCAGTTAGATCTGGAATCAAGATTGCCGACAGGCAAGGTTGCGGCCATTGTTCATTTAGTTGCAAATGCAGTAGAAGGACTTGAGCCGGATCATGTCACAGTCGTGGATACAAAAGGAAGGGTTATCTTTAAAGGGGAAACAGGGGATGGCACGTCTTCTCTCTTAAGTAATGGACAACTTGACTATAAAAGAAATATTGAAAATGAGATAAAAGAAAATGTCCAAACCATGCTGGAAGGAATTGTAGGCCCGGGCAAGGCGATAGTAAGGGTGAGCGCTGAGATCGATTTCAATAGAATCATCTTAAATGAAGAGGAATACGATCCTTTAGCGACAGCAGTTAGAAGCAAAAGAAATTTTGAAGAGACAATGCGTACAGCCCAACGGGAAGCCGAAACTTCTCAGACATTACTTAACCGGAGAACCGGTGTTGTACCGTCTTCAACCGGGGCTCAGAGAACAAAGACAAAAAAGGATATTGCTACAAATTATGAGATCAACAAAATAACCCGGGAAATTATAAAACCGGCAGGAACAGTCAAACGCCTTTCGGTTGCCGCAGTCATTGACGGGACCTATAAATTAGAGAAATTAAAGGATGGAACCACGAAAAAAGATTATATCCCGAGAACGGAAGCGGAATTAAAAAAGTTTGAAGATATTGTAAGGAGGGCCATGGGCTATAATGAGGACAGGGAGGATCAGGTTTCAGTGAGTTCCATCCCATTTTCAGGTTCAATACCCGTTGATATGAAGGATGCAGTTAAGAGCAAAAATTTTGATCCCATAATGCTGATGGCGAAATATAGAAAAATAATAGTCAATCTGTTCCTGATAATCCTGGCTTTTTTTCTTATAGTCAGGCCCTTGCTAAAGAGTGTAAAGGGTATTGCCAAAGAAGCTGTTTTTGAAAGAAAAGAGTTGCCGCCAGGCACAAAAGGATATGTGGAGATTTCTGAATCAGAAGGGATGAGTCAAAAGGAAAGGGTTCTTGAAATAAGCACGAGCAATCCGGAAAAAACCGGAGAAGTGATTAAGGGCTGGATAGGTGAATAGAAATAATGGCGGCTAATAAACTAAATCCTGATAGTTTAAAAGGACCTGAGAAGGCAGCTATCTTTCTTTTGGCCGTAGGGGAGAAATTTACCAATTCATTTTTTGAAGGATTAGATGAAAAAAGCATAACAAAAATCGGGAAATATATGTCAGAGATATCCTATATTCCTTCTGAAACCCTGAATGCGGTTATGAATAACTTTTTAGCGAGTTTTAAAAATGATGATAACCTGGTAGTCTCCGGCAAGAATTTCCTTGAGCGGGTTGTGAGCGAGACACTGGATGAAGAAACAGCAAGAGAGGTATTTAAGGTCATAGGCAACGAAACAGGCAATATCCCTTTTAGTGATCTGGCATATATGCCGGCAGACAGTCTGAGCAATATTATTAAGGGAGAACATCCTCAAACTATTGCATTAATACTGTCTTACCTTCCGGAAGGAAAGGCCGCAGAAATATTAAGCATCCTTCCTGACAATATTAAGTCGGATGTTGCTTTCAGAGTAACAGATGTGTGCCAGGTTCAAGATGAATTTGTAAAAGAGCTTGATCAGACAATTAAAAGTAATCTTTCCACGACTGGAATTACTAAAAGAAAATTTGACGGGGTGCAGGCATTGGCTAATATGTTGAATGTGGTTGATAATAAGACAGAGGAAAGTATCCTATCCTACGTAGAGCAACAGGATAGTGATCTGGCAGACAAGATAAAACAAAAGATGTTTGTTTTTGAAGATCTTTTAGGGATCGAGGATAAAAATTTCCAGGAAATCTTGCAGAATGTGGATAATCAGCTATTGTCAAAGGCATTAAAAACAGCATCTGAGGAGATGAAAGAAAAGGTATTTCGTAATTTGTCCGAGCGGGCTTCGGAAATGCTGAAGGAAGATATGGAGGTCATGGGCCCTGTCAGGCTGAGCGAGGTTGAAGAGACCCAGCAAGGTATTGTAAAAATTGCCAAGAAGCTTGAGGCCGAGGGAAAAATAGTTTTTGCCGGAAAGGGTAAAGAGGATGTTTTTGTCTAACCATTCAACAGAAATAGCAAAAATTGGGCAACCCTGGGAAAAATTTGAAATGGAGTCCTTTGGATCCCATGCTTTAACCGGAAAAAGGAATGAAACCGATTTTATCGAGATTCAAACACCGGATACGGAAAAGGCGGATTTTATTCCACTTGAAAAAGGCGGGGATAATCCTGAGAAAAGAAAAGAGGCTGAGAATATTTTGCAAGAGGCTCGAGAAAAGGCCGCTCTTTTAGAGCAGGAGGCGTATGAGAAGGGATTTGCCCAGGGAGAAAAAGATGGTCTTGAATTGGGAGAAAAAAAGGCAGCAAAGCTAATTGAAAATATTGAGAGTATTTTGATTGAGTTGAGCCGGCTTGCGAAAGAAATCCCAAAGCAGTATGAAAAGGAAATACTGGATCTCATTTTTGTTGTTGCCAAAAAGATTATCCACCGCGAGATTGCTTCTGATAAAAATGCTATAAGGGACACTGTTCTTAATGCACTTCATTTTGCAGTTGAAAAAAGTAAAGTCATTCTTAGGGTCAATCCGGAGGATATCGATTATATTGAAAAATCGCGGACACAGTTTTTTGCTGAAGTCAATGACCTGAAGTCAATATCTATTACTTCCGATCCTTCCATCACGAGAGGAGGTTGTTTTTTGGAAACCTGTTATGGTGATATAGATGCCAGTGTTGAAACCCGGTTAGAGAAGGTCTACCAGAGCCTGGAGCAAGCAAGGGGGATTGACAAATGACAGAGGTCAGAGGTCAGATGACCAATGATAAATGACCAATGACCAATGACCAATGACCAATGACCAATGATAAATGACCAATGACTAATGACAATTACAAAATCAAATGGGATAAATATTTCAACGCCGCAAACTCATGCCAGGCTGTTACATTGGCGGGGAAGATAGTAAAGGTTGCAGGAATTGTTGCCCAAGCGAATGGACCGAGACTAAGTGTCGGGAGCCTTTGTGCAATAAAAAATTCAGAAGGCCTCAATATCCAGGCTGAAGTGGTAGGATTTAACGAAAAAAGTATCATTATCATGCCGTTTGGTGAAATGAGAGGAATAAAGCCTGGAAGCCAAATCCTTGCAATAAGTAAAAAGCCTGGTGTTCAGGTCGGAGAGGCATACCTTGGCAGAGTCGTAGATGGCCTTGGCCGCCCAATTGATGGGAAAGGTATAATAAGGGGAGAAAAAGAATATCCGATCTATGCAGATGTTCTTAATCCTTTGAAACGGGAGATTATACATGATGTCATAGATGTCGGGATATGTTCTATCAATGCGCTGCTGACTATTGGAAAGGGTCAAAGGATAGCGATAATGTCAGGATCCGGTGTAGGGAAGAGCGTTCTGATCGGTATGATAGCCAGGAATACATCCGCGGATGTCATTGTAATGGCCTTGATCGGGGAGCGAGGCAGGGAGGTGAGAGAATTCATCGAAAACACCCTTGGAGAAGAAGGGCTTAAGAAATCGGTTGTTGTAGTGGCTACGTCTGATTCCCCTCCCCTGGTAAGGATAAGAGGGGCTTATGTAGCCACCACCCTGGCAGAATACTTCAGGGATAAAGGCCTGGATGTTATCCTGGTCATGGATTCTATTACCAGATTTGCCATGTCGTTAAGGGAGGTAGGATTGGCTGCAGGGGAGCCGCCTTCAGCAAAAGGTTATACCCCGAGTGTTTTCAGCGAGATACCAAAACTCCTTGAAAGGGCTGGAACAGTCGAAAAAACAGGGAGCATTACAGGAATATATAATGTTTTGGTCGAAGGCGATGATATGAATGAACCCATAACAGACTGTGTTCGCTCTGTCGCAGACGGGCATATAGTGCTGTCCCGATCCCTTTCCCATAAAGGACACTATCCTGCAGTGGATGTGTTGACAAGTATTAGCAGGGTAATGAAAGATATTATCGACTCCGAGCATTATAATAATGCTAAAAAGTTGATTGAAGTTTTTTCTACATACAGGGGGGCGGAGGATTTGATTAGAATAGGCGCTTATGTGGATGGCAGCGATCCGGAGATAGATGTTGCCAAGAAGATTATCGGGAAAATTAATTCATTTCTACGCCAGGATATTTACCAGAAGGTGAGCTTTAAAGAAAGTGTTGACCGGTTGAAGGATCTGTTTGAGGATCGGATTGTCCAGTGAAACGATTTTCTTTCAGGCTTGATAATATACTTAATTACAGAAATTACCTGGAAAAAAAGGCCCAGAGAGATTTATTCGATGTCAGGAACCAGCGTATGGAGAGGGAAAACAGAGTTAAAAGGTTGGCCGGGAAAAGAATAGAGAGCGTAATTCAATGCAGAGATGAAGCGATGAAGGGCCTGGATGTTTCCATGTATAAAATCTATCAGGCCTTTTTGCAAAAGTTAGACCACGATCTTGAAAGAGCTCATATGGACTTTCAGGAGGAAGAAAAGAAAGTAAAGGCGCAGGAAAAAATCTTAAAAAAGGAATCCATAAAGAAAAAGGCGCTGGAAAATTTAAAGGATTTACAGTTGAAAGATTACATGAAAAGATTAGAGCAAGAGGAACAAAAGTACATGGATGAAATGGTTATAATAAGAAGGGGTGAAAAGGCATGAAGTTGCTGATACAGATTTTTCTGACCTCCTTAATCATTGTAAAGATTGTATTGGGGTCTATTTTTCTTTACGAGATACGATTTACTTCCTTATTCACGGGAACAATTGCTATAGCATCAGAACCCCCAAAAAATCCTGAAGTGGCAGCAGAGCCCGCCCGGCGTAGCGAGGCTTCAGCCAGGGCGGGCGTGAAAAAAACGATCAATTCGAGTTTCCTCAGGAAGAAGGCTGAGCTCAAAGAAAAAGAAAAATATCTTGAAAAAAGAAAGATACAACTTGTTGCTCTCCAGGAGGAGATAAACAATAAAATCGCAGCGCTTACCCGGTTAAGGAATGAAATAAGAGCTGAAATGGCCGTGAAAAAGACTGGTGAGGACCGGAAACTTAAGCATCTTATAAAGATATATTCGGCCATGAAACCACAGAAAGCAGCAAGCTTGATTGAAAAACTGGACTTAAAGCTTGTCATTGAACTTTTTTCCAGGATGAAAGGAGATATTGTTGGGGATATCCTTTCTTTTGTGGATATAGAGAAAGCCGCTAAAATAAGTGAAGGGCTTCTTAAAAAGTAACCGTTCAGAAGTCAGAAGTCAGAAGTCAGAGGTCGGAGGACAGAGGTCGGAGGTCAGAAGTCGGAGCAAGGATTGATGATTGTCGATTGATGATTGTCGATTGAAAAGATATAGAGCAACCTGCCTGTGCGTGTCCGCACGCAGACAGGAGCGATTCCATCAATCATAAATCAACAATCCAGAGAGGTCGGAGGTATGGGTATTTTGCGAAGGTTTCTCAGATATAGATATCTATAAATGTTCCTTTTTCCCGGAAGGTATCAGACTCAAGTTCTATTGGATTATCCAGGATAACAAAATCTCGCGGATTTTGCGATGGCAGATTAGCGCTCAAATTTTTTTGAAGGCTAATATCCTTTAGCGGGACAATGGCCGTTAATGGCAAATTGTTGCTAACCTCGACAGTCATTTTTACACTCCTAATTTATATCTTAAATATTCCTACTATAAAGAATCTCAAAAGTCAATATTTCAAAGGGAAATATTTTCCTTTTTAACCTTTTTGGGGGGCAAATTATTTCCTTTTAAACATTCACATCCCTTGAATGCCATCATGTACTTTTCTTAACCTATTGTATTAATAGAATATCTCCATATCTTTGGGTTTTGGTATAACATTTGCTAATTCATTATAAGCAAATCCTTGAACAGGATTGGTGAAAAATTATGAACCCAATAATCTTAAAAATTATTTCATCACCCATTAATTGCCAGGGAGGCAATAACGGGAGTCTCTTAAAATCGGTAAAAGGGACAGGGGATTTTTTCGCCTCTATCCAGAAATTACTGAATTCGGCTCAAAAAAAGCCCTTTCATCATCCTACCAGGCCTGCTCAAACCGGACCGGCCCTTAAAAAAGGATATAAATTCTATATTGAATCTCTCAGAAAAGGACTTTTAGTTAGGGGGAAACCATTAAATAAAATCTCTCTAAACAAAAAGGATCTTTTTGTGTTAAAAAAATTTCTTTACCATTGTGGTTTTTCCCAGGAAAGCGTGGAAAAGTTCTTACAGGGACTGGCCGAGAATAAACTTAGTGGAGAGATTAATCTGTCCGAGTTTTTCCATAAACTAACCGAGCTTGAACCTCCTGAGAAAAAGTCATATCAACCTGTTGCCCTGGATATTTCGGTTATTCCCCATCTTGAATCATTATTGAGAGATTTTGGTCTGTCGCCAAAAGAACTGGATCATGTTTTCAGCTATGCAAAACTTGAAGGCGGGAAATTGGATCTGAAAAGACTTGTCATAAAATTAAAAGAGATCAGCAACCAGATAAATCCAAGAGATCCTGAAAGAAATCAAGTGACTATTGATCGAGATGTGGTCTGCAAGGTCTTAAAAAAACTTGAAGGGATAGGAATTCAGATACCAACTAAGAAAATGGATGGCCGGGTTTCAATCAAAGACCTGATAACAGCGCTGGAACAAATGGCAGGAGGCCCGGGTAAAGGAGGTCTGTTGCCGGCTGATGTAAAAGCTTCCATTGACCAGATAGTAGAAAAGGTGGCTGTGAGCGCAGAAAAAGAGAGCCTCGTATCTTCTCTATTATCCTTTTCCAGACCGGAGTTAACCGCTTTACATTCTGATTCCAGACCGGGGTTAACCGCTTTACATTCTGATTCCAGACCGGAGTTAACCGCTTTACATTCTGATTCCAGACCGGAGTTAACCGCTTTACATTCCAATAAGAAAACAGGAAAGAATAAAGCAGCGGAAAAGGAGAATATACCATCTCTTCTGAAAAAGAATGGCGCCAATGCCCGCCCGTCTCATCTGAGCGAGAATGAGATAAGCTCAATAACCCGGACTCGCGATACCGGTCTCACATTAAAGATGGGGGGTAAAGAAGAGGGGCATATAATCAAATCAGAAACAGGTAAAATGGATGTCCCCTGCAATATTGGAAGTTCCACCTCCTCAGATATCATCAATAACGTCAAACAGCAGCCAGGGTCTGCGAGGAATTTATTGCCGGCTTATTTGATTAATCAGGTAGGAAAACAGATTTCCAGGTCTATTCTCAGGGGCGAAAGGGTCATAAGACTTCAATTGAAACCCCCTGACTTAGGGACTGTGAAGATCGAGATGAATATTAAAGGCAATATCCTGAAGCTTGGAATGATAGCTGAGAATAGTTCGGTAAAGGAACTCCTGCTTTCCAATGTCCATGAGCTCAAACATGCCCTGGTGGAACAGGGGGTAAAGCTCGACAAATTAGATGTTCAGATCAATTACAATTTTGGCCAGTCCCTGGCTGACTCAAAGGAGTCGACAAAGCAGAATCAGAGGTGGAATAAAGGGATGAATTCGATTCCATTCATTGGAGAAAGTGAATCACAAATCATGCAGCGGATTGTGTCAAGAGGCGATTGTTTATTGGATTTAATAGTATAGGGTTAGGACAGAGGTCGGAGGTCCCGCCAGAAGGACGGCGGGCAGGCAGAGGTCTGAGGTCAGAAGTCAGAGGTCTGAGGTCGGAAGTCAGAAGTCAGAGGACAGAGGTCAGAGGTCAGAGGTCAGAGGTCAGAGGTCAGAGCTTGCCCGCCGTCAGTCTGGCGGGGACAGAATCGTTCAACGGTTCAGGGTTAGTAAAGGTTAACAAAATAAAGGGAACCCAGAACTTAGAACTCTGAACGTATACTAAATAGTGTCTGAACGAAAACTAACCAAAGCTGTCATTTCGAGCAAAGCGAGAAATCTTATCATACTGAAAATACAGGCATTAAAGATTTCTCCCTACGGTCGAAATGACAAAAAGAGGGGTTTTCGTTCAGGCACTAAATAAGGAAGGGAGGAATAGAACCATGTTTATAGAAGGATTTGGAGCAACTTATGGGGAGACATCTTCTTCTTCTTCTGCTCCCGAAATGGAACTGGGAAAGGAGGATTTTTTGACACTGCTTGTAGCACAACTAAAACATCAAGATCCTTTAAACCCGCTTGGAAGCGCAGAATTTACTGCACAACTGGCACAATTCAGCAGCCTGGAGCAACTTTTCAGTATCGACCGGAATCTTGAGTTAATAAAATCCGGTCAGGACCAGGACTCCCGTTTTCAGTCTCTGGATTTTATCGGAAAAGAGATTGTAGCTGAAGGTGAAATGCTGTCATTAAAACAGGGTGAAACTTCCATGGGCAGCTTTAAGATAGATGATATGGCTGATTGTAGTGTCATGATAACCGACACAAATGGATATCCTGTCAGGAAAATATCTCTGGGACATCTGCAACCGGGCAGGCATGATTTTGAGTGGGATGGCCGCGATAATGCGGGAAATATGCAGGAGGCTGGTGTCTATGGCTTTGAAATCACGGCCATGACAGAGAATGGGCAGTTATTGCCTGTGGAAACACAGATTACCGGTCAGGTAACCGCGGTGAACTTAGAGGGGATATTCCCGTTGCTCTATGTAGATGAAATTCCTGTACCCATATCGCAGGTCGTAGATATCAGTGTTTCGAAAACCAAATAAGGCGGATCTAATTAAAAAATAATATCAAACACAGGAGGCAAATAAAATGGGACTTGCAAGCTCACTTTTTTCAGGCATCAGCGGCTTGAGCACGCTTGGCAATGCCATGACGGTGATAGGCGATAATATTGCCAACGTCAATACAGTCGGGTTTAAGGGAAGCCGTGTAACATTCCAGGACGTTTTAAGCCAGACCGTGGCCACAACCGCCGGCACGGCTCAGGTAGGGCGCGGCACATCTCTGGCAGATATTACAAGCAGTTTTTCACAGGGATCGTTTGAATCCACCGACAGCACTACGGATCTGGCCATTGGTGGAAAAGGTTTTTTTATAGTTCGGGATCCCGGCAATGTGGAAAATGAATATTACACTCGTGCCGGTGAATTTCGTTTTGACAAGGACGGCAATTTTACCAATCCGGCAGGATACATTGTTCGCGGATGGGAACTCGACTCTACCACCGGTGAAAACAAGGGCTCCATTACCGATGTTGTGCTCACGTCATTTACATCATCGCCTCTAAAGACAGGCAAGCTGTCACTGATTACCAATCTCGATGCCGATGCATCCAGCAAAGCCGCGACTCTTTCTTCATCATGGGATGGCTCTGATTCAAACAATGCTTACATTGGCGAAAACAACTACGAGTACCAGACCACACTTAAGGTGTATGATTCCCTGGGAAGCACCCATGATATCACCGTGTATTATGACAGAGGAGATGCCAGTACAAAGTATGAATATATCGTGACCTGCAATCCTGATGAGGACAACAGGTCTGAAATAGATTCCGATCAGACAGGTGTGGGGATGTTGGGCAGGGGGATTATTACCTTTAACGAGGCATCCGGCGCAATATCCGACATCGACTTTAGTGCCTTTAACGCATCAAATACGCTAACGAAGATAGGCTCCGTTGCGAATTTGACATGGAACCCTGATGACGCTGGCACCGACCCAACCTCTGGGGGGACATATACCGGAACCAGCACCAAAACGTACTACTTCAAGGTGACGACTGGGGGCGAATTCATCGTGGCTGAGATGAAGTGGTGCACAGACGGGACAAGTTGGGACAACACCTTCACCCCAACAGCTGGTACTCAGACTATTACTGATGCTGATGGCTTAGAAATCACTTGGACAGCCGACGCTGATGATCCTGACTTTGTTCTGGATGATAACTTTACCGTAACCTGCTACAGCGACCATGATGTTGGAAACTCCAACTGCTGGGTCACGAAATCCGAAACCGTATCCGGCGACCTCAGCGCCAATGGATATTTCTTTACTACCGCCGACTTTCTCGGGGGCGCAGACACAAGCATGAATATTGATCTTGACTTTGGTTCCTCCTATAACTCGACGAACGAGAGCTGGGCGAACGACTCGCTTTCCACCACTCAATATTCGGCTGCTTCAACCACCGCGTTTCAGTCCGCAGACGGCTATGGGGCCGGTGATCTCCAGTCGATTACCGTGGGAACAGACGGCGCCCTTACCGGCCAGTACTCCAACGGACAGGTAATTCCTTTGTTCAGGGTGGCTCTGGCCAAGTTTCAGAATAATCAGGCCCTGTTCAAGGTTGGCGGCAATCTTTTCAGGGAGACCAGGCTGAGCGGCGACCCAATTACCGGCAAGCCAGGGTCCGGCGGTCTGGGCAGCATCTCGCCCAACTCCCTTGAACAATCTAACGTGGATCTTGCCACCGAGTTCGTCAAGATGATAACCACACAACGAGGGTTCCAGGCCAATGCCAAGATTATTACGGTAACAGATCAGATGCTGGCAGAGCTTATTAATTTAAAGAGGTAGTAAAAACAAGGCAGGTGTCAAGATCCTGACACCTGCCCTGTTTCTTGACGTGGCTTCACACATAAGACTTCAATAATTTAATAGTATAGGAATTTCCTTTCTTGAAATAACAAATAACAAATAACAAACCCGCCCGCCTCGCCTGTAGGCGAAGCCGATGGCGGGCAGGTAAATTACAATGACCAAAACCCGCCTGCCATATCTCCCTCACTTTTTTCACTCCTAAGAATATATAACCTCCTCAAAGTTAAATAACCCCGTGTTAAGATAAATGGCACAAAGATTGCTATATATTCATTAAAAATATCATCTAAGGCGTTTAGATAAACCCGGAAGTCCCGCCAGAAGGACGGCGGGCAGGCAGAGGTCAGAAGTCGGAAGTCAGAGGTCAGAAGTCGGAAATCGGAAGTCGAAAACCGGAAATCGGAACCTTGAACCCTGAATTAATAATCAATAACAAATGACGAGCAACGAGTAACGAGTAACGAGCAACCCTGAACCTTTAAGGAGACTTATGGACATTGCGACTTTATTAGGCGTTATATCGGCATTTGGCCTTGTATTTTTAGCTATTTCCATAGGCGCTGGAATTCAGCTTTTTGTAAATATTCCTGCATTGATGATAGTTGTTGGCGGCACACTCGGGGCGACTATGATTAATTATCCCTTAAAGGATGTATTTGGGGTTTTAAGTGTTGTTAAAAAAGCGCTTTTAACAAAAAACATATCCACAGATAAACTCATCAAAAGATTCTTAGATTTGGCCCGCAAGTCCCGCAAAGAAGGCATTTTGTCTTTAGAGAGTGATATTAAGAATGTGAGAGATGAATTCTTAAAAAAGGGAGTTCAGCTTTCTATCGATGGACTGGAACCCCAGGAGATCGCTAATTTACTGGAAACAGAACTTGATTTTATCAGAACCAGGCACCAGTTAGGGGCAGAGATATTTAGCACCATGGGAACATACGCCCCTGCCCTTGGTATGATCGGAACTCTTATAGGATTGGTGCAGATGCTCCAGAACATGGATGACCCGAGTACAATAGGACCGGCCATGGCTGTGGCCTTGCTTACAACTTTTTATGGTTCTGTCATCGCCAATATAGTGTGCATGCCCATAGCGGGAAAGCTCAGGACACGGAGCAAGGAGGAGGTGTTGACCAAGGAGCTGACTATTAAGGGAGTAATATCCCTTTCCAATGGCGATAATCCCAGGATCCTTGAACAGAAACTTCTGGCCTTTGTGCCCCCCAGTCAGAGGAAGTCTTCTTAATGGCTAAAAAGAAAAAAAATATCGATGATGAACTCAAAGCAGGCATAGGAGCAATTATGACTGTTTCTCTTTTTCTCATACTCCTGACCTTTTTTATTTTGCTCAATTCCCTCGCGGTATTTGACGAAAAAAAAATTCGCCTGAGCTTAGGTTCACTCTTAGGCGCTTTTGGCAGTTTTACCAGCGGATCTTCAGCATCGAACACAGGAAAACTCACCCCTCTACCTTCCACCCCAATGATAGAGAAAGGATTAGACCATAATAAACTGTTAAATATCATAAACATAGATGTAAAGGAAAAGGACAAGATTAGTTTAAAATCACATGAGGACAAAGAAATAATCACCATAAATGAGAAATTCCTCTTTGATGAGAATGATGAGAATAAATTAAAGCTCAAAACCTCTTCATACCTTGTGTTAAGTGAACTATGCGATTTTATAAAAAATGGGGATTATTCCGTAGAGATAGCCGGGCATACAGATAACAGGCCGGCGGAAGAAAAGGGATATAAGTCCAACTTTGAGCTATCGGCGCTGATGGCGATGCAGGTCTTTAAGTATTTCAAGTCGGCAGGCGGAATTCACCCTGATAGACTTGAGGCATATGGATGCGGCAGCCATAGATCAATTGCGTCCAATGATACAAGACAATTAAGGGCTCAAAACAGAAGGGTGGATATTATTTTGAATTTTAGTGCGCCAGCCTATATTAAAAGGATTTACAGAAAGAAATCATCGGGTGTCTTTACATATATGAAGTTTGACTTCAGGATTTTTTGAATAATGGTCAAGAGAAAAAAAAACCTTTCATCTGATACAACGGTGGATGCCAACGCGTGGCTGGTAACATTTTCAGACCTTGTTATGCTTCTCCTCACCTTTTTTGTAATGCTTCTTACCATGTCTTCGATAGACATAAAGAAACTGAAAGAAACATTTATGCATTTTAGTACGCCTTCCGGCGTACTTGAATTTGCTGGTTCAAGTGAAATCACTGATTTTGCAACCCTTATCAAAAAATATCAAACTTCCGCAGGCTTATTGGTGATTGATCAGGAGCTTATTAAGAGTCTTCTCATGCCTTCGCTTAAATCAGATAAAAATATAAAGGGGACGCTAAAGAATTTTAATGAACTAATCAGTATAAAAGATGATGCAAGGGGTATTACAATATCCTTTCATGGGGATATACTTTTTGATTCCGGAAAGACGACTATCAAAAAGGAGGTATTCCAGTTTCTCGACTCAATTGCCGAGGCCATGGAATCATGCCCCAATGAAATTCTCATTATGGGTCATACAGACAACATCCCGATTAAAAGCAGGTTATATAAATCAAACCAGGAGCTTTCATTATACAGGGGGCTTTCTGTTCTTGAATACTTTTTAGAGGAAAAAGGGCTGTCACCATCACGCTTTTTTGTCGGGGGGTATGGCGCGTCCATGCCTCTACATCCAAACGATACTCCGGAAAAAAGAGCCATTAACAGAAGAGTCGAGATAATCTTTAAATATTTATAAGGAGATATAAATGCCTAAAGAGAAAAAGCCTGAAGAGAAAAAGCCTGAAGAGAAAAAGTCTAAGCGGTCTTTTCTTAAATTAATAATCTTAGTGGTTTTGGTAATCGTTCTTGGAGTCGGGGGTTATCTGGGATGGGACATGTTTATAAAGGAAGGCAAAAACGAGGCGCAGATTTCCGAAACCCAGCCCCAGAAAAACAAAGAAGAGGCGCTCATCACATACCCTCTTGATACATTTATTGTCAATCTTATGGATAAATCCGGATCAGGAAAAAGATACCTGAAGGCCGGGATAATTCTTGAAATCGGCAATCAAGAACAAGGCATGATGTTGAAAAAGTATAAACCACAATTAAGGGATACTATTCTCATTCTCCTTTCAAGCAAGTCATTCAAAGAGATTAGCACAATGGAAGGAAAGCTTGAATTAAAACAAGAGCTCCTGTTGAGGGTCAATCAGATTTTGAGCGAGGCAGTCGTTCGCAGGATCTATTTTACGGAATTTGTGGTGCAATAGTAGGTAAAGCCATGGCAAGTGTTTTATCACAGGACGAGGTTGACTCCCTTCTTGGCGGGATAGATGAGGGAAGTGTTAAAACCGAGACAGATACCCCTGAAAAAGACGAGGGATTTGAGGTATACAATTTTGCCGCCCAGTCCGGGCCTGTAAATATGCCCACCCTTCAAGTTATTAATGAAAGATTTGTTGGTTTCTTAAGAGATAGTCTCTCTTCAATCACAAACTCTAATGTAGAGGTAAAACTGTCAACTAACGAATTGCTCAGCTTTAGTGAATTCTGTCGTTCTCTTCCCCTTCCGGCAAGCCTGAATATCTTCAAAATCGAACCCTTAAGGGGATCTGCCATCCTTGCTCTGGAAGGCGCGCTTGTATTTTCCTTTGTTGAGGCCTTCTTTGGAGGAAAGGGGCTGAATCCTGCGAAACTTGAAGGAAGAGCCTTTACGGCCATTGAGTCAAAGATCATAGAAAGGATAACCACAGTAATCTTAGGCGACTTACAGCAAGCATGGTCGGATGTTCATAAAGTAAACATGACTTTCTCACGCTCGGAAATAGATCCGCAATTTGCATCAATTGTCAAACCTGACGATATGATCATTAGAATCAAATTCGTAATATCCCTCACAAATGTCTCGGGAGCAATCAGTTTCTGCATACCCTGTTCCACAATCGAACCGATAAAAGATAAGCTTAAACAAAAGTTTCGTGGTGAACGATTGGAGGTTGATAAGAGGTGGCGGATATATATTGGGGAAAAAATAGGGGAAACAGCAGTCAGTTTAAATTGCACCATGGGTACCACAAAGATAAGTGCCAGGGAGTTGCTGGAGATAAAGGTTGATGATGTTATATTGCTGGATCAAAAAACAGGCGATTCGATCCTTGTCAAGGTTGAGGGTATTCCAAAATTTAAGGGTTATCCAGGGTCTTATAGTAACAATAAGGCCATAAGAATAAGTGAAAGATTAATAAGGAGTGAACGATGAACAAAAGTGGGAATTTGGAAGGCAACAATCATGTAGAGCCGTCAAAGGAGAATGAGTCAAGCCAAAAGGAAGAATATGACATTAATCTCATTCTTGATATCCCTCTTGACCTATCTGTAGAATTGGGAAAGGTCAAGATGCTTGTAAATGATCTGCTCCAGTTGGGGCAGGGATCAATAGTCGACTTGAACAAACCGGCTGATGAACCTCTCGACATTTATGTAAACGGCAAATTGGTTGCCAGGGGTGAAGTTGTGGTCGTAGATGAGAAATATGGCATAAGGGTGACTGATATCGCCAGCCCCCTTGAGAGGGTTAAGTCTTTGAAATGAATGGAATATTTGAGTTGAACACGATCATTAAGACAGCGGCCATGCTTTTTATTGTGCTTGGTCTGCTGGTCCTTGTTCTCTACCTTATGAAAAGGTTTTTATTCTTTAGGAGAGAGGCAAAGGGAGATTTAGCTATCAAAGTTGTCTCTTCGCTCCATCTGTCATCAAAAGAGAGGATTGAAGTCATAGAAATTTCCGGTAAAAGGATTGTATTGGGTATTGCCCCGGGCAGCATCAGCTATATAACCAAACTTAACGATTCAAATGGAAAAATCCATGAGAACAAAGGATAATAATTTTACATCCAATTTTACGTCCAATTTTATGTCCGGGAAATTCTGCAATTTATTTCTTTTTGCCCTTTTTCTCGTCATTTGCGTTTCATTTACAGATAATGCCTTTGCCGGTGATCTCCTTCTTCCCTCATTGAATATAGGCATAGAAAAGGGAGGTGATCCAGGCGATATTTCCGTTTTACTGCAGATTATCTTTCTTTTAACCATTCTAACCCTTGCACCGGCCATCCTTATACTTACAACATCCTTCACCAGACTGGCCGTGGTCTTTTCCTTTTTGCGACACGCCCTTGGCACTCAGCAGACACCTTCTAACCAGATTATTGCCGGACTGGCTCTATTCCTGACTTTTTTTATTATGATGCCTGTCTGGCAAAAGATTAATGATAATGCATTGCAACCATATCTGAATGAACAAATTTCTCAGGAAGTTGCGCTGAAGGCGGCTATACATCCAATCAGGCAGTTTATGTTCAAGCAGACACGGGAAAAAGATTTGGCCCTATTTGTCAGGATGGCAAAAAAAGAGAGACCGGAAAATCGTGAGGAAATCCCTACGTCGGTTCTCATTCCTGCCTTTGTCATAAGTGAGCTAAAGACAGCCTTTATTGTTGGATTTGTTTTATATGTGCCTTTCCTTGTTATAGATATGGTTGTGGCAAGTGTTTTGCTCAGCATGGGGATGATGATGCTCCCGCCAATCATGATCTCCCTTCCATTTAAGCTGATGCTTTTTGTTCTGGTAGATGGCTGGCATTTGATTGTCGGATCACTTGTAAAGAGTTTTGCAGGCGGGTAGTTGATAAGTAGAGGTCAGAGGTCAGAGGTCAGAGGTCTGGAGTCAGAAGTCGGAAGTCGGAGGTCGGAAGTCGGAAGTCAGAAGTCAGAGGTCTGGGGTCGGAGAACCAGCAAAGAGGATAGGGAATAGGGAATAGAGAATAGGGAGTAAGGAGTAAGGAGTGAGGAGTGAGGAGTGAGGAATATGACACCGGAATTTGTTGTTACTTTTGCACAGGAGGCGATTAAAACAACCATACTTGTATCTATGCCCATGCTTGGCCTGGGACTCGCTGTAGGTCTGATAGTAAGCATATTTCAGGCTGTGACCCAGATCAATGAGATGACCCTGACATTTGTGCCAAAGATATTGGTCGTTTTACTGGCGCTGCTTTTTTTTGCCAACTGGATGCTTGAGCATTTGATGGCATTTACTGTGACTACTATTGAGCAGATACCGTTTTATATAAGATAATGAATTTTTTGCCTATACAATATCAAGAATTTAAGGCGTTTTTTCTTATACTAATAAGGGTTAGCGTTATTTTATTGATGTTTCCATTCTTTAGTTCCCGGGTTATTCCGGTTTTAGCCAAGGCAGGATTAGTCCTTATAATAACCATAATCCTTTTTTCGGTTATAGATAATAAGGTGGTTGAATTTCCTGATACGTTGTGTGGAATGGTTCAGATGATAACCGCGGAACTCATAATCGGCATGATTTTAGGGCTACTGGTTCAAATAGTTTTTGAGGGGATCAGGATGATGGGTCAACTCGTAGGCTTTCAAACAGGCTTTGCAATCACCAACATCCTTGACCCTCAAAGTGGTATACAGGTCTCGATTTTTTCTAATATGGCGTACCTTGTGGCCATGGTGATCTTCCTTATTTTAAATGGCCACCATATATTACTGAATGCAATAAGGGAGAGTTTTGAGATTATAAATGTAGGCTCATTAAGCTTGGACAGACGGATATTTCAGGAAATCATCAACGCTTCCGGTGATATGTTTGTTATTGCCATAAAGATCGGGGCGCCGGCTATTGCCGCCCTTCTCTTTACCAAGGTGGTTTTTGGGCTGATTACAAAGCTCATACCGCAGATGAACATTATGATCGTAGCATTTCCTATCCAGATAGTTATTGGCCTGATATTCTTTGGTGTATGCTTAAATGTGATTTTTAGATTTATGGAAAGATATCTTGGAGATCTTGGTTTTCTGTTAATTAATACTATGAACTGTCTAAAGGCGTAATTAGGGATTGAGATCCGCAGATTACGCAGATTACACGGATTAAGAATATAAAAGATAAAAAAACTTATGCAATAATTGGAGTGGTGATTGAGGTTATTATGGAATTGTTTTTTAATAATCTGCGAGAATCTGCGAAATCTGTGGATGGGATATAGGGAATGGCTGAAAAGAGTTTTGAAGATAAGACTGAAAAAGCAACGCCAAAGAAGAGGCAAGAGGCCAGAAAAAAGGGGGAAGTGGCAAAAAGCAGGGAGTTGCCTTCAGTGGCTGTTCTCCTGGCCAGTTTGATTGCCCTGACCATCTTTGGATCCTATATGTATACTCATATCAAAACTATCATGGGATTGGCATTTTCTCTTCCTATTTTGAATGATCTGAATGTTCCTGATTTTATGGCTTTTGCCCGGGAGATGGTCTTCTTGTTTATCTTAACATTATGTCCCCTCCTGATAGCCATTGTTGTTGCAGCGATTTTATCCAATATCATGCAGGTTGGCTTTATGCTGTCCGGTGAATCGATCAAACCCAAGATGTCAAAATTAGATCCGATTAAGGGTTTTGGAAGGCTCTTTTCAAAGCGGTCATTTATGGAACTACTCAAGTCTTTGCTGAAGTTGGCTATTGTCGGAGGAGTAGGATATCTCACAATAAAGGGTGAAATGAAAAATCTTTTTCTTTTAGGCGATATGGAGCTGAATTCAATTATTGCCTATATCCTTGTCACCATCTTTAAGCTTTTTGTCAGATGCACTCTGGCGATGATTTTTATTGTAGCCATCGATTATGCCTTCCAGAAGTGGGATTTTGAAAAGAGGCTCAGGATGAGCAAAAAAGATGTGAAGGATGAGTTAAAAAGGACGGAAGGTGATCCGCTGATAAAATCAAGGATAAGAAGCATTCAATTGCAGATGGCCAGAAAAAGGATGATGCAAGACGTTCCAAAGGCAGATGTGGTCATTACCAATCCTACCCATCTTGCAGTGGCTTTAATGTATGATGAGTCTGTT
Organism: Desulfobacteraceae bacterium; assembly: GCA_028571455.1. Taxonomy (GTDB): domain Bacteria; phylum Desulfobacterota; class Desulfobacteria; order Desulfobacterales; family ETH-SRB1; genus Desulfaltia. The sequence continues at coordinate 18,251 of JAPVVG010000061.1, read as the reverse complement.
ATGAATGCGCCAAATTTACTTGCTAAGGGAGCGGGAGAAATAGCCAAAAGGATCAAAGATTTGGCAGAAAAGCATGACATCCCGATTGTAGAGAACAAGGAACTCGCCAGGAGCCTGTATTCAATAGTTGAGATAGGTCAGGAAATACCTGCCTTTTTATACCAGTCTGTTGCTGAGGTTTTGGCTTACATTTATAAGCTCAAGACAGAAGGTTCAGGGTTCAGAGGTTAGAGGTTAGAGGTTATAGAAGATACTATGGAAGAGATCATAGAATCAAAATTTAATATTGCTGCCGTTAGTGAGATCATGACAGTCATTGGAGTGGTTACTATCCTTGTGGTCATGATTATCCCGTTGCCGCCGATGCTTCTCGATTTCCTTCTGGCCCTGAATATTACCATTGCAATAACTATCCTTTTGATTGCCATGTATACGGTGAAATCCCTGGACTTTTCCATATTCCCATCCCTTCTTCTCGTGACGACCCTCTTCAGGCTTTCGCTTAATGTGGCATCTACCCGCTTAATACTTCTCCATGGCAATGAGGGACCCCTGGCCGCAGGAATGGTTATCAAGTCATTTGGCAGTTTTGTGGTAGGGGGGAATTATGTTGTCGGCATGATTGTCTTTATTATCCTGGTTATCATCAATTTTGTGGTTATTACCAAGGGCGCAACCAGAATCGCTGAGGTTGCTGCAAGGTTTACACTCGATGCTATGCCCGGCAAGCAGATGGGTGTTGATGCGGACTTAAACGCCGGGCTTATAGACGAAAATGAAGCAAAACAACGCAGGAGGATAATAACGAGAGAGGCTGAATTCAATGGAGCAATGGATGGAGCGGCTAAATTTGTAAGGGGAGATGCCATTGCCGGGATAATAATTACCGTTATCAATATTTTTGGTGGATTTATAATCGGGGTATTTCAAAAAAACATGGCGTTCATTGACGCTGCCCAGAATTATACCCTCTTAACTGTCGGTGACGGGCTCGTATCCCAGATTCCCGCCCTCATCATATCAACTGCTGCCGGAATTGTTGTAAGTAGAGCGGGTTCTGAGGGCACCATGGGAAGCGATTTTGCCAAACAGTTCATTAAATACCCAAAGGCGATCTATCTTTCAGCGCTTACGATCTTCTTTTTCGGCCTCATCCCGGGTTTGCCTCATATCCCGTTTATAATGCTTTCCATACTCATTGGAGGAAGTCTTTATCTATTGACAGGGAAAAAGAAAGTATCAAAGGTAAAAGAGATTGAAGACAGGAAGAAGCAAAAAGCCGCGGTTGGCCCGGAACCTGTAGAACACCTGCTTCTGGTTGATCCTCTTGAGGTAGAAGTAGGATACGGCCTTATTAGCCTGGTAGACAGAGAACAGGGGGGAGAGTTTCTTGACAGGGTACGCTCAATCAGACGGCAGTTCGCGCTTGAGATGGGGCTGGTTATACCTCCAATCCATATCAGGGACAACCTCCAAATAAAATCAACCGAGTACCAGATTCTTCTTAAAGGGGTAAAGATCGCCGGCGCTGAATTAATGGTGAATCATTATCTCATTATGGACCCTGGAGACTCTACAAGGAAAATTGAAGGGGTAGAGACAAAGGAACCTGCATTCAATTTGCCTGCAGCCTGGATACCAGAGGGCAAGAAAGAGGAGGCAAAGCTTGCAGGTTATACGGTAGTTGATTCTGTCACAGTAATGGCTACCCATTTGACCGAGGTTCTTCGAAAACACGCATCGGAATTGCTGGGAAGGCAGGAGGTTCAAAACCTGCTCGATAACCTGAGCAAGCCCTATCCAAAGGCTGTTGAGGAGTTGACGCCAAATCTTCTTTCTTTGGGCGCTGTGCTAAAGGTTTTGCAAAATCTTTTGCAGGAGCAAATATCTATCAAGGATATGTTAACTATCGTTGAGACGCTTGCTGACTATGCTCCATTGACCAAGGATCCGGAGCTCTTAACCGAATATGTCAGGCACAAGCTTTCCAGATCTATCATCAGCCCTTACATAGGAGAAGATGGCGTGTTGGAACTGATAACCATGGCCCAGGATGTAGAGGATTTGCTCCTTAAAGGGATCCAGAAAACAGAACACGGCTCGTATCTTTCCATTGATCCAAAGGTTGCAAATCCCATTATTACTTCCATCAAAAAGGAGGCGGAAAAGGCCATGGCAAAAAATGTCCAACCCATTCTTATGACTTCACCAGCGATACGAAGGCATTTGAAAAAGATGGTGGAATATTTTGTCCCTTCCTTAATGGTACTGTCCCAGAGTGAGCTCTTAAGTGATATAAGCTTTAAATCAATCGGAGAAGTAAATTTGGATTATGCAGGCTAATAAATACTGTGCGAGAACAATTAAAGAGGCTACCGCAAAGGTCAAAAATTCCTTAGGCCCGGATGCAATGATAATTTCCACTAAGAGATTAAGGGAAAGGGATGAAAGTGATTTGTTTGAGATATCCGCAGTGCCGGGAGGAGCTGATATTTCCAATAAGATTTCAAGTCCCTTTAGCGAGGTAAAAGCCGAGCTGGTGAGTATAAAAGAAATGATTTTCCTCCTGAATCATTCAGATAGCGCTATAGAAAACTTGATGATGAATCCTGCTGCTCTCAGTCTCTATGCAAAATTGATCAGGGAGGGAGTTGATGATCATTATGCAAGAAATATTCTGGAAAGGGCCGGAGCGCTCAAAGACAGCCCTCACAATCACGCGGATAATATCGGGAAGAAAGCAATCAAAGAGCTAATGCGGGTCATAGATGTAAAAGATCCATTTGAGGCAAAAGATAACAAACAGATAATAGCGGCGTTTATTGGGACAACAGGCGTAGGTAAGACTACTACAATTGCAAAGCTTGCCGCACAGCTTATGCTTAAAGACAGAAAAAAGGTGGGCTTAATCTCGATAGATACCTATCGAATAGGGGCCATAGAACAACTGAGGACCTACGCAAATATTTTGGGCATCCCTTGTTTCCAGGCATTTAAAAGGAAAGATTTACTCTTTGCCCTTAGAAAAATGGAAGGAAGAGATGTTGTCTTGATCGACACAGCAGGACGGAGCCAGTACGATATGCTTAGAATAGAGGAACTAAAGACAATGATTGCCGATGATTTAACTATTAGCTCACACCTTCTCCTGAGTGTTGGAACTACGCAGTCTGAGATGATCAAGACGGCTATCAGCTTTGGTCCATTAAAATTTCAGACCTATATATTTACCAAGATAGATGAAGCAGAAAGGTTTGGTTCGGTTATAAATCAGATAATAAAATTAAGATTACCCATTTCATACATTACTGCCGGACAGAATGTGCCTGAGGATATTGAGCAGGCAGATAAGAGAAAGATCTTAAAACTGTTACTGAATAGAAATTAGGGCAACACTTGAAAAAAAGTCTCTTTAGGAGAATTGAAAAATGGATCAGGCCGCACATTTAAGAAGGATAGTAAAGGGAGAATCCGACAAAATTTATATGCTCAAGAAGGATGATGAAAATGGATTATTTCCCACAGCAAATACTCCCAGAGTTATTGCCGTTACCAGCGGCAAGGGGGGTGTCGGCAAAACAAATATAGCTGGTAATCTGGCTATTGCATGTCAGCGGATGGGAAAAAGGGTTTTAATCTTTGATGCTGATCTCGGACTCGCCAATATTGATATTATCTTTGGTTTTAACCCGGAGCATAACATTGATGAGGTCGTCAGGGGAGAAAAAGAGCTATCTCAGATTATCGTTAAAGGACCGGAAGGTGTGTCGGTCATACCAGCCAGTTCCGGTATACAGGAACTGGTCAATCTAACGGAAGGCCATAAGATAAACCTGTTAAATGAATTTGATAACTTGAACAGCATGTTTGATATTTTGCTGATTGACACCGGCGCAGGGATTTCCTCCAATGTTATCTATTTTAACCTGGCAGCGCAGGAAAGGATCATAGTTGTGACCCCTGAACCCACATCAATTACGGATGCCTATGCTCTTTTAAAAGTCATGTTTTGCCAGCACGGGACCAGGAATTTTTTCGTTCTGTTAAATATGGTTAGAAACGAAAAAGAGGCAAGATCGGTTTACAAGAATCTGAGCAGGGTGGTGGACAGATTTCTGAGAGGCATATCTATAGAGTATGCCGGATATATCCCAAGGGATGATTTCTTGCAAAAGGCGGTAAGCAGAAGAGAGCCTGTTCTATGTTGTTATCCTGGAGCATCTTCAAGCAACAGTTTTAAAAAACTGGCTAATTACCTTTTAAACCAGACAGATAAAAGACCAGTTGACGGAAATATAAAATTCTTCTGGAAAAGACTGATGAGCAAAGCAGAGGGTTAAGATGATGAGAGCGCAGATTAGTAAATACAAGCAGGCGTTCCAAACAGATCAAGGTTATATGGATACAAAGGCCAGAGAAGACCTTATTCTCGAATATGCCCCTCTTGTAAAATACATTGCGGACAGAATGGCGATTCGACTGCCCCGCAGTATGTCGAAAGAAGATCTGACGAGCGCAGGAATAGTAGGGCTATATGATGCCCTTGATAAATTCGATTCAGAAAAGGGGGCTAAATTTCAGACATATGCAGAGTACAGGATAAAAGGAGCCATGTTAGACGAATTGCGAAAAATGGGCTGGGCTTCCAGGTCTGCCATGAAAGATATTCACAGAATTGAAGACGCTCTGAGCACCCTTAGATTCAGATTTGACAGGGAGCCGGAGGATTTTGAGGTCGCCCGGGAGATGGAAGTCGATATTGATTCATACTACAGGATGACCTGGAGAGCACAGGGAATCAGACTTTTAAGCCTTGACGAGATCATGCCGGACGGTGCTGTCCCAAAATTTACAAATCGGACATCCGACACACCCTCGCCTTTTGATGAATTAAAAATAAGGGAATTGAAACAGGTCATATCTAAGGCGCTTTTAAGGATTTCAAAAAAGGAACAGTTAGTTGTTTCACTATATTATTATGATGAGTTGACATTAAAGGAAATAGGCAGAGTGTTGGATTTGACAGAGTCAAGGGTATCTCAAATCCATTCAGAGGCAATAATAAAATTAAGGGCAAAACTTCGATCATATTATGAAGGTTCATAAGGCAAAGAAAAAATGGAAGAAAAAGATGAACAATTCTCCGGGAATGAATTGGATGAACCGGAAGATGAAAAATAATATTTAAAAGCGCTAAAGTGTTACGAATTTCTTACAAATGGAGTGAGGCATGTTAGATAGACAAAATTACACTTTCTTAATTGTAGATGACCAGGATCTCATTATACAGCTATTAAGGGGAATTTTAAGAAGTAATGGTTATAGACAAGTTTCCACATGTAATAGTGGAAAAGCTGCTCTTGCTATACTTAAAAAGACTAATATTGACTTTGTTATTACTGATTGGGGAATGCCCAATATGAGCGGTATTGAACTGTTAACAAGGATAAGAAGCGATTCAAAATACCATAGCCTGCCTGTTCTGATGGTTACAGAGGAAATGTCCGAAGACAAGGTCATTTACGCAGTCGAAGAGGGCGTTGATGGTTATCAGCAAAAGCCTTTTACTGAAGAACGCATAATGGATGCAATAAGAAGCATTTTTAGAAAACGATTAAATCCAGATGAAATGCAACACCAAATACAAAAGTTATCCCTCCTTAAAGTTTACGAGAGATACGATGAGGCGATAGACTATGCCCAAAAACTCCTAATGCAAAAGGAACATCCAACCGTTCTTTCTATTTTAGCCGAGTGCTACTTTAATTCCGGAGACTTTGAAAATGCGAGAAAATATATTGACAGGTTAATGGATATAAAAATAGACAGCAAGGCGCTTAACTTGCTGGGCAATCTCTGCATGAAAGAAGAAAAGTATGAAGAAGCCCTTCAATACTACAAGCAAGCTAGCATAAAGAATCCATTGAACAGGAGCAGGAAAATAGAACTGGGGAAGGTGTATGCGAAGTTAGGGTTAGCAAATGAAGCCACTGAAATATTTGATGCTATAGCGGATACAAATCCGACCGATCTCAATCTCGTGGACATGGGAAAAGTTTATCTCGATTCCGGTGACATAAAAAAGGCAGGGAATTTTTTAGATCAAACTATCGATCCAATTCCACAAACAGTTGAGACCTTTAACAAGTATGCTGTAGAATTGAGAAAAATTGGGCAGCACGAGGCAGCCATTCAACAATACCTGAAGTGTTTGAGCCTCGCCCCAGGAAATCATGTTATCCTTTATAATTTAGGAAGAGTCTATTTTGAAATTGGCAGAATTGAAGAAGCGATAGTGGTGCTCGAAGAGTGCGTAAAATCAAAGCCTACAGAACCCGCGTGGCGACTCCTGGATTATTTGATGAAAAGAAAATAATGTAACACGCCTCATGGAGGTTGATCATGATTTCTTCAAATGGCGAAGAAAATAATAACCAATTTAGCGGACTTGAATTAGATGAATTAGATGTACCATCAATTCCGGAAGAGGAAGATTCTAACAACCTTGAGGTGAAGAATAGAGAGAGAAAAAGGTTGTGGTTACTTATTTTAGCAGGACTCTGTAGAGAAAAGAAAAGGTTATTGTTATGTATTGCAATTGGGCTCTGCCTTTTAACAGGGACAGGATATCTTTATATGAAAGGAGAAATGTCTCTTGTAACATCTAATCAAAAGGAAGGACCTGAGAGATTTGCGATCCCGAAAGATCAATTACTCGTATTTCACTCATTTGTTATTCCCTTTAAACAGAGTAAAAAATTTACCTATATCTCTTTAACTATTGCCTTTAAGTTGCCGGATAAAGAATTAAGGGAACAAATGATACAGGAGAAAAATCGGCTTAGAGGAATCATCTATGATATGTTGACAGAAGAGATAAATGGACTCAAAGATGTCCCTTCACTGGAGAAACTTAAGAAGTGTATTATCAGAGCAGTTAATGGGGCTTTATCTATGGGGAGGATCAATGAGGCCTATATAACCGATTTTTTAGCTGTTTGAGTTTTGGAGGTGGAAATGTCAAATACAACTGATATGAATATCGTCCTGGGTCAGGGAAGCGCCATAAAGGAAGTGCATAATGTCGGGAGGCAGAATCTGGAATTGAATCAGCAACTTGTTGCACAAAAAACAGAGGACAAGAAAAAGGAGGACAAGAAAAAGGTCCAGGATTTTGAAACAGAAAACAGGATAGAGATTAAGGGTGACGAAGAGAAAAAGAACAGGGAAGACTCCAGGTATGATGAAGAAGGTTCAAAAAAGAAAAAATCAAAAGAAGTCCTCGACTCATCAGAAGGAAGCCTTATAGATATAGAGGCCTGATCATGCCATTCATCGAGTTAAAGTTGCTGATTCTTGCACTGATAGGAATTGATATTGCCATTATTATTTTTTTTGTTTTCTTCATCAGGAAGTTAGCGTCTTTCAATAGCGACAAATCGTTCCATAAAGGAACAAAAATATTTGAATCTTTGCTTATTGATGCAGATAAAATATCAGGTCAATTAAGGGAAGAGTTAGAAGAAAAACATCAACTCATAAAAGGTCTTAATGAAAAACTGGATAAGAGGATAATGAGTTTGAATGTGTTGTTAAACAGGGCTGACGCAGCGCTTTCTTCCTGTGAAATGGGATCTGTCGACGCGAATGATAACCTGGTTTCTCTTAAAAGCCAGGAAAAAGAGATTTTAAGACTGGCAAGAGAGGGTTGCGATTTAGAAAAAACAGCCCGGATACTTTCAATCCCCAAGGGCAAGATAAAGCTTGTCCTGGATTTAAAGAAAAAACTCTCCCGGATAGGAAGTAAAGAAGGTGTGCCTTGATACATGTTAATAGTACCCCGTATTCAGTATCAAAAATATTTCTCAAGCCTGATCAGGATGTTGCATCCCCACCTAAATTGCGCACAAATGAGGTTGTTGAGGGAAAGGTATTAAAATCTTTTTCTTCAGGCAATGTTCTGCTTCTCATCAAGGGAAAAGAGGTGACGGCAAGAACCCATGTCCTGCTGAGGGAAGGGAGTGTTCTATCCCTGAAAGTTGAAGAGATTAGACCCACCCCAACCCTCAAACTCCTTGGAATTAGATTCGCAGATTCAGATGCAATTAATATTTCTATTATACTGTCTGCAATGAAGGAAAATCTGTGGAAATCTATACATGAAAACATAGATCACCATGGCCTGCCGCAAGCAGAAATATCCCGGTTCAGGGAATTGATGGACGACCTGTTGCTTCGATTATCTTTAAAATCCGCCCCGGACCTGCTAAAGACGCTGATTGAAAAATCGGGTTTGAGTTGGGAGGCAAAACTTCGAAAGGCATTCATAAATAAGACAATCGCCGGGAATAATCTCAATAAACTCATGGGAGGAGACCTGAAAGGCCTGGTTTCAAGATTCCTTAACCTTAATGAAGGGAAAAGCGTTCTTTTGAAAAGATTTGTATCTACCATAGAAAACATCCAGCTTCTTAATCACTTCGGACTGGAGCATGAGAGGAAAATTTTTCTGCCTATTCCGATTCAATTTTCCAATGGGCTTTTTACCGTGGGTCAGTTGTTGATACATCTGCCTCAAGAAGAAAAGGATGAATGTGGAAAGAAAAGAATCGACAAAAAATTCTTCAGTATAACCTTTTTATTAGAGTTGTCTAATCTTGGCCCTGTCAGGGCAGATCTTACTATTAAAGGAGAAGAGATTGACGGAAGGTTCCTGCTTGCTAAAGAGAAGACAAAATTACTTATTGAGAATAATATTTTATCTTTTATCAGCAACCTGAAAGACAGGGGCTTCACAATCCACCATATAGAGTGCCATCTTAAGGAACCGGGGATAGTCAGAAAATCGCTTGTCAAAGAAATTATTCAGGAGGAAGGCAGCGCCATTTGCCTTGTCGCTTAAATGAAAAGAAGAAAAGGACAAAACAGGGCTGTTGCCTTAAAGTATCAGCCTGAATTAGACAAAGCGCCCAGGGTCACAGCCATGGGAAAGGGAAAAGTGGCCGAGAAGATCATCGAGATCGCAAGAGAGCATAATATACACATCCACAATGACCCGGATCTGATAGAGGTTTTATCACAGCTTGATTTGAATGAAGAGATCCCCCCTGCCCTTTATGTTATTGTCGCAGAATTGTTGGCCTTTGTATATTCTCTTAATTCAATGAAAGGTAACCCTGAACCCCAGATGTCAGAGGTCAGAAGTCAGAAGTCAGATGTCAGATGTCAGAGGCCCAGTGGTCGAGTGGTCGAGTGGTCGAGTGGTTGAGTGGGAGCGGCTTTCAGCCGCGAAAATCGGGGTCGGAGGTCAGAGCAAGGATTGATGATTGGCGATTGAAAAGATAGACCCGCCTGCCTCGTCTGAGCAAGCCCGCCCGCATCGAGGGCATTGCGGGCAGGTGGCGGGCAGGGCGAATCCCGCCCAGGCGGGACATCAATCATCAATCAACAATCATAAATCATCAATCCAAAGAGGTGAGAAATGAAAAACAAGGATATATTATACGTTCTGCTTTCAATATTATTCCCTTTACTTATATCAGGCCCGGCATTTTCGTTAGACAGCGAAGATATGGTCAGGCTAAAAAAGGCGGGAATAAGCGTAGAGACAATTCAGACAATAATAGATGAAAAAGTGATTGAGACGTGCGCTTTTACGGTGCAAGAAATTCTGGATCTAAAAAAGGCAGGCCTGAGCGATGAAGCCATTTGTGGGATAATCAAAAAAGGCTCTTTCATGAAGGATGCGGCGCCTGTAGTTTACGGAAATAATGCCAGGTCAATAAAGCCCATGAGCACAAAGGACATTATTGAGCTCAAGAAGGCCGGTGTGAGTGATGACGTGATTAAGTCAATAGTGTCCGGATCGATGAACAGAGATGATGAAGAACACCGGAGAGCCTGGGACATGCTTGAAAATATGGGATTGATAGTAGATTTTAAGAACGAATAGCCGATGACACCTGTTGTCTGCCACAAATGCGAGCATTACTACATTACCTGGGACAAGAATTTCCCACATGGGTGCCGCGGTATTGGATTCAAAAGCCGAAAGTCGCCTAACATCGTTGTTCGCAGCATTTCGGGGATGGATTGCCTCATGTTCAAGAAGAAATTGCGAAATAGGCCCCGCTAATTAGTGCTTGAACAAAAACCACAAGTGAGCAAAAAGTTAGAGTAGGCATTTTTTTCCTCATCACCCATTCCAACCTGTTTTGCGTCTAATTGTTTTTTCTTTATTATCAGCATATTACGCAGCGTTAAAATTTTGGCTTTTCTGGCATTAATATTGCTTTACTAAAGTAATAAAATTCTTCTCTGTCGGGATTACGGCTGACTCAAAACATAAAAAGGGTGAGACAAGTTGATATCAGGAATTCATAATATAGTAGATGGCGCCATGGTTCAAAAGCTCAGGTTTGATAACATCGCTAATAATCTTGCAAATATTAATACAAATGCCTTTAAAAAGGACATCATCTCATTTAATCAGACACTTTCCATGAAACATGTTTCCGAAACAGACTTCAGCCCGGGTCCTGTAGTTTATACTGGGAACGAACTCGATGTGGCGCTGGCCACTCAGGGACTCTTTAAGATACAGACATCCCAGGGTATCAGATATACAAGAAACGGCTCATTTACCATAAATGCTCAGCGCTTTCTGGTAACCCGGAAGGGTGATAAAGTATTGGGCCAAAACGGCGCTATAAGTATCAATGGAATCAAGGTGTCAATAGAAAATGACGGACAGGTCTTAGTGGACAACCAGCCTGTTGACAGGATATTGGTGGTAGATTTTAAACGCCCGCAACTTCTTAGAAAGGAAGGATTTTCATACTATATGTATCAAGGGAGGGAGGAAGAAATATTTACAGCCGAAAATGTCGATGTTCGGCAAAGTTATTTAGAGAAATCCAATGTTAATCCAACAGAAGAAATGGTTAAGATGATAGAGACATTCAGGGCCTTTGAGTCGGCCCAAAAGGTAATTCAGTGCATGGATGAAATGACCAGTCAAATGGTTAATAGTCTTGGCATGCAATAATAGAGGAGGAGATAATCATGTTAAGGGGAATGTGGTCAGCGGCATCAGGAATGGCCGCCCAGCAAATGACGATCGATGTTATTGCCAATAATCTGGCCAATGTAAATACAACAAGTTTCAAAAAGAGCCGCGCCGAATTTCAAGACTTGATGTATCAGACCATAAGTCAGTCCGGCGCAGAAACATCGGGTGGCAGTCAGATTCCTACAGGCATCCAAATCGGCATGGGGACAATGCCTCTTGGTGTGCATAAGGTGTTTATGCAGGGAGATTTTCAAGAGACAAAAAATGAGCTGGACATGGTTATAGAGGGAAAAGGCTTTTTTAAAGTACTCAGCAATGACGAGGAACTGTATACCAGGGCCGGCAACTTTAAATTAGATGCAGATGGAAACATCTGCACGGCAAATGGAGACAAGTTGCAACCGGAGATGGCTGTTACAGCAGATACTGTCAACATTACGATTGACGGAGCCGGAACAGTAACAGTCTTTAATTCTTCAGGTGAGGGGACATCCCTTGGGGAAATAGAATTATATACCTTTCCAAACACCGCGGGTCTTTTTAGTATTGGGCATAATTTATATAGAAGCACGGATGCATCAGGCGAGGCCATTTCCGGCACGCCGGGTTCAGACGGTGTAGGAACTATACTCCAGGGGTTTCTCGAGATGTCTAATGTGGATGTAGTCAAGGAGATGGTTTCCATGATTGCGGCCCAGAGAGCCTATGAGATAAACAGCAAGGCCATACAGACAGCAGACAGCATGTTGCAGATAGCCAATAACATTAAGAGGTAGTTCATCATGGTTAAAAATATACACATCATGATTTTTTGGGCCTGTTTTTGGGGCATTTGTTTCCCTCTTAACGCGGAACCGGCTGCAAAAAAGACTAATAAGGCTGCAATCAATCAAACCTGTCAATCCATACCAGAGGCCAGGTTCCGGGAATGCTTTAGTAAATATCTTTGCAGGCATTTAGAAAAAGAACAATCAGATATAATTATATCCAGATTCAAGGTTCTCCGCAACAGGCCTGTTCCTGCAGGTGAGGTGAGTATCCGCTTACTCCAGAAGGGCAAGACAAAACTTGCCGGATATGTGAGGTTAAATGCCATTATAAGTGTAAACGGAATAGTAAAAAACAGGGTGCAACTTGTTGCGTGGGTTGATGTGTTCGAATCTGTAGTTTGCGCTTCCCGTGATCTGAAAAGGAAAGAGATCATTAAAAAGGGCGACGTTTATTTAGAAAGAAAAAACATCTCCTACCTGCGTGCAGACATTATAGGTGAATTGAGCAAGGTGGTCGGTTTCATGATAAAACATAATGTAAAAGCAGATACCTGTCTTAAGGGATGGATGCTGAAAAAATCTCCAATAGTAAAAAAGGGGGATATGGTAACTATCCTGGCGGAATCAGATGGCCTAAAGGTGACTGTTCCTGGCAAAGTCCTGGATAAAGGCTACTCAGGCGAGATTATAAGGGTTCAAAACGTAATGACTAAAAAAAGACTGTACGCAAGGGTAATTAATAACTTAACTGTAAAGGTAGATTTTTAAAGGAAAAAAATGGTCTCCCAAAAGTTTGCATTTTTATTAGTAATGATTTTTTTCCTGACCGGTTGCGCTGCTTTTCCGTTAAGCACCTCTGATGTTCCTGCAGTAAAAAGGATTCAGGACCCGCAATTTCCAGATTATAAACCCCCTGAAATAGCGGAGGGATCATTATGGTCGGAAACAAGCGGCATTAGTCTTTATCCTGACAAAAGGGCAAGAAAGGTAGGAGATATTGTTATCGTAAGGATTGTGGAGGATCCGGAAGCAAAACTGAATGCCAATACCAGCACGAGCAGGTCCTCGAGTATGGGCGCAAAGCTCAAGTTTTTGGGTTACATGAAGGCCCTGGCCGGCAAAAATTCCAGGCTTGCCCAAAATCCAGGTACTGACGACCTGATAAATGCGACTCTTGCTTCAAAGTTTGATGGAAAGGCTTCCAGTGACAGGGATGGACATATAAAGGCATATATTTCCGCTGTAATTATAAAGGTCCTTCCCAACGGAAACTTTTACATCAATGGAAAAAGAGAGATCAAGGTCAATAATGAAACACAGTATATAGCCCTGTCAGGCATAATAAGGCCGGAGGACATAAGCCTGTCAAACGAGATTTCTTCCACATATGTGGCTGATGCCAAGATAAATTATGCCGGCATCGGTCCTCTGGCAGACAAGCAAAAACCTGGCTGGTTAGGGAGGATAATCGATCATGTATGGCCGTTTTAGGTTTTTATTATTAGTCATTTTAGCCTTTATTCTCTTTTCACCTTCCATTGGTGAGGCGGCAAGGATAAAGGATATTGTCTCAATTAAAGGTATCAGGCCAAATCAGCTTTTTGGGTATGGTCTGATCATTGGCTTGAATGGCAGCGGCGATAAAGCTGGAGCAAGTTTTACCATTCAGGGCCTTGCTAATATGCTGGAACATATGGGGATTCATGTTAGTGCGACGAATCTGAAGGTGAGCAATGTTGCCTCGGTAGTAGTTAGCGCTATGCTTCCGCCATTTGCCAGGATAGGGCAAAAGATTGATATAACAATATCCTCTATTGGCGACGCCAAAAGCCTGCAGGGAGGGAATCTTCTTCTAACTCCCCTGAAAGGGGTTGACGGCAAGGTATATGCTCTTGCCCAGGGCGCTATATGCATTGGTGGTTTCAGCGCCGGCGGGGACGCTGGGGGAGGTGTTACAAAAAACCATCCTACTGTAGGGAGAATCAGTGGAGGAGCTACAGTAGAAAGAGAAATCCCTTTGTCGCTCAAAAATAAACAGGAATTAACCATTATTTTAAATAATCCTGATTTTATTACAGCCCTTAGGATTGCCGGCGTGATCAACTCGCGATTTGGAGATGACATTGCCAAACCAATAGACTCCGGCACTTTGAAATTTCGGATCCCTCACGAATTCCATGACAGGACGGTTGACCTGCTTGCTCAAATCGGCCAACTCGAGGTAGTTCCGGATACCATGGCAAAGGTTATAGTCAATGAAAGGACCGGCACAGTAGTAATCGGAGAAAATGTCAGAATCTCAAAAGTTGCTGTTGCCCATGGAAACCTGAGCATTGAGATAAAAGAGGCAAAAGAGGTCTCGCAACCTCTTCCCTTTGCGCCATCAGGTGAGGGGTCTGCTCTGACGGAAACGGAGGAAGGCGTAATAGTTGCGCCGGGGGGAAGCACAGTTGTTTCTCCAAAAAGCGATGTATCGGTCTCTGAGGAAAAAAATCGGCTTCTTCTGGTTCCGGAGGGAAGGACAATTGGCGAGTTAGTCAGGGCTCTAAATGCAATTGGCGTTACTCCGAGAGATCTGATCACTATTTTGCAGGCCATAAAGGCCGCCGGAGCTCTCCAGGCGGAATTGGAAATAATTTAAAGGAGAATAACTATGTTGGATGGGATTTCATTGGATCCTGGTATACCAGGATCGCATAAGGATATATCTTCTGACAGACTCAAAAAGGCCTGCGCCGAGTTCGAATCTATATTTATTACCTATATGTTGAAATCAATGAGGACAAGTATTGCTGGAGAGGGCATTCTTTTGAACAACAATGAAGGTAAAATTATTAGATCAATGTTCGATGAAAATCTTGCCTTAAGTATTGCAAAGGGAGGGGGTATAGGGCTTGGAGAGATGTTTTTTGAACGACTAAAGGCATAAAATTCCAAATAATCAAGTTTATATCATGACATGCCGATAAATAAAAAGGGAGTCTATTTATGGAAGATACCATTGTTCAATCCATTGAAAAGCTTATTTGCGATAAGATCTTGCTTTACAATGACCTGCTTCATTCTTTTATGGAGGAAAGAGATTTTTTGATCAATATAGATTTAGATAAACTATGGCGGATATCTGAAGAAAAAGAGGAAATATGCTCAAAGATAGACTCTATCAGGCAGGAAATCGTTTCTACCGCTAACCCATCGGCAGACCAGGAGACCTTTGATCCCAACCAGATACTGGGCATGATCCCAAAGGGGAATAGGCCTAAGTTTCGGGAACTATACCAAGTACTTATACGATTAAATGGCGAGGCTCAGGCCTTGAGAAAGGAAAACAAGCTCTTTATTGACGACTCGCTCAATTTTCTGGATGAGATGATATCGATTATAACAGGCCATACCGAATCAAAGATCATGTACAATGATAAGCGCCATATTACTAAGTCTGGCGCCAATATTCTGCTCAGAAGGGAGGCCTGATAATGTCCGGACTGGGATTGATATTAAGCATTGCCAGGGACGCTCTGGCAGCTCAGCAATATGGCATCAATGTAACCGGCCACAATATTGCTAACGTCAATACAGAAGGCTATTCAAGGCAGACCTCTGTAAACGAGGCAAGGGAACCAGCGCCTTACGGCGGCCTACTCCTTGGCCGAGGGGTGGATGTAACGCAGGTGCTGAGAGCAAGCGACCAATTTATAGAAAGCCAACTCATGGACCGAAAATCGGACATGTCGACTTCTCAAGAGTTGGAGAATTATATGCAGGTCATGGAGGGCCTGTTTAACGAAAACTCGGAAACAAGTATCAGCATGATGATGTCAAAATTCTGGAACTTATGGCAAGACATTGCAAATAACCCCTCCGGGTCCACGGAACGGGTCGCCCTCTACGAGCACAGCATCCTTATGTCCGATCAATTGAAAACCCTGAACACCGATCTAATACAGATTCAAACAGATTTAACAAGGGCGTTAAGTGGTGGTATTGTTCAAATCAATGAGATCACAAATGAGATAGCACAGGTGAATGGCCGGCTCGTCGCCATGGAGGCGGCAACAAGCATAGCTAATGACTTAAGAGATAAGCGCAATACGCTGACTTCAGAACTCGCCCAGTACATAGATGTGAAGACTTTTGAGCAGACAAACGGCTCTCTTACTATAATCACTGCCAAAGGTTGCGTTCTTGTCCACGGAAACGACAATTATAATCTCGTTTCTGGAGGAGATAACGGAGACAGGATTATGTGGGGGGGAAAGGACGGCGTCGCTACAGGGGACCTCACTAACAACATTACCAGGGGAAAGATGGGTGGATGGCTTGAGATGCGGGACGAGATCATTGAAAAGTATAAACTGGACCTCAATGCCATGGCAGAGGAATTTATCTGGACAGTCAACCAGCAGCACAGCCAGGGTGTGGGAATGGAGGCCTTTAGCGCTGTTACAGGAATATACGCTGTATCAGATGCTGGAGAGGAGCTCGGGACTGAAGCTTCCGGCCTGAATTACTATGACAAAATTTCAGATGGCACCTTTAACCTTTGGGTCTATGATTCTAACGGAGATCTTGATACTGGAGAGCCAAGTGTTATCATCGTGGACGCGAATGCGGGCGGCACAAAACTCACAGACCTCAGGGACACCATAGATGGGGTTGCTAACATAAGCGCAATCATAACAGGCGGAAAGCTCAAGATTGACGCGGGCACCGGATACACATTCGCATTTTCCGATGATACAAGCAATGTCCTTGCGGCCCTTGGTATCAATACACTTTTCACGGGCGCGAATGCCGGGGGCATGGACCTAAACAACAAAATCAGTCTTGACAAGAACTACATCGCCGCCGCCCAGATAGATGCCAGCGGTCACTATGCTTCGGGAGACAACACCAATGCCCTTGCTATTGCCGACCTGCAATATACGTCCATAGATATTTCACTGTGGACATGCGACAGGATCGACGGAAACACAGAAGGCAGCGTGACCGCGACTATCGACAACTACTATCATTCCATGGTAAGTTCTATTGGAATCAAATCTTCAAGCATCTCAAGGAGCAGGGCCTTTAATGCGGTGATGGCAAATAAAATCGGGGAAATTCGCGACAGTATTTCTGCTGTCTCTCTTGACGAGGAGATGACAAATATCATCAAATTCCAGCGTGCCTTTCAGGCCGCAGCCAAGCTTATCAGCATCTCCGACGAAATGCTGAATACATTGCTTAGCGTAAAATAGGAAAATTATTATGAGAGTGGCCAACACAACGATTTATGAGATGGTTAAGTTTAACCTGGGCAACATCACCGAGGAATTAAATAAAGCCAGCAATGTCGTTTCCACTGGAAAACGTATCAACAATCTATCAGACGACCCGGTGGGACTCAACCAGGCCCTCATCATCAAGTCTACTCTTGCTAATATCGAACAGATGGATCGGAACATTGCCTTTGGCAAAACCTGGCTTGTGGCTTCAGAGAGCGCCATGAACCATGTGCAGGATCTGATTTCCGATACCAAAAGCCTCTGCATTCAGATGGCTACCGCCACAACGTCGAGCGCAGGAAGGGCTTCCGCAGCGGTGACCGTTCAAAACACTATAGATCAGATGGTCTCATTGGCTAATACCGAGTTGAACGGTCGTTATATCTTTGCAGGTTCGAAGACAGATACCACTCCATTCGATCAGGACGGCACTTATAATGGGGACAACAATCCTTTTACAATTAACATAGGCAGAAATAGCACGGTTCAGGTTGGAAGCGATGGTGAGGCCGTTTTTGGAACTGCAGGACAGGACAATGATATTTTCAAGACATTAGAGGATTTGAAAACTGCGCTGACAAACGATAATGTCAGCGGAATCCAGAATGCAATGACCAGGCTGGATAATCACTTTGACCATATTTCCACCAAGATTTCCGACTTAGGTTCCAAGATGATCCGGATGGAGATTAAGGGCAATATCCTTCAAACTATGGATATTGCCAACACCGAAAGGCTCTCGAATATTGAAGATGCCGATATAACCGAAGCAATCATTGAGTTGAAACAAAAAGAGCTTGCATACCAGGCTGCCCTTGCTTCTTCGGCCAAGGTTATGAACTTGAGCCTGATTGATTACTTATAGAACTTGGGATTTCGCCCCTATGGCAGTATCGGAGTCCCGTTATCGGCGGGGGAGTGATAGGAACTGAAAATTGAGGGATTGAGGGATTGAGGAATTAGGGGATTGATTGATTTTTAATTCGTGAATTCCTAAATTCATAATTAAATTAGGTAAACTCCCGGCTTTGCCGGGTGACTCCCAAAGTTTGACATTTCCGGGATTTTAAGAAAGCCTCTCGATTTGTGAACCGCTTAAGGCAAACAGAAAGAGAGGCTTTCAATGAACGACATAAAAAGTTT
>JAPVVG010000060.1 GCA_028571455.1 Desulfobacteraceae bacterium | reverse complement strand
TTGGCATGAAAGTGCCTGCAGCATTCAAGGATATTGACAAAACCGGTAATGTTTGAATCAACATAGGCATTAGGATTTGTTAATGAATATCTCACGCCTGCCTGCGCGGCCAGATTTACGACAACATCAAAAGAGGTATTGCCAAATATTTTTTCAAGCCCATTTTTATCTGAAATATCAATTTTATGGAACTCAAAATTCTCATAAGGTGTCAGCCTTGCAAGGCGATCCTCCTTGAGCCTGACATCATAATATGGGTTTAAGTTATCAACACCTGTAACATGACATCCGCTGTCTAAAAGGCGTGCGGTCAGGTGAAAGCCGATAAAACCGGCTGCCCCTGTGATAAGGACTTTATGAAACTTTATATTCATGCTTTTGTTTCCTTTTCATATTGATTAAAAATGGCAAAAAGTGCTTTTTTCGAAATGTGTTAGGTGCTAAGTGTAGAAAGATATTGTAACTATTTATTTTGCGGTGGTTAATCCGCAAGAATCTTTAATTTTAACAAGCAGTTTGCATGATTCAGCGTAAAGAAAAAGAGGTTATGTGTCAAGGGGAAAGAGTCTGCTTGGAATATATTGAGGTTGCGGTAGCCCTTCCTGTTTATAATACCTTTACCTATCGTATTCCGGAAAACCTTTCCCTTTTTGCATCGATTGGGAAAAGGGTGCTGGTCCCATTTGGCAGGCGAAGGGTTACAGGATATATTCTGGGTCCATCTGAGGATATGGATCACGGCAAGATAAAGCTTGTCCTGGATATCCTTGACGAGACTCCGCTTTTCCATTCATCCATGATACCATTTTTCAGATGGATTGCCGATTACTATATGTATCCAATCGGAGAAGTTATAAAAAGCGCTCTTCCGGGCGGTTTAAACCTTTACGACTTTGTTGCTGTTGCTATTACGGAAAAGGGCAAAAATGCATTAATTGAGGATAGGGTTACCCCTTTGCAAGGTGAAATTTTATGCCACCTGAAATTCAAATCCTGCGGCCTGAGAAACCTTTGCACAAAACTTAAAAACCAGATCCCGAATTCTTTAATTCAGACCATGGAAAAACAGGGGCTGATTACAAGCAAACGGGAACTTAAAGGCAAAAGAACAGGCCCGAAGATGGAGCGGTATGTATCGCTAATTAAGCCGGGCACATCCACCGACAAGTTGTCGGCGCAAAGAATGCGAATTATCCATGCGTTGCAAGATGAGGGCGAAATATCTGTAAAAAAATTAACAGGGCTTATTCCGACTGCTTCCAGATTAATAAAACCTCTGGAAAAATCGGGCTATATTTCGATTTTTAATAAAAGTGTATACAGGGATCCGTTTGGCGAATCCATAATACCTGACAATCCTTATGAGCTCACAAAGGAGCAGAGAAAAGCGGTTTTAACGGTTATAGATCGCCTTGGCAAAGGATTTGCGACCTGCCTTCTGGCCGGGGTCACAGGAAGCGGGAAAACAGAAGTCTATCTGCAGATAGCGGCCGAGGCCATAAAGCGTAAAATTTCTGTTTTGATACTGGTTCCGGAAATCGTCCTTATATCTCAGATGGAAAGACGGTTTCGAGCCCGTTTTGGGGATTGCGTTGCCTTGCTTCACAGCAGGCTTTCTGCTGGTGAGCAATATGATCAATGGATGCGGATCGCGCGCAAAGAGGTTCCTATTGCCATAGGCACCAGGTCCGCTCTTTTTGCTCCCTTTGCGGACATGGGAATCATTATCGTTGACGAAGAGCACGACACCTCTTACAAACAGGAAAGCGGTCTTCGTTATAATGCAAGGGATCTTGCAATAGTCAGGGCAAAGCTGATGGACGAAGTCGCCTTGTTGGGATCGGCCACCCCTTCAATCCAGTCGTACTATAATGTGAAAACAAAAAAATTTATTGAATTAACCCTGACAAAGCGGGTTGAAAAACGCCCCCTTCCTGAGATTGCAGTGGTTGATCTTCGTAAAACCAGGGATGTCAAGGGAGTCGGATATTTTATTACATCTGAGCTTTATAAGGCAATGAAGAAAACTCTAAGCCATGGAGAGCAGACCATCCTGTTTCTAAACCGTCGGGGTTTTGCCGGCTTTCCGGTCTGTGCGGCATGCGGCGCCCCTTTAACTTGCAAAAATTGTGATATTTCTCTAACATTCCATCAAAAAGCCAATGCATACAAGTGTCATTACTGCGGTTATTCCCTGGCAGCTACTTCAAATTGCTCTAAGTGCGGATCTTCCAGGATTAAGCTGTTAGGGCTTGGCACTGAGAAGGTGGAAGAGGCTGTGAAGCATCTTTTCCCTGATGCAAGGGTTGCCAGGCTGGATCGGGATACGATCAGGAAAAAGAATGCTATGCTAAATATATTAAAAGGGATCAAAGACCATACCATAGATATACTTATCGGCACGCAGATGGTGGCAAAGGGGCATAATTTTCCCAACATTACACTTGTGGGTATAATTTGCGCCGATCTTTCGCTGAACTTTCCTGACTTCCGCGCGAGTGAAAGGACATTTCAGCTTCTCGCCCAAGTGTCCGGGAGGGCGGGCCGGGGAACGGTTCCCGGCAGGGTGATTTTGCAGACATATAATCCTGATCATTTCAGTATAGCTGCCGCAAAAGATCAGGACTTTAAAGCGTTTTACAATAAGGAAATTATTTTTCGAAAGGCTCTGAATTACCCGCCTTTTTCAAGGATAATTTTGCTGAAAATATCTGGAAAAGACAGTAGAAAAACAAAGAAGTATGCTATGGATGTTGGTGATCTTTGCAATACTTTGAAGAAAAGCAACAACTCCTTTTTAAAGACTGTTGAAATATTGGGGCCGATCACAGCCCCCCTTCCAAGGCTATCAAAACATTTCAGGTGGCAGATATTACTAAAAGGGCTAAGCGCAAAACATCTTCACTGGTTTGTTCATCAACTCTTGCTTAAAAACAGGCAAAGAATAAACAGCCGGGATGTTAAAATGGTTGTGGATGTGGACCCGTTTTTTATGATGTAAAAAAGAAAGGCGATAGTTTTAGATGAAAAATATAAAGATTGTAATTTTTGACTGCGATGGAGTTATGTTTGATACAGTAAAAGCAAACACGGCATACTATAACAGTGTTTTGCGCCATTTCAACAGGCCGGATATGACCCCTGAGCAGTTTGCCTATTCCCATATGCATACTGCGGATAATGCAATGGCATATCTGTTTGATGATAAAAAGATGCTTGAAGCAGCGCAAGCCTATCGTAAAAATATGAGCTACCTGCCGTTTTTGAAATATATGGAAATAGAACCATACCTTAAACCATTGCTTAACAGGCTGAGGCTTAAATACAAAACAGCCGTTGCTACCAACAGAACAGACACAATGAAGCGGGTGCTCATCGAGCACAAACTAAAAGACCATTTTGATCTTGTTGTCAGCGCTCTCGATGTTAAGCGCCCCAAGCCTCACCCTGATCAACTTATCAAAATCCTGGAGCATTTTAATATACCGCCATATAATGCAATTTATATCGGTGATTCAAAACTTGATGAAATGGCGGCAAAAGCAGCGGAGATACCACTGATTGCGTACAAGAACAGATCTCTTTCTGCTGATTTTCATATAGATAGTTTAAAAGAGATCGAAGATATTCTTGAAATTCAAGTTTGATGCATTCGTAAAAGTCAAATTTTTACCGTTTTGTCATTCCCGACCTGATCGGGGCTGCGGTTCTTTAATAGCAGGCGGGTATCGGAATTCACCGCATTATGGAGCAGGAAGTCCCTATTTACGATGCTCCAAAAACCGTGATTGACTGTTTCCGTTGGCGCAATACGGTGGGACTCGACGTCGCTCTTGAGGCGGCTCGGGACTATCTTAAAACAGCGTGATGCAAGCCTGGCCAAGCTGATGGAATATGCGAAGATCTGCAAAGTTGAGAAGCTTGTCATGCCGTATCTTCAGGCCATGATCTCATGAAAAATTTCTCAGCGATCATGGAAAAAATACGAACGTTTTTACATCCCGTCATCAAAGCAATCGAGAAAGATGCCCGCTTCGAAAAGTCTTGGCCGCCCGGAGGGCCATGGCAAGAAGTCCTGTGACCGGATTGGGTTTCTATAAACACAAGAGAGGATAAATCATGAAGCTTCTACATACCTCCGACTGGCACATCGGTCGCACTCTTTATGGCCGCAAGCGATCTGAAGAGTTTGAAGCCTTCCTGAACTGGCTGGCGGCACTCATCGAGAGCGAAGACATCGATGTGCTACTTGTAGCGGGTGACGTGTTCGACAACAGTACGCCAAGCAACTATGCCCAGGAACTGTATTATCGTTTCCTTTGCCGAGTGGCGGCCGCTCCAAACCGCCATGTAGTTGTCACGGCAGGAAATCACGATTCTCCCACTTTCTTGAATGCTCCCCGGGAACTTCTGAAATTTCTCAACATCCATGTTGTAGGGTGTGCAGCCGAATCTCCTGAAAATGAAGTGATCATGATTGCCGGACCCGACGCCGAGCCCCGGCTTATCGTCTGCGCCATCCCGTATCTCAGAGATCGCGATATCCGCACCGCCGAGGCGGGAGAGAGCATCGAGGACAAGGAGAAAAAAATAATTGAAGGAATAAGGGTTCATTACCGTATGGTGTATGACGCGGCTATGGAGAAACGCTCCCGTCTTAAAAAGTCGGTACCCATTGTCGCCATGGGGCATCTGTTCACCGCAGGCGGACAGACCGTTGACGGCGACGGGGTGCGCGAGTTGTATATCGGCTCTCTTTTACATGTCGGAACGGATGTGTTTCCCGAATGTATCGACTACCTTGCCTTGGGGCATCTTCATATCCCGCAGGCGGTGGGCGGTTCGGATTTTATCCGCTATTCAGGTTCTCCTCTGCCCATTGGCTTCGGAGAAGCGAGACAGGAAAAAAGCGTCGTCATAGTTGATTTTTCGGGTAATGCGCCCACTGTCACAACTATTCCAATACCCAGGTTTCAGGAACTGAAAACCCTGCGAGGGGATTGGCCAGTCATCGCTCGCGATATCGAAGAACTAAAGTTCGAAGGGAGCAACGCGTGGCTGGAAATAGTATATGAAGGAGATGAGATAGCCGGCGATTTGCGTGAGAGATTGGATGAGGCAATCGAAGGAACCGGCATAGAGATCCTCCGCGTCAAGAACAGCCGGGTCCTGGAACGCGCTATGAGCGGAATGGATGTGGATGAAACACTTGACGATCTGGATGCAACAGCCGTGTTCAAACGCTGCCTTGAATCGCATGAAGTCCCGGAAAATCAGCGTCCGGAGCTTTTGAGCACATATCAGGAAATCATCGCCTCCCTCAACGAACAAGACCAGATGGCTGAATAGGAGAAAGGGGCATGCGAATCCTTGGCATTCGATTTAAGAACCTGAATTCACTCACCGGCGAATGGCAGGTCGATTTCACCCACCCGGCCTATGCATCTGACGGCATCTTTGCCATCACCGGCCCTACGGGAGCGGGCAAAACAACCGTCATGGATGCCGTCTGTCTCGCGCTTTACGGCAGCACGCCCCGCCTTGGCAAGGTAACGAAAAGCGGCAACGAGATTATGTCACGCCAGACGGGTGAATGCTTTGCTGAAGTGACATTCGAGACCACGAAAGGCCGTTACCGTTGTCACTGGAGTCAGCACCGCGCCCGGAAAAATTCCGACGGTGAGCTGCAACAGGCAAAGCATGAAATAGCAGACGCCGATTCCGGGACCATCCTGGAGTCAAAGATAAACCAGGTGGGCAAATTCATTGATAATACCACAGGCATGGATTTCGAGCGTTTCACCCGTTCGATGCTTCTTGCCCAGGGTGGATTCGCCGTTTTTCTCCAGGCCCCTCCCAATGAGCGGTCCCCCATCCTCGAGCAGATTACCGGCACCGAAATCTACAGCAAAATATCTGTGAAAGTTCACGAGCGACGGGCAGACGAGAGGGAAAAACTTGAGCGGTTGCAGGCCGAACTGAAAGGCATCCAGGTCTTGAGTGAAGACGAAGAGAGGGATTTGCAGACCGGTTTGAAAGAAAAGCAGAGGCAGGAGACCAAATTTGCCGGAAAAGTAAATGATCTGCGCATTGCCCTGAACTGGCTCGAGGGGATGGCTGCTCTGGAAAAAGAACTGAGCGAACTGAATAATAAACAGCAGAATTTCGAGCAGCAAAGGCTCGCGTTTGCGCCGGAATCCAAAAAGCTGGAGAGATCCCGCAAGGCCCTCGGTCTGGAAGGCGATTACCGGGGGGTAACGGTTTTGCGGGAGTTGCAGGGCAGTGAGGTCAGGGAACTCCATGGCGCTGTCGCCATGCTGCCTGAAAAGGAGAAGGCCGGTGCAGAGGCGCTCGCCGTAAGACAGACCGCAGCAGCCCTGCTGAATGAGGCACAAGCCAGGCAGATGTCGCAAAGGGATATCATAAAAAAGGTGCGCGACCTTGACACCCGGCTTGGTGAGCAGATAAAGCAGCTTGCGGATAAGGACAAGGCAATCCGGGAGATCGAAAAGCAGGGGAAAGACTACAGAAGCCTTGTCAAAAGCGGTGAAGAGGAACTGAAAAAGGCCTGTGCCGCCCTGGAAGTAATCCGTAAATACCAGACGAAACACACCGCCGATGCCGCGTTGATGACAAACCTTACAGCAATCGACAGGAGCTTTGCATTGCTTCGTGATATTGAGGCGAAGCGTGTAAATGCATTGAAAGAACTTTCCGCGGCTGCCGGGAAAAATGAATCCACCATTGCCGAGTGCGCTAAAAGAGAGGCCGCTCATGAAAAATACCGCCGGGATTTTGTAAAAAGTCAGAACGATCTAAAGGGCCTGACGGATGAAATGACAGCGATTCTCCAGGGACGCGACATCAGCCTGTGGCGCAGTGAAGCGGATGCCCTTAAAGACCGCGAGCGTCTTTTGATTAAGGCAGGCCAAATCATGGAACGAATTGACCGGACAACCACGGCGCTGGACGGCCTGAAAACGAACTTGGAAACATTAAACGCGGGCAGGGTCAGGATCCTGGGAGAGATCAAATCCCGCACCGATCAAAAAACCCTTCTGGAAAAGGATATGGTCTCTCTGGAAACGCAGGTGTCGCTCCTCAGCCGTATCCGCGACCTCGAAGACGAAAGGAAACGCCTTGAAGACGACCAACCCTGCCCGCTTTGCGGCGCTACGGAGCACCCCTATGCAAAAGGAAACGTCCCGGTCTTAAACGAGGCAGAGGCGGAGCTTCAGAAAACGAAGGATGAATTCAAAAAGGTGTCTAATCGTCTGAACAAATTGGAAGCCGACCATGTTCGGACCGTGGCCGAAATCCAGCATACTGAAAAAGAGCTGGCAGAAAAACGGGCGGCGCTGTACGCAGACGAAAAACAGTGTGCAGAAGCAATGTTGGCGCTAAATATCAAGGCCGTTCCGGAGGAACGCGCCATAAAGGTGCGCGAACAAATAGCAGATGTTCAGACAAAAATTGCTGAAACATCGGGCATTATCACCATGGTTGAAGAAAAGATCAAAAGGGAGAAATCCGAGCAAACTGCACTTGAAAAAATAAGGGAGAAGCGGGACAAAACGGGCAAAGCCCTACAAGACGCCAAGCATAAACTGGAGACGGCTGGTCGTGATCACGAACGGCTGGGCAAAGATTGCGCCGTTATGGCGGAAGAAACTGAGAAGTCCAGCGCTGCCGTCCTTGCGGATGTTGAACTTTTCGGGATCAGCCGAATTCCATTGGACAGCCTCGACACCCTGTTGCAAGGCCTGACCGGACGCAAAGATGCCTGGCAGGCAAAAGAGTCTGAAAAAACCACTCGTGAGAAACAGATCGATGAACTGAAAGCAGGAATTGAGAAGCAACAGGCCCTGCTGCGTATCCTGGAAGAAGACCTGGCGGTAAGACGCAAAGAGTGTGACGGTCTGAAGGGGGAGTATGAATCCCTGGGCATTTCCCGCCGGGAACTGTTCGGTGAAAAGAACGCCGATGAGGAGGAAAAGCGGCTGGCGGAGGAGGTGGATAAGGCGGGTAAAGCACTGGAAAAGGCCCGCGAGGGCTTTGGGCAAATTGAAAAAGAAATCAGCTCCCTGAAAGAGAAAATAGCTTCATTGAAAGGAAAAACGGAACATCGCGCCAAGGAACTGGAGCAGGCTGAAATGCAATTAAAGGAGCGTATCAAAAGGGCAGGATTCGCAGACGAGGCGGACTACCTGTCATCGCGCTTGGGTGAAGAAGAAAGGGAGTTGCTCGCTGAAAAGGAACAAGCCCTCCTCAAGGAAAAAACGGAACTTGATGCCCGCCGTCAGGACAGGACGAAGTCCCTTGCCGGGGAGCGGGAGAAAAATCTGACGGATCAACCCGTTGCGATCCTTAAGGAAAACATCAGCGCCGGTGACGCCGACCTGAAACAACTTAGACTCGATATCGGCGGCATCGTCAAAAGCTTGTCCGACAATGAAAGGCAAAGGAAAAACCAGGAAGGACGGCTGAAGAACATCGAAGCGCAAAAAAGGGAGTGTGAACGCTGGGATAACCTGCATCAACTCATCGGTTCCGCCGACGGCAAGAAATTCCGGAATTTTGCCCAGGGGCTGACCTTCGAGATGATGACCGCCCATGCCAACCGACAGCTCCGGAAGATGACAGATCGCTACCTTCTCATCCGCGACGACGCCCAACCCCTGGAGCTGAATGTCATCGACAATTACCAGGCGGGGGAGATCCGTTCCACGAAGAATCTCTCCGGCGGCGAAAGTTTTATCGTGAGCCTTGCCTTGGCCCTCGGCCTTTCACAGATGGCCAGCCGGAATGTCAGGGTTGACTCCCTCTTCCTCGATGAAGGATTCGGCACCCTCGACGACGACACTCTGGAAACGGCCCTGGAGACACTGGCTGGACTGCAGCAGGACGGCAAACTAATAGGTGTTATATCTCATGTTGCAGCGCTCAAGGAGCGTATAGGCACGCAGATACAGGTAACACCAGAAACAGGAGGGCGCAGCAGCCTGAGCGGACCGGGATGCAGGAGGATTTAGACGGGCTGTACCGCTCGATTTTTTTGTGACAGCGACAATCCTCGCATTGCTAAGCGAACGTTTAGGGATATTATCATACATACGCATCCTGCCACAGGTTCGTAATAAAATCTTTCCAAGGATATTTCCCTTTTACCTACACTCTTTGGGTTCAATCCCTAATAGATGAGAAATCCGCTGGACAACCATGTCAAGATCAAATCAAAAAAAATTAGATATTTATGCAACTTGACACGTTACGGGTTGCATGTTATGGTATTTCAACAAATTGAGGAAGAATACTAAATGATTAGATTTTTCAAACACAAAGGCTTGGAAAAATTTTTTCATAATAATGATAGAAGCAGCATTAATCCAAAGCATGCATCTAAGCTTGCCCGGATTTTAGACCGGTTAGATGCATCTGTAAGACCTATGGATATGAATTTACCTGGCTATAAATTGCATGAGCTTTCTGGAAAAGAAAAAGGCACATGGTCAGTTTGGGTTAGCGGAAATTGGCGAGTTACTTTTCAGTTTGACGACGCTGACGCCATTGTCGTTGATTATCGTGATTATCACTGAATTTTAGGGAGGATCTAAAATGATAGGTCACAGAAAGCCTACTCATCCTGGAGAGATTTTGCGAGAAGATGTTATTATTCCTCTTGGCCTAACTGTAACGGAAGCTGCAAAACGCTTAGGAGTTACTCGCAAGACCTTATCCGCATTAATAAATTGTAAAGCATCATTGAGTCCTGAAATGGCAGTCAGGGTTGGCAAGGCAACAAAAACCTCACCTGAAAGCTGGTTATACATGCAGGCTAAATTAGACCTATGGCTTGTAGAGCAAAAACCTCGTGAAGTTAAAGATTTTGGAGAAGTTATTGCAGCTTAATACCAGGGAAGGGCTTTGGGTAAGAGCGCAGAGGAAAGTGAAAAAAAGTAACTTTGCAAAACTCTGCGACTTGAGCAAGCGCAGCAAAGCGGGCGAGAAGTCCAAGACCGTAAGAATACTTTTCTGATGTGTAAATAAAGGAGCCGATATAATGTCAGGCCGGATAAAACATATCCTGTTCGTGTGTACAGGTAATATCTGTAGAAGTCCATTTGCTGAAGGTTTACTAAAAAAGCTTATGCAAAAAAAGGGGCTTGATGATATTGTTATTGATTCAGCGGGGCTGCTTGCGCTTCCCGGCAATAGCGCCAGCGGCCTTGCACAGAAAGTTGCGGCAGAATATGATGTTGATCTGTCCGGCCACATTGCAAAATCTGTTAAAAAAAATATTGTAGATGGGAGCGATCTCATACTGGTAATGGAAAATTCCCATGCAAAGGACCTTTTGCATGCCTTTCCAGAAGCTGAAGACAAAGTTTTTTTAATCAGGCGCTTTGCCCGCTTTGGTTCCAGAGATCGAGGGATTGCGGATCCTTATGGGCTAAATTATGAGGCTTATCGTTTCTGCTTTCTCGATATTCAGGACTGTGTTTCAGGTCTGGCAGAATATGCCCGGCAGAAGAAATTGGCATCAAATTTTAAGTGAGGCAAGCAACTTCCCTGGTTCGACAATAAAAACCTCGAGCGGATGATAAATATTGATGATATGACCAATGGCGTTGTGATTCACGATGCTGCTCAGCAGTGTTGGCTGCATTTCCGCAATCCACGGCGGATTATTTCGGCACATAGGATTGAAGATGTTATTCCCGCGTTAAACGTAATTGAAAAAACAGTTAACAAACACAGTCTCTATGCGGCAGGCTTCATTGCTTACGAGGCAGCGCCGGCTTTTGACCCTGCGCTTGTGATAAACAGGAATGGTTCATTTCCCCTTATATGGTTCGGAATCTACAGTCAACCCGAACAGCTCCGGTTCCCAACAGTGAGAAAATGTTGCTCCGATCAATCACTGGGCCAATCACTGACGTGGATGGCTTCGTTGACGCTAAATGCTTACCAGGACGCTATCGCTAAAATCAAAAAAAATATTGAAGAAGGGGATACATATCAGGTCAATTTCACCTATCGCCTGACATCACCCTTTACCGGTAATCCATGGGCATACTTCATTGAATTGGTGAATGCACAAAATGCCCTGTATGGAGCCTTCGTGAATACAGAAGAATGCTCTATCTGCTCTGCTTCACCCGAACTCTTTTTTCATCTTGATGATAATAAGCTGAGTTCTCGTCCCATGAAGGGAACTGCCCCGAGGGGACTGACTTTGCGCGACGACATCAAGCAGGCCCAATGGCTCCATCATTCAGAAAAAAACAGGGCGGAAAACATCATGATCGTTGATATGGTTCGGAACGATATAGGGCGGATCGCGGATACCGGGAGCGTACAGGTGGACGAATTGTTTGCTCTTGAAAAATATCCAACCCTGTGGCAAATGACATCAACGGTCACAGCAGAAACAAGAGCTGGTTTATCCAAGATATTAACAGCTCTTTTCCCCCCGGCTTCCATCACAGGAGCTCCGAAACCCCGTACCATGCAGATCATAGCGGAACTTGAAACAGGTCCGCGTCAAATATACACAGGCTGCATCGGGGTCATGAGCCCTGATCACAAAGCGCAGTTCAATGTTGCCATCCGGACGGTACTTATCGATAAAATCAAAGGGAAAGCTGAATATGGCGTTGGCGGCGGCATTGTCTGGGATTCAACAGAGACAATTGAATTTGAAGAATCTCAAACAAAGGCAAAGATACTCACTGAAAGAATGCCTGATTTTTCGCTTCTTGAAACGATCCTGTGGACGCCTGAG
The DNA here is from genome assembly GCA_028571455.1 of Desulfobacteraceae bacterium. GTDB lineage: Bacteria > Desulfobacterota > Desulfobacteria > Desulfobacterales > ETH-SRB1 > Desulfaltia. The sequence goes on along the minus strand of JAPVVG010000060.1, from coordinate 668 downwards.
AATGGATATTATCTGCTGCAACAGCATCTGGCGCGTCTCAAGGACTCTGCCATCTATTTTTCTTTTTCCGCTGATATTGATGCGATACGCGATAAACTTTTCTCTTTGACAAGTGCTTTCCCACATGCCGCACATAAGGTCCGTTTACTCGTGGCAAAAGACGGATGTATCACTTGTAAACCAGAAGTACTGCGGCATTCTATTGCTGAACATATACGGCGCGTATGCCTTGCACGGTCACCCATTGATTCTTCAAATCCTTTCCTGTATCACAAAACAACCAACCGGCGCGTGTATGATCAAGCGCTGGCGTCATGCCCTAAATATGATGATGTAATCCTGTGGAATGAAAAGGGCGAAGTAGCCGAGTCTTGTATTGCCAATATTGTAGTTGAGCTGGACGGAAAACTGTACACTCCACCTGTCCAATGCGGCTTGCTTGCCGGCACTTTCCGAGCCTCGTTGATAAAGCAAAATAAAGTCAGGGAAAGAGTAATCGGGCTAAAAGACTTTGCAAGGAGTTCTCATACTTACCTCGTTAATTCTGTACGCAAGGAACAAGAGGTTTTTATTGACTATCAGGGTTGACTACCAGAGAGACAAAAAACACACCAAATATTCTTTACATCCTCTTTTTTGAAAGATACAACTCAAAATGTCAACATTTG
>JAPVVG010000059.1 GCA_028571455.1 Desulfobacteraceae bacterium | reverse complement strand
TCCGCTGCAAAAGCTTTGTTCGGTACATTTATTTCAATTGCTTTTTGAACTCCTCGGTCAATTTGGTTTCTATAGAAGCTACCAATAGTCTGGCTTCATCTGCGAACATAGCAAATGCCTGGAGTTTGTCCGGTCTAAAGCTATAAATGCCGTTTTCAATTATATATAGCGGTTCAAGCTGTGCATCTATCAAGTCAACAAACTCGGGAGTAATAAAAGGAATAAGCTCATTTCGTAGACCAAAAAGCCTTACCATTCTACCCGTCAAAGACTTCCGAAAATCGTCATCATTGCTTAATCGTTCAATAAGGCCCTCTTTGTTTAGGTCCGGCTGGATGTTTCCTATTACGGACTTTATTTCGCGAAGTGCGTCAAATTTATTTTTAAGGGAGTCTACCAGAAGTTGCCTGACATAGGTCTTCTGACTGAGCCTCCACCCTATATAGGCAGCGATCAGAGGGACAACTAATAGTCCAAGTTTTTCAAGAAATCCGAAGAAGCTTTGCCAGAAAATGTCCAATTCATTTGCCTCCATCTTCTACCGAACGTCTAAAATGAGCTGACACAAAAGCCGTTGCAATATTTGAATTTACGAGAAATCGGCTCGGCTTTTGTAGTCAGCTCCATTTTTTTGTTATTTTTAAACCATTAATCGTGTTTCTGCCTTTCGACATACTTGAGATGACCATAAATGCTGCTCAAATAGAAAATGGCCACCGCCATCAAGCCGAAAAATAGACCAAAAATCGTCCAAATCCAAGTTTTCATTTCTGCTTTTCGAGATTCGACATACAACCAGATAGAGCTTCCAATATTCACAATGGAGAAAAGAATAAAGGATATGTGTTGCGATAGAATCTTTTGTTGTAAAGTTGGTCCTTCAACTCCCATGTAGTATGCAAAATATAGATCCTTCAGGAAAACACCGATTCTTGAAACAACTAAAAATGCGACAACAACTATTATGAGCTTTTCGATTGATTTCATTTTCATAATTCAAAATAACCCCAGCTTGAGAGGTGCGAATGAAGCGCAGCGAAATGAGCATCCTACTCAAAGCTGATGTTATGTTTCATATAAAGTGTGTACTTCCTTGCTCCCTTGAACCAGACAAATTTTATCGAATGGGTGCGTCACAAATAGTTTTTTCATAGCAAGTTCATAGGTGTCTAATTCCGCAAGCCAATAATCGTTGAAAAGAGCAAGCCACAGTAGCCTATGCACTATGTCTTGACATTTAGTATTTTTACCATTGATCCTTTCGCTCAGTATATACAGAACATTTGCAAGAATATCCGGGCTTGAATTTTGGTTAGGTACTACGCCAACAACCTTTTTGCCAGATGGTCTATCACCTAAAATCAACTGAATTTTCACCCTGTTTTTATTGATTTCTATGGCTTGTTTATTCGGTGCCTTCTTCTGAGCAATTTTTCTGACCGCAATGGTCAATTCAGCTTTGGTTTGTCGTATTTTATTTAAGGGTGATGAAATGGTAAGGAGAACATATACGCCGGATGGAATGTCATTTTTAAGTTCCTCATTTATTTCATCACATAGACGAAGAACTCCAGTATCCTGAGAAAGACGAGGAACGGGCTTGCCAGATTTACCAACTACGTGCTGTGTTAAAATTGAAATTTCAACGGCAATTTCATTCTCAGCTAAAGACATATAGGCATCCGGTGGATCTTCGCCAATTCGCCAAGTGCCGCCATATGAAGCGCATAGTGCTTCAATTACAAATTTTTCATCCTCTCGAAGAGACGATACCATGACGTTTACTCCTGAAACATAACAGTGTTAATAAATGGAAATATTTTCCATGATATAGGAGTATATATCTGGAATATATTTCCATGTATTCGTATATTAATTTAAACTACGGTAAATATTTCTTTTGAACCGCAATAGCGAGCGCATTCCCCGTAGCTTGTCGAAGCGGAAGCGAAAATCCCGCTTATACGGGGCTGCGGGGTTAGCGAGCGAATCTAAAAATGGCTAACTTCCTTACGGTCGAAGATTCCCTGTAGCTTGATACAGGGAATCTTCAATTTTTCAAATCTTTTATTATTAATAATTTCAATCTAATAATATAATACAGTGAAGATATTGAAAACAAGATAAAATTTAAACCTGATCCAGAATATCATTTAATGGATCAAGTTTCTGAAGTTTTAGTATATTAGAGTATAACGTACAGCGAGGGCGCTATGTTTTTACCACAGCGCAAATATTGTTTTATAAACCATAAACAAAAAAACTGTCCAAATTAGAACAAAAATCCTGGCCTCATAATCCATACTGTGGCGCAGCAAGAGGAAATGGTATTTGACAAAGGTACATTCATAAAAATACTTGGCAAAAGAAAAAACGCGCCGACCCTTGCTGTCACACACCAGTATGTGGTTAGAGCTTTGGATGGCTTTTATACTGAAACTGCCAATGGCTCTACCTCATCCAGATTTATGATTTTTTTAGCATGCCATAGGTTGTAACTATCCTGCATCGCCAACCAACTTTCAGGACTACGCCCCAGCCCCTTAGAAAGCCGCAAGGCCATTTCAGGGCTCACGTTACTCTGACCTTTAATCAAACGTAAAAATGTGGAAGGTGATACCTTGAGTTTAAGGGCAACACTGCGATAGCTTATGTTTAGTGGCTCCAAATATACTTCCCGGATAAACTCTCCGGGATGAGGTGGATTGTACATACCCATTAGTGATAATCCTCATAATTGACAACATGTACATTGCCATCTTGAAATTTAAATGTGATACGCCAGTTTTTGCTTACATCTATTGCCCATAAACCCACTCTATCGCCCTTCAAGGGATGCAAGCGAAAGCCTGGCAAGTTGATGTCTTCAATGTTAGTTGCAGTATCCATGGCGATTAAACGCATTCTGAGTTTTTGTTTGTGATATGGCTGAATTCCTGCTACGTTGCCGGTATTGTAAAATTTTTCCAAACCTTTATGCTTGAATGATTTAATCATATTAAATTATACTCTATATTGCGCAATACGCAACATGTTTTTAATGTGTTATTGAAGGGAAAGATGCCTTTCTACCCATTTTCTTCTTTAAGCCAATCAACTGTGCGGGCACAAAAGATAGTAGACTTACGTTCGTGCAGAACGTGCACAAAATCAAGCATGGCTTTCCCCCTATCTTTCTAAATGAAAAACCTTCGTGCAGAACGTTCACAACTCCAAAACAATGTCGTCGATATCCGGTTTTACCCCTGTTGATAGCATTCGCGTCACGCAAGAGTTTGTCACCTCGGTTGCGACTCTTTATTGTCTGAAATATCAGGATCTGAGCGTAAGCCGCATTCGTTTATGGACTTCTGCTCATTTATCTTAAGATTCTATGTTCCAGCAGTTCTTGCAGATCTCTCCTGCCGTCCAAAATGCAATGAATAAACACGTTATTATCGACAAGCTGATAGATAATTCGGTGTACTTTAACGTGAGTTTCCCGATACTCATAAACACCTATTCTTTCAAGCTCAGGTGAAATATGCCCTCGTTCCGGATTGTCCGCAAGACTGAGATATGCCTGCTCCAGACGTGAAAATAATTTTCGGGCATTGATCGGAAAGCCAGATTTTCTGACATAATCATAGATTTCATATAAATCTTTTTCGGCATCTCCTATTATATGGACCGTAAAACTCATGAGGGAGAATCATCCTTTGTTTTCAGCTCTTTGAAAACGTCGGCTGCAAGTCGAACATCTCCTTTGTTTAAACTTTTCCGGCTTTGTGCCAGGATTTTCAGCATTGCAAGACTTTCCTGGGTTTCTTCGTATTTGCGAATATCCTGAATCACCGCCTTTGCCTCTCCTCTTTGGGTGATAATCATTGACTCCTGGTTTTCTGAGATGCGTCGGATAATTTCCGCAGCATGAGATTTAAAATAACTTATGGGTTTTATCGATACGCTTAATTTCATATGTAATCCCCTCCTTTCAATGAGACATGACCCATATTAAGACCAAATTTAGACTGAAGTCAAGAAAAATTTTGGTAAATAGAGTTGGGAACGCCCTTTAGTTTTGCAGTTTCTAAAGGTATAGGTTGGTTGCTCAAGGCTATGACCTTGACAAGATTGACCAGTAAGCGGAGCGAACCGCAAACACGCTGTTAGATGAAGTTGCCATTTTACGTTTTTAGAGAAATTATTTTACCTACCCCACTTTCAATATAATCCTGCTTATATTCTTCCTTAAACAACTCACGACAACGATCTCCCGAACAATGGGAAGGGGCAACCTTTTGAACACCTATATCCCTAAACCCTTTTATAATACTTCTTAATTCTGAATCAGAAGCACCGGATAGATGAAAGCCGCCCATAACTAGATAGATATTTTTATCTGGCAATATTTGCTTAGCCTTTTTAGCAATATTTACTACTCCTGGATGAGCACAACCAGTAATGACTACTAAACCCTTTTCGGTATTTAAAACTAAAGATTGCTCTTTGATCCAGGTTCCCATCTCGCCAGTGGTATAGACATTATCAGAGATTGGCCTAAAACCTCTTACATCTTGATATTCTGCTCCATAAGATTTTATTTTTTCTCTTATCAAGTTTGGGAAGGAAGAGGGGATATACACTTTTACATTTCCGTTTCTCTCTAAAAATCCATTGAGTCCTCCCACATGGTCTCCATGAATATGAGAAATAACTACTGTATTTATATCTTTAGGATCTATTTTCATCTTTTCCATATTGGAAAGTAAAATAGAACTGTTTCCTCCAGTATCAAAAAGAATGTTTTTGGTGGATGTCCTAATTACACTGCCAAAACCCCAGCGGGTAGTTAAATTAGGATTCACCTGATAATTGTCATAGACGATTATGATAGAGACATTTCCTTCAATTGGGGGAGGAACGAATTCCTCTTTTTGGGACTTGCAAGAACTTCCTATTAACATTCCTGCAATAGCCAATCCAATTAGCAACAAAGAAGAGAGAAAATTCTTGGTCATAATAATAACCCCCTTTCTTAAAAAATAGCAATTTCATCTAACCTGATCGGACTATACGAAGTCGGCGTGTGGGAGTCAGGGGGCCTCACAGCGCAAATACCGTTTTATAAACCATAAACAAAAAAATGGTCCAAATTAGAACAAATATCATGGGCTTTATAAGCAGTTTGTAGGTTCCGGCCAGGTCCGCATGAAAGTAGTCCTTGCTCACAAGGAGACACAGGTGAACGGGGCTCATCATCATCCCCATATAACCAAAGCCATAGGCAAGAGTAGAGTAGGCAAGTATCTCAGCGCCCTGAATCTGCCCATGAAGAAGAACAATAATAAGAGGATAGGAACTGCCGACAAATCCCAGGGCGATTCCCATAACCAGGCCGGAGATAAATGGTAGAGCAGCCACCACAAAAACTGTGGGTATGTGATAACGGATCAGCCCCTCCTGTATTTCACCAATCATGTGAGTCTCTATCAAAATACCCTTAAACGCCATGATTCCCAGTACGATCAGGGGCATCTTGAGTGTAAATCGATTGAATAAGACCTTCTTTATAAGCATGGCCGGCAGATTATTTGTTTTTATTACCCAGCCCTGGGCCAAAATGAGACCTATCAGGAAATTAAGATATTTGGGCCAGGCAAACGGGAGGCGTATATAGTCTATTATAAAGTCAAGACCGAACATGGTGAAGATGACCAGTCCAAAAGGGATGATCTCATAAAGAAATCTTTTGACATCTTTCCGGGACGGGGTTGTATTTGATTTTTTCTTTGGACAACCAGATAAAAGAAAAACATAGCCGCTAAGCAATACCCCAAGACACAAGGGAAATTGTGCTGCAATAAGCCGCCAGGGTTCCACGTTTAAAAGGCTTATTGCCAGAATCAGCCCGGGATATAATGGCCACCAGTACTCCCAAATGTGCCTGAACCAGTAGTTTATTGCTGTTTTAAGTTCTGCCGACAGCCCGCTTCCTGCGGCGGTTGATTCCACCATGGGCGCTGAAAAGAGGGCTCCGCCCGGCATGGGAAGAAGCCCGATTATAGCCGGCAAACAGGCCAGAGTAAAACGATTGCCAAAAGATATCGCCTTGAATGTATTGACAATACGCTCCATCTGCCGGCTTTCCTTAAGAAGATGACTTAAGACGATAATTTCCACTATAATGACGGCCAGCCACAGACTTTCACCGGCTAAGGACTTGACAAGAACAAGACGAACCGTTTCAATGGGCCCTCGGCCCATCCAGAGCCCTACCGCGGCAGCAGCGGAAAAGAGGCAGATATAAAGAGATATCTTGTACCTGGTGAGAGCAAGAATAAAGACAAAAACCGCTATGATTTTGACAAGCGCTGGAAGTTCGAGCAGCATATTGACGGCACCTTAAATAAGAAAATCTCGTAACACCTATTTTATATTCACCGCAGAGCCGCAGAGGACGCAAAGAAGTTTATTTTTTAAAATTGTCGTGAGAGGCGACAATTTAAAAGCTAAGCTGTCTGATATAAATGCAATATATCCTCGATATGACAATTTTACTAATGAGTTTCTTTTTGTTTTTCGTCCTCTCAACGGAAAACAAAAAAATCTTTAACCTCAGCGTTCTCTGCGTCTCGGCGGTGAGATATATATTTTTCTTGTTTATCCTGTTATCCTGTCTGATTTTTTCAAAGGGCTAAAGTGTTACAGAATCTTTAATTTTTGTCGCTTTTTTAAACTCATTTACCTTGTTTGCAAGGATCGAGGCAAGATCGGGATTGTTAAGATTATCTTCGATAAGACGTTCAAAAGCGCTTCCGATTACTACTCCATCTGCAACGGAAGCAATGGCAGCCACATCATCAGCCGTGGAAATTCCGAAACCGACGCAGATGGGCAGCCTTGTTGCCGAGCGAAGCAATTCGATTTTATCCTTTATATCCTCTGTGTCCAGACCCTCGCTTCCAGTAACTCCGGTTTTGGAAACAAGATATATAAATCCGGATGCAGACTGCGCAATTTGGGCCATCCGTTTTAGCGGAGTTGTCGGCGCAATCAGCCGGATTAAGGCCAGCTCATTCCCAGACCATTGCGAGGTCATTTCATCAGATTCCTCAGGCGGAAGATCAACCACCAGCACTCCATCGGCTCCTGCTGCCAGCGCATCTTTGTAAAAGGCTTTAGCTCCGTATGCGTATATAGGATTGTAATAACTGAAAAGGATAATCGGCATAGATGTTTCTTGCCGCAGCCTGCCGGTTATTTCAAGAACAGCTCTAAGGTTTATTCCATCCTTTAAAGCCCTTGCCGACGACCGCTGAATAGCAGGCCCGTCAGCCGTGGGATCAGAGAAAGAAACTCCAAGCTCTAAAATATCCAGCCCGCTTTTGCACATGGCTTTAATTATGCTAAAAGAATCTGAGATGTTTGGATCGCCTGCGGTAATAAATCCAACCAGAGCCTTTTCTTTTTTTTGTCTGAGGGTTTCAAATGTTTTATCAATGCGATTCATTATCATTTCTCCTTAAAAAAGGATTAAGGGGTAAGGGGTAAGGATTAGAGCATAAAAAAGATGCGAACAAACCTCTATCCCTTAATCCTTAATCCTCTAATCCTTATTTATTATACGCGGAAACAATGCCGAGATCCTTATCTCCCCTTCCTGAAAGATTTACCACAATAATTTCATTTTTTGGCCTGCGTTTAGCCTCAATCATTGCCCAGGCAACTGCGTGGGAACTTTCCAGCGCCGGAATAATCCCTTCCAGCACGCATAGAGCATGAAACGCCTCCAATGCCTGTTCATCATCTATTGCAACATATTGAATCCTCTTGAAATCTTTTAATAATGAATGTTCAGGACCAACACCCGGGTAGTCCAGCCCCGGCGCTATCGAATGGGCCTCCTTGATCTGGCCGTTTTCATCCTGAAGCAGGTAAGACTTGGAACCATGCAGCACCCCAACAGTTCCTTGTCCAAGGGTTGCCGCATGCTTTCCGGTTTCAATGCCTTTGCCGGCAGCTTCGACTCCAATCATTTCCAAAGGATCGTCCATAAAAGCATAAAAAAGCCCCATGGCATTGCTTCCTCCACCAACGCAGGCAATCAGCACAGCCGGGAGTCCGCCGGTTCTTCTGAGAATCTGCTCCCGTGTTTCATTCCCGATTACTCTTTGAAATTGCCGGACCATCACAGGATAGGGGTGGGGCCCTGCAACAGAACCAATCACGTAAAAGGTGTCACGAACCGCCTCAACCCAGAAACGCATCGCCTCATTCATCGCATCTTTAAGGGTCATCGTTCCTGAAGTTACAGGTATAACTTCCGCTCCCAGAAGTTTCATCCGCTGGACATTTGCAGACTGTCTTTGTATGTCTTCTGTCCCCATAAATACTCGGCACTCCATTCCAAAAAGGGCTGCTGCAGTTGCCGTTGCCACACCGTGCTGACCTGCGCCTGTTTCGGCAATAAGCTTTTTCTTGCCCATCCGTCGAGCCAGAAGGGCCTGGCCCAACGTATTGTTGATTTTATGTGCTCCGGTATGGAGAAGATCCTCCCGCTTTAGATATATAAATGCGCCGTCAAGGTGTTCGCTCAATCGTTTAGCATAGAAAAGCGGCGTTGGACGGCCCGCATAATTGCGAAGCAATCTTTTGAATTCGTCCTGAAAACCCGGATCCGGGACTATTTTGTTATAGGCTTCATCCAATTCTAATAAAGCCGGCATCAGGGTTTCGCCAACATAACGTCCCCCGTAGAGGCCAAAATGGCCTTTGGAATCAGGGAATTTATCTTGATTATATTTGTTATTAACCGCTTTGTTATGACGCATTAAAAAATCCTCCTAATCTTTTTACCAGGCTCTCTATCAAATCTGCATCTAACAAGAGCATCGATAAAGGATTTAACTTTGCCGGAATCCTTTCTTCCGGGACATGACTCAACGCCTGAACTTACATCCACGGCATCCGGCGCGCTCTCAGTTACGGCGCGACAGATATTTTCGGGCGCAAGTCCTCCGGCCAGGATAAAAGGGTGTTGTTTTCCGAAACCGTATGTTTTCTCCCAATCCCATTGAAGCGCATTGCCGCCCGGGAGCATGCCTTTTCCGCATTCCACGAGATATGCGGATGCCTGGTAATTTGCGACTTCCTCAAGCGAGGGTCTGCCTTCGGCAAACAAGGCTTTAATCACCAGAATATTTTCTTGAACAAGCCGGCTGACCAGCTCAGGTGATTCACTGCCGTGAAGTTGGACACAATCCAGGCAACAATAATTTACTTTTTGCATTATGTTGTCAAATGTTTCATTCACAAACACCCCTACTGTTTTTACCTTGCCCGATACAGCCATGCATATTTCTTTTGCCTGATCTTCGGTTACATGTCTCGGGCTTTTAGGGAAAAAAACGCATCCGATTGCATCAACTCCAAGCGCCGCGCATTCCAATGCTTCTTCAACACGGGTAAAGCCGCATACCTTAATCTGAGGTCTGTGGCCATTTTCTATTTTTTGCTTTAAGTTCATCGTTGATAGAATCAATTTAATCTTTCACCACAGAGCGCTACTTTTTCCCCATAAGATTCACCAGAAAAGCCTTTGGATTTGATGACCGCATAAGGCTTTCTCCTATCAGAAAGTTCCTGATTCCTGAATTTAATATTTTTTCTATGTCTTTTCGAGTTTTTATTCCGCTTGCCGCAACAGCCACCTGGTTTGGTTTTATAAGGGATGCCATATGAATCGTGGTGTTGATATTAGTTTCAAAGGAGTTCAGATCACGATTGTTTATGCCGATAAGTCTGGCTCCCGCGTTAGTAACGGTTTCAAAGTCCTCTTTCGCATGAATTTCAACAAGGGCATCCATATTTAGATCATTACAGAGGCTGAGATAATCTTTAAGCTGATCTGGCGAAAGAATACGGGCGATAAGAAGAACCGCATCCGCGCCCATGACCGCAGATTCATAAATCTGGTACGTAGAAATCAAAAAGTCTTTTCGAAGAACCGGAATGGTCACAGCCTGCCGCGCTGTTTTAAAGTCTTTTATGCTGCCTTTAAAATAAGGCCTGTCTGTAAGAACCGACAGGGCTGCGGCCCCTCCGCGCTCGTATTCAGAAGCGTATATGCCAGGGTTGATATCTCTGCGTATTTCTCCTTTAGATGGAGATGCCCGTTTGATTTCAGCAATAATATTTATTCCCGAAGGTCCGGGCTGCTCAAGTTTTTTTAAAAACATGCGCCTTTTTTGAGGCAAAGCTGCTTTATCACGGAGCAGGCTTTCCGGTAAACTCCTTTTTGCCGCAGCAATTTCCTCTTTTTTATCAGCTATAATTTTCGTTAAGAAACCCTTATTCATTTACTTTGCATTCCTGTTTACCCGTTTTCCTGGGTATATCTTACCAGTTTTTCAAGTTTTGCCGCAGCAGCCCCGCTGTCAATGGAGGTTTGAGCCAGGCTGATGCCTTCATTAAAATCTTTGGCTTTTCCGGCAGCGACAAGAGCAGCAGAAGCATTCAGCACAACCACATCCCTTTTCGGGCCCTTTTCGCCGGCAAGGATTTTTCGGGTTATGTCGGCATTTTCTTCAGAGTCTCCCCCTGCAAGATCTTTTGGATTTGCTTTGCCTTTGAAAAACTGTTCAGGGGTTATGTCATAGGTGCGGATAAGATCCTCTTTAAGCTCAGAAATGCGGGTAGGCGCGCAAACCGAGATTTCATCCAGCCCATCATGACCGTGCACGATAAATGCCCTCTTTGCGCCAAGCAACCGAAGTGCGTGCGCAAACATTTCAGTTAGTTCGGGAGCGTACACGCCAAGCAACTGGCAATTGGCTCCGGCTGGATTTGTGAGAGGCCCAAGCATATTGAAAATGCTGCGTATTCCAATCTCCTTTCTTGCTTTGGCTGCATATCGCATTGCCCCGTGATAAAGAGGAGCGTAAAGAAAACCAATTCCGATCTCTTCAATGGCCTCTTCCACTATTTCCGGATTTATATCCAGTTTTACTCCCATTGCTTCAAGAAGATCGGCGCTCCCGCATTTGCTTGAAACAGAGCGATTCCCATGCTTGGCCACAGTTACTCCGCAGCCTGCGACTATAAAAGCGGTAGTAGTTGAAATATTAAAGGTTTGAGCCGCGTCTCCGCCCGTGCCGCATGTGTCCACAACAGTCGGAGAAGATACTTGAATGCGTAAGGCCTTTCTTCGCATGGCCTTGGCTGCTCCGGCCAGCTCCTCAAATGTTTCACCCTTTGTGGCAAGAGCCGCCATAAAGGCTCCGATCTGAGCATCGGTTATACTACCGGTAAAGATTTCAGTAATCATTTCAGACATTTCAGTTTCACTCAGATTGTTTCTATGAACAATTTTGTTAAGATTTTCCCGAAACATAGCACTTATTCTCCTTTTTTCGTAATGGTTCAGCTTTGATGGTCTCGTAAAAAGTCGAAAACACACATTTTTTGTCATTCCGGCGAAAGCCGGAATCCAGTCCGCCAAAGGGCTCTGGCGGATTCAGGTAGTTGCAACTACTATGGACTCCGGTTTTCACCGGAGTGACGACTTTTTACGAGACCGTCAGCTTTAAACCAAACAAAATACCTTAACTTTAGCTCACTTGCAATTAATAATTATTATCATAGCAAGATATTTCTTGCAATATATGAATCAATTCAGTAATTTTTATTATGATTTTTTGTTTAATTCCGATAAGATATAAAATATCATTCTGCATGCTCACAAAAACAAAATCTTGTACAATCGTCTAAAATCGGCTATTTTTTTAATTTGTTATTTTTAGGGTACCATATCTTTCATCTTTCTGCTTCAAAATTGGCTTGACGTCTATCCATATTTTGCGTAAAATGGCGAGCATGATGTCCGTTTTTAAAGAAAGGGAAATTGCCGATTTTGCCTTTTCGGATGAGTGGCTGGGCAACACCATGCTTTTCATTGCCGGTCCGCGTCAGTGCGGGAAGACCTTGTTGGCCCGCAAGTTCCTGAAAGAAAAAGGTTGTTCGCCTCTATATTACAACTGGGATATTGAAAAGGTCAGGACCAGGTATCGGAAGGATCCGGATTTTTTTGTCAAAGAAGCATCGCGGTTACGAATTGAAAAACCTTATGTGGTCCTTGACGAAATTCACAAGATGACCCGCTGGAAAAATATCCTTAAAGGCATCTACGATGAATATCAGCATCTGATCAGCATCATTGTGACAGGCAGCGCCCGTCTTGACCTTTTCCGAAGAAGCGGAGATTCTCTAATAGGGCGATACACCATGGCGCATCTATTTCCTTTTTCGCTGAGGGAATGGGCCGGCAACATCAATGACATGCCCTCCTCCTGGCTGTACGAAGATGGCGACTGGAAAAATATGGCAAAGACCTTCGATGTCAAGCTTGCCGAATCTCCGTCTGTTTCAAAAGATCTGGCAGAGTCCTACTACAGGTTTGGACCTTTTCCTGCCCCACTTATTTCCGGGTCTGAAAAGCGATCCCGGAAATGGCACAGAGATTATATCACCCTTCTGGTAAGAGAGGATCTGCGCGATCTGTCCGGTATTCGAGAACTCGACCGGGTTTCTCATCTGGTGGAATTGCTTCCCGGCCGGGTGGGATCACTCCTTTCCCTTCGAAGTTTGGGAGAGGATCTTGGAGCCAACCATTCTACTGTAAAAAACTGGCTTGAAGCGTTGCGCAAACTCTATCTAATTTGGCCTCTTCGTCCATACACGGGAAAACTGCATCGCACTCTCCGGAAAGAGCCCAAATGGTATTTTCTGGATTGGACCTTTGCCGGCAGCGAAAGCAGCCGGTTTGAAAACCTGATTGCAAGCGCATTATACCGGTTTGTCACGAGCCTTAATGATCGGGGTTGGCCGGAAGTAAAGCTTCATTTTGTGAGAACATACGATAAAAAGGAGATCGATTTCATACTCACCCTGAACGAAAAACCTATTCTGGCGATTGAAGCCAAACTGGCTGATGTAAAATTTTCACCTCAACTCAGAAGGTTTCGCGAAGCTGTGGATGGGAGATTTCCCATATTGCAGGTAGTCAGCCAGCCAGGGATTTTTCTGAAAAAGGGGCCTGGTGAATATCTGGTTGGTTACGACAGGTTGCTGATGGCGCTTTAGCGGATTGGCCCGAACATTGACAAAACTTGTGATATCTTATATGAATTATTAATAAAATCGTTCAATAAGGGGGAATCCGTGTCGAGAATAGCCTATATTGTGTTCTTCGCATTGCTGGTAGTTCCCTGTATATCCTTTGCTGAAACGATTGATGTTCATATTAAAGGTGTTGATGATGGCGTAAAGACAACAAAGCAACAGGATTATAAAGAAGCTGTATTGTTTGCGAAACGTGAAGCAATTGAACGGGCTGGGGTAAAGATAAAATCTATGACAACCGTAAAATTAGGAATTGATTATAAAAACTTACCGATAGAGAAAAACTTAGCCTAAACAAAACTTGAAGGATGTCGGTAGCATCTGTAGCCATAACCCATTGAATATTGGTATGTTTTTTTAAAGTGCGAAAGTCGGGTTAGTTCTTGCGCTTTTGCATCAATTTAAACCTGATTATTGCAGAAAATGACATCATGGCAAAAACAGCCTGCACAGTTCCCATTACACAAATAATCCTGGACGAGAGAATATATCCGAGAAGTAGCGTTTATCCAAAACGCATCTCGATGTTTGTCGAAAACATACAAGATGGGTTTAAGATCGATCCCCTTGAGGTACAGATTCATCCGGAATATGATGATAAATACCGCATTCTGGACGGAGCCCATCGCTGGAATGCATACAAGGAGATCGGCGCAACCGAAATACCTGTCCATATTAAAGTAAATGGGGTCAAGTCTACTGTTGACCCTTGCTCAAAATTAATAAGGGTCAAAAGCAGACTTGACCCCATTTACCGAAGAGTTTCGAAGCTTAAAAATACGACAGATAAATTAAAAGACAGACAGAAAAAATACAGGGCATTATTAATAAGGGTCAAAGGCAGACTTGACACTTCCAGATACTTGTGACTGATTAAGCGGCGTTTTTTTCTTTTGTTTTTTTGACCTTAGTTCTTGCGCTTTTACATCAATTTAAACTTAATTATTGCAGAAAGTGGCATCATGGCAAAAACAGCCTGCACAGTTCCCATTACACAAATAATCCTGGATGAGGAAATATATCCACGGGAAGGAGTTTCTCCAAAGCGCGTCTCCATGTTTGCCGAAAACATGCGCGATGGTTTTGAGATTGATCCCATTGAGGTGCAGGTTCATCCGGAATATGGCGATAAATACCGCATTCTGGACGGTGCCCACCGCTTGCAGGCATACAAGGATATCGGCGCAACCGAAATACCGGTTCACATTATAACGTTGGATGGTTTGGATCCCCTCCTCTATGCGGCTAAAAAAGCGATAGGCCCTCTCCAGTTAACTGAAGATGAAGCCGGAACAACGGCCCGACGGGCATATGAAAACAATCCCCGTTTGACATCTTTTGAGATCGGGCAGGCAATCGGTCGTTCAAGGCAGGCGGTCGACGCGTATATAGCCGATTTAAGAGCGTCATTCCAGATGGATCTGGATCTGAAGATATTACGAATGAACGGGCTTCACATCCCACAGGAGCGAATGGCGAACCGGCTTGGTGCACTACAGCAGACTATTTCTATCCATTTACAAAAAATGCCAGAATTGGCAAAACTTGTAAATACTGATTTATTGAAAGGATTTACAGTCTCCCAGGTAGCTGAAAAGCATGGCTGGACTGTGCCAAGGGGGGACGTCCTTAAATAGTAAAATAACCTGACATCGAGTGTTCTTGGTGGTATGCATGCGACCATGCCCAGAACAGCGAGATTAGACACTCCCGGCCTCTTGCATCATATCATGATCAGAGGAATAGAGCGCCGTAGGATATTCAACGATGATAAAGATCGCGAAAATATCATCGAACGGCTATCTATTCTCCTGCCTGAAACCAGGACCCAATGCTATGCATGGTCATTTTTATCAAATCACGCCCATTTTTTGTTTCAAAGCGGCCCCCATGGTATTGCCGGGCTGATGAGAAGATTGCTTATCCGGTATATGCCAGAAAGATCGCTATTTTCAGGAATTGGTCCGGTATATTCATTTGAATCCCTATATGACACTTGCGGCGGTGAGCTACGCAGTAAAAAGAGGAGAGAAGGTAGCGAAAGAAGCAGGTTATCACCTGGACGATTGAGTTATTTTAGTATTTAAGGATGCCCCCCTTCACCATTACGGTCGAAGATTCCCTGTAGCTCGCTACAGGGAATCTGCAATAATCTAATAGCCAATCAAGAATAGATGCCTGCCCGCGCTTCATTATATTATTGCCAGAGGTATAGAGCGTAAAAGGATATTTACAGATGGTGTCGATAGGGATAATTTATTAAATCGACTTGGAAAACTTTGAGCGCAAATATCATCTTAAATCAAATGGGTTTAACTTTAAAAAGGCGAATACGATTTGACCATTTTGGATTTAATTACCATTTAGTCTTGACTTTATGGTAATTCAGAATTTTAACCAATCCTACTTTTTTTGAGGAGGTGGACCGCAAAAAGGGAGACCTTCCGCTGATTATTCTGGATGAGATTCATAAATATATAGACTGGAAAAACTACCTGAAAGGTATTTACGACGGTTTTGCTGATGAATTTCGCTTTCTAATTACCGGCAGCGGGCGGCTGGAGTTTTCACGAAAAAAAGGAGACGCATTAGCTGGTAGATATTTACATTTTCATTTTTACCCTTTTACCATTGGGGAGATTTTTGCTTTATCAATAGGCATAGAAGATGTCAGTATTCTAACGGAAATCCCGGAACAAAGCGCTATCGCTCAGGAAACATGGGAAACCATGTTTCAGGTAAGCGGATTCCCGGAACCTTTTCTCAAGGGTACCAGGTTGAAATACCGCCGTTGGACCAAATCCTATCACAGCCAGGTTATAAGAGATGATATAAGAGACGAATTCGCCGTTCGACAGGTGGACACGATGGAGGCTTTATATTTTCTTTTATCAGGGTGCGTCGGCAGTCCATTTTTTTTTTCAAATCATGCACGTACATTAAAAATATCTCATAAGACAGTATCTTCCTGGATTACGGTTTTTGAGCAGTTTTTTCTTGTTTTTAAAATTCGACCCTACAGCAAACGCATTTCCAGAAGCCTGGTTAAAGAACCAAAAATCTACTTTTATGATTATTGCAGGGTTCATGACGAGGCTTTACGCTTTGAAAATATGGTTGCCGTAGAACTAAGCCGCGCTGTAACGCTCTGGAATGATTTTGGTCTCGGAGAATATGAACTCTGGTATTTAAGGAACAAGCAAAAGGAAGAGGTGGATTTCCTGGTCACCAAAAACGCAAATCCGTTTTTCATGGTTGAAGCAAAATTATCGGAGACGGCCATCAGTCCACATCTGGTAAAATTTCAAAATATTTTACATATTCCAGCGATTCAATTGATCAACCAAAAAAATGTTGCCAGGAAAATCAGAAATGGCCCTGATACAATACTTGTTGCCAGTGCAGCGAACTGGCTTTTCTGCCTGAATTGAAGCGCCGGAGAAAGTAGAGTGGCTGGGATAATCTCATGGCCAATCGCTTCTTTGACAGTTGCGGTTGCGGTTTGCTCTGTTTCTGAAGATTTCGCAACCCGCAGTCAGCCTATCGGTTAAACGCTTAAGAGCAATTGATTATCCTGTCTAAAATTAGCTGAACTATTACGGTTCCTTGTATTTTTTCCATTGACGACCCATTATAATATGTATTATGAATGTGTGTAATAATATCCTTATGGAGGTGTATTATGGATATGGTTCGGCTAAACATCACCATTCCGGAAAATCTGGCTCACCAGTTGAACGAATTAGTAGGCCCCAGGAAAAAGAGTGGTTTCATTACTGAAACCTTGAAACAACGGATTGAAAAAATTCAAAATGAGCAAATGCAGAGGCTCATGGAAGAAGGCTATAAGGCCAGGAAAGCAGAGAGCCTTGCCATAACAAAGGAATTTGAGCCCGGTGATCTGGAGGGATGGGATGAATATTAAAAGGGGGCAAATATGTCTTGCCGCCCTGGATCCGGTTGTGGGAAAAGAAATTTCAAAGACCCGCCCTGTCGTTATTGTATCTAATAACAAAAACAACGAATTTTCTGCAACGGTAACCATCTTGCCTGTTACTTCTAAGAATCTCCAGAATATCTACCCTTTTGAGGTGCTTTTACCCAAAGGAACCGGAAAACATCCAAAGGCCTCAAAGGTTAAGACAGACCAAATCCGCACCCTCGACAAAAGCAGGATCGTAAAATTGATCGGGACAATAGGAAAGAAAGAGATGAGCAAGATCGAAAAAGCCACAAAAATTCATTTGGCGCTACCATAGGACACGAACAGAAATAACTTCCTCCTTACATTAGAATTTGCTGCACAACATTTACTCGTCAAGTGGTTTTAAATTTGATATTAAACGAAAATATTATCCTGAAGAAAAGCTGGGTGGAATAGACTCATTCGGGTCGACTATCACGGGGCAAATGAGGTTCCAGCAGGTACTTATAATAGCATTCTCAAGGCATCAGGAATAAAATACCCATTAGGAATATAATGCAACTTTCATCACAACAAAAAGAAGCTGTTGAATATATTGGTTCCCCTACTTTGGTCGTAGCGGGCGCCGGTTCCGGTAAAACACGGGCATTGACCGCCAAAATTGCTCATCTTATATCAAGCGGCTATGATCCTGAACGTATTCTTGCAATTACATTTACCAATAAGGCTGCCGGTGAGATGAAGAGCCGTCTTGTTCGTATGACAAAAATCCCGGGGGAATGTTTCCCATGGGTTCGAACATTTCACTCTGCATGTTTTAAAATCTTAAAGAAACATTGCTCTTTGCTTGGGTATAATATTCCTCTCCAGATCTACGCAGTATACCAGCAGCAAAAGATAATCAAAGATATTATTGTCGGAAAAATGAATTTTGACAAAAAGTATGTCCAACCTGTTCTATCTCAGATTTCCAGTGCAAAAAACTCAGGCAATCCTTTTGATTATCTTGACCATAAGCTTCACGCTTTCCGTATCAAATTGCTCGATGTTTTTAATCTTTACGAAAAGGAACTAAAATCAAATAATGCTGTTGATTTTGATAATATTTTGCTTTTGACACGTAACCTGCTTCGAGATCACAAAGATGTGCGAAAGCAGTACAGAAAACTTTTCCAGTTTATTCTTGTGGATGAATATCAGGATACAAATAATCTTCAGGAGGATCTTACAGGATTGCTGCTTCGAAATGGCAACCTTTTTTGTGTAGGCGATGACTGGCAGGCTATTTATTCATTCAGAGGAAGCAATATGGATCATTTTCTCTCGTTTCCTGAAAAGTATAAAAAGGCCAGGGTATTCAAGCTGGAACAGAACTATCGTTCCGCGGATGAGATTGTTAAAACGGCAAATGATCTGATCGGATATAATGATTATAAGATGGAAAAAAAGTGTTTTTCCGAGAGGCACGGGGGGCTGGTTGAGATTTATGATTTTTACAATGAAAAAAAAGAGGCTGATTGGGTTGCCAAAAAGATCAAATCTCTTCACGAAATGGATCTTGCTTATGGCAAAATGGCTGTTTTGTACCGGACTAAATTCTGCTCTCTTTCCTTTGAACAGACATTTAGATCTCTTGGAATTCCATACCGGATGTTAGGTGG
>JAPVVG010000058.1 GCA_028571455.1 Desulfobacteraceae bacterium | reverse complement strand
TTATGTTGCGAGTTTTTGTAACCCCTTTTTATTAAAGAATATAATCAGAAGAAGAATTATATGCAAAGAAAATATATTTTTGATATTTAAAGGGAAGTATATCCAAAACTTGCAACATAACTAAAGTCGCAACATAATGACCCCAGACCTTGACCCCAGACCTTTACAAAAGTATGCAAAACATTTCCAATATCTGGGCTACAGGTAAAGAACGCAAACGGGTTGAGGCAAGAAGTTTATTATGCTATTGGGCGGTAAGAGATCTTGGCATTAACATGGCTGAATTATAAAGGCGATTAAATCTTTCCTTATCAGGGGTAAGTTTGTCTGTGAAGCGAGGAAAGAAAATAGTACAAGAAAAGTGCTACAAACTAACCCGCCCGCCTCGCCTGAAGGCGAAGCCGATGGCGGGCAGGTCGATTCTTAAACCTAAAATTGTAAATGTGGAAATGTAAAGGGCGTCCCCAAACCCCATTAATATTCCATCAACTTCTGTGCAAGGCGGTGTAGTTCCGGGTTGGCCAGAGCTGAAACCTTTTTCTTTACGGTACGGGAATAATACTCCCTTTCCGTCTTATTTAACGGTTCACCATTGATTTTCTTTTTAAACAATTCTTTTTGTTTTGGCGAAAATATCTGAGATAAAGCATATTCAAGAGATAACTCCTCATATTTTTCTTTCAACTGTCTTGTTTTTTTTGCATCTTGTTCAAAATAGTTATTAAAAATATTTTTTAAACGAGAAGAATGAAAACGTCTGTTTCTTAGGGAGAGAAAATCACCATGGGCCAAGAAATTTCTTAATTTTTGCAAACGAGCAACTTCTTCCGTTGAAAGCAATTTTTTTATTTGGTTTGACCAAACAAATGACAAATGGTGGTGTTGATATAATGCCAATGATAATAATAACAAAGCGTGAAAATCTTCTCGAAACTCTTTTTTTGTCAAATTTTTTAGAACTTCATCATAATTAAAACTAAATTCCTGGGCGGCATTAGCCAACAAAACAGGAAATCCCTCCCATAACCGAGTGTCTTTACTTTTAACAACTTCGGCAAGTGTTTTGTTAACATCAAAGTCATCTTTTGTTTCCATAAGTGAAAAGCCAAGACGGTTTAAATTTTCCAGCAAGTCTTTTTTAATCATAAAGTTTCTCCTCTCGAAGGAGAGCTAAAAAATCATTTAAGTTTTTAGTAATACGATTTTCAGAAATATCATAACTAGCTAACTCATTAAAATTCTCTACAAGGTATTTTATATCAATTTTCTTGCTACGCGCTTTCACCAGCATCAGACAATCCTCAAAATCAACGCTTGATCCACGGAAAAGTTTGCTGGCAATCAAATCATAGTCATTCAAAATGCCGATGTATAAATGAGAAAACTCTTTTAAAAATGTATGTTTATCTTCTTTTAATGGAGATTCCAATAATTCCGTTGTATGGATACGTTTTCCCGGAAATATGTCAAATATATATTTGTCCTCTTGTCTCAGCCAACCAGAAACTGTTTTTTGTTGGTAACCCAAATCTTTTATGGTCTTTATTAAATACTTATACTCTGTCTCAATGGGGACTAAAAAATCAACATCCTTGGTAGATTGTTTAATATCTAACAAGGTTAGTGCTGTTCCTCCACAGGCAATGAGATGGATTTTGCGTTTTAAAAAAGCGTTCCATTGCCCCAATACATCTAATAATGTCTGTTTGTTAAGTCTGTATTCCATAAATTGTATTAATATGTACAATATGTTGTAGGCATATGATCAATAACTTGTATTAACAAGATACATTATTTAAAGCACACTGTCAAGAAATGAATAATAAAAACATGGCAGATAGAAATGTAGAGAATCCAATTTGGTTAAAGGAATTGAATGCTTGATATTTTATTGAAGATTTCAAAAGAATTCAGGAAAGACTTACAGACACTGTAGCATCAGTTCATACGACAGCAATTTTTTGGCACCAGCTCATGTTTGTTTTAGTCAGCAAGTCAGAAAAAATTATTAATCAAATTCGCAAAGTAAACATGGAGTACTCGTTGGTGCATCCTGTTGAAATTATATAAAAAATCTGCGCCTCCGGGACATCCTAAATAAGTAACCCGACAAATAGATGCATAAAGGCTGCCAATATGTCAGGTGCCATACTTTCATATCGACAAATAGATCCAGTAAAACTCCGATGCGAAATCGATCTCAAAAAACTATTTCCCGACAAAAATGAAAGGAAAATATTTGAAAAAAAGTGGGAAGCCTTTCTTGAATCTGATTCCTGTAACAGAGACATATTTAAACGCGAAGGAGACCGGTTAAAATATAAATCCGAGCAACTAATCCCCGCGAAAGTTGATAATAGGCCACCACTTTTGCTTGTCCTTGGAAATCCTGCCAGCCATTCAGTAAAAGAGGGGATGTTTTTTTCGTTTGAAGGAGATAAAAAAGAGCATCGTTTCTGGAAACGCATTCTAAAGCCGGCTGGTGTTCTTGATCTTCCTTTTGATTCTAATCAGTCAGTAACTAAGCTAAACAAACAGCGCAGGGAAGCATTGTTTGATCTGGAATATAATTCTCCTTTCCGTATAGGTCTTTGTGTGTTCATAACCATGCCAAGTGCGCCGGGCGGCAAGTGGGGTGGCATAGCAGGTATTCAGAAACTTCTTGGAATAAGGGCCTTAAGACGTTTAGAACAGGCGGAAACTGAAAGAGTTCTTGACTGTGCAAATAAGTTTTTAACGCCTAATGGTATTGCGGTTGCATTTCAAAAAAATGCCTGGAATACTTTACGTTCTTCTAAAGACCCGGAATATAAACTTAGTTTAGCCAAAGACGGCAAACTTAAAGGCAGATTAAAAGAGATGACAAATGTTCCTTTGTTCGGGGTTTCTCCAACCCGTTTGTCTGGCCCTTGCTCTAAAATGTTACGCCAATTATTAAAAGTACCAGAAGTGTCAAATATCGCATGGTTTAGATTTTACGAAGAATTAAATGATTTTCTTCCGGCTGATAAAAGAAAAATCGCATTCCCTTATAAATTTTCCGGCAGTCCATCAGTTAAGGATGTCATTGAAGCAATCGGCGTGCCGCACACAGAAGTTGATCTCATCCTGATCAACGGCAATTCAGTAAAATTTGACCATATACTTTCTCATGGCGATCATATTTCGGTTTATCCTGTTTTTGAAACCCTGGACATATCTAACGTCACCCGGCTGAGGCCGAAACCTCTGCGCAAAAGATTAGCGCAAACCGAGTAAAAAATCGCTCAAATTAGGTTGAATTATAAGTAGAAGACTTAAGGAAGGAGCTTTCATGGCCAAGGTAAGTATAAGCACACAGGCACCTGAATTCACATCACAAAATATTCATGGAAATGCAGTGTCTCTCTCCAATTTTGCCAATAAAAAAATGTGCTGCTTGTATTCAATCGCGGATTTTTTTGACCTTACAGCCGCAGGCATATGGCGCAGTTGCGTCAGGATTATGAAAGCTTTAAGAACCTGGATACTAAAGTTTTAGTTGTTGGTCCGGAAAATACAAAGGCTTTTCAGGAATACTGGACAAAAGAAAATTTACCATTTGTCGGTCTGCCTGATCCGGAACACACTTTCTCGGGACTCTAAAAAAAAAGAAATGGGGTCTGCCTTTGACCCATGAAAGACAATAAGAGACAAAAACCTTGGGAACAGAAGAGTTTCGAAGCTTAAAAATACGACAGAAAAATTAAAAGGCAGACAGAAAAATACAGGACATTATTAATAAGGGTCAAAGGCAGACCCCATTTCATTTCCTTGTGATTGATTAAGCGGCGTTTTTTTCTTTTGCTTTTTTGACCTTCGTTCCTGCGCTTTTGCATCAATTTAAACCTGATTATTGCAGAAAGTGACATCATGACAAAAACAGCCTGCACAGTTCCCATTACACAAATAATCCTGGATGAGGACATATACCCACGGGAAGGGGTTTCTTTAAAGCGTGTCTCCATGTTTGCCGAAAACATGCGCGATGGTTTTGAGATCGATCCCATCGAGGTACAGATTCATCCGAAATATGATGATAAATACCGCATTCTGGACGGTGCCCACCGCTTGCAGGCATACAAGGAGATCGGCGCAACCGAAATACCGGTCCACATTATAACGCTGGATGGTTTGGATCCCCTCCTCTATGCGGCTAAAAAAGCAATAGGCCCTCTCCAGTTAACTGAAGATGAAGCCAGAACGACGGGCCGACGGGCATATGAAAACAATCCCCGTTTGACATCTTTTGAGATCGGACAGGCAATCGGTCGTTCAAGGCAGGCAGTCGACTCTTATATTGCTGATTTAAGAGCGTCAACCGAGCTGGAAATGGATCTAACGACTTTTCGTATGCACCGGCTTGGTCTGCCACAAGAGAGGATTGCAAAGAGATTCAATATCCCGCAGAGGACTTTATCCGACCATTTAGCGAAAATGCCATCATTGGCAATTCCGCTAAATGCCGACTTATTAAAAGGTTTCACAGTCCCTCAAGTGGCTGAAAAGCATGGGTGGACTGAGCCGGTGGTCTGGTCTATTGCCTTAGAAGAGAAAGACGATCTTGATAGATTCAAGGCGCTTAACTGGGGACTGCGCACATGGGACCTGTGGAACTGGAATGATTGTGATAAACGTTTCGGAGATGATTGGCCCGGTCAAATCCCGGCCCAAATGATTGCACACATTCTGTATTATTTTTCAGATCAGAACGATCTGGTGTTTGATCCCATCTGCCTGTGCGTTGCACGCAGACAGGTGACAGGCGGTGGAGTGACGGCTGACACCTGTCTCGCGTTTAACCGGAAATGCTGGAGCTTTGACATGGACGACCGGCCGGATACACGACCGGAAATTGAACCCTGTTTCTGGGATATCACCAATTTAAAATGGCCGATAAAAGGTAAAACCAAACCAGAGCTGATTATTTTTGATCCGCCTTATTTTAAAAAGCAATCAAACAACTATGATCCTGCCGGCATATCCGGACTATCAAAAGAGAAATATCTAGAAAAGGGGTCAAGTCTGCCTTTGACCCATGAAGGAGATTTCGATATTGCAACTGTTCTCGTTATGGATAAACTGATCCTACTTATAGATGGAAGTGTGAACACTCAGACAAATATTGGATATGGGGCTTACCTGGCTGTCTCCGAACGTGGACTTCCGGAGGATTCTTTGAAAGCGCGCGTGAAAGTGAGGCGATTTGAGAATACGTCTTCAGCGAAGCTGGAATTGCAGACTTTATTATGGGCGCTAAGCGATATTGAAGCATTGGGTAGCAAGGTGACTGTATATACTGATTCTCAAAACATTATGGGTTTACAGGGAAGACGTGATCGGTTGGAAAAAAGTGATTATTTTTCAAAGAAAAATAAGCGCCTCAATAATTATGAGCTGTATCAGGAGTTTTATAGAATGATCGATCAGTTGGATTGTAAATTTGTTAAAGTGCGTGGGCACCAGTTATCGAAAAAAAAAGATAACATTGACAGGCTTTTTACACTTGTGGATAGAGCTTCAAGGGATGCACTGAGAAAAGATAATCGGTGAGCTGAACCCTTCCAGGGGAAAAATGCAACCAAACATCTTTGGAGACATGACCTCGAAGAAGGCTTTGTCCGAAAAGAAAGTTAAAAAAGGTTTTATATATGGAAACAGGAAATATCAGCGAATACCTCAAATTCTTTGCCGCCCTGCTGGCCATTGTCAACCCAGTGGGAGTCATCCCTATTTTCATTAACCTGACAGCGGATAAGGCTGATGGGGTCCGCAACAAAAACGGCTTCATGGCTTCTGTCTCCATGGGGATAATTCTCGTTATTGTCCTGTTCACAGGCGACGCCATCCTTCGCTTCTTCGGAATATCGGTAGGTTCCTTCCAGGTTGGCGGCGGTATCCTGATTTTGCTCATGGCCATCTCCATGCTGCATGCCAAGATAAGCCGTGTCAAGCAAACAAAAGAGGAGGGGCTCGACTCTGCCGAGCGCGACAGCGTGGCCGTGGTACCCCTGGGCACCCCGCTCCTGGCTGGGCCCGGAGCGATCAGCACCGTTATCCTCTACGCCCAGCGCTATACATCTGTCGCACACTATTTTTATCTGCTCGGTGTCATAGTGCTCCTGGTATGTTTGACCTTCCTTTCGTTTAGACTGGCCCCCGCCATTACCCGTTTGCTTGGCAAAACAGGCATCAACGTGGTAACCCGACTCATGGGTCTGATCATGGCCGCGGTGGGTGTGGAGTTCATTGCCAACGGCCTTAAACAGCTTTTCCCGGTACTGGGCGGATAAGACCGAATCAGCAGGTGCAGACTTGCATTAGAGACAGGAGTATTTCTTTGGAGCTAATACTCAGCGATTTACAAATTCCCATTCAAAAAGACGGGATGGATGAATACGTAAAAGCCGCTTCCCAACAATTGGAAATTGACGCAGGGAATATAACCATCGCGAAAATTCTGAGCAAATCCCTTGATGCGCGCAGTAAAGAACAGTTTTATTATAAAATTTCAATAGTTGTCAGGACTCCTGATGGCTTTGAAAACAAGCAGAACTTCCCGGTCTACAGCGAACCAATAAAAGCAAACAGGAAAACAACCAACATTAAAGACAGGCCTATAATCGTAGGTTTCGGTCCGGCCGGCATGTTTGCTGCTCTTGAACTTATTGATTATGGGCTTAAACCTTTAATATTTGAAAGAGGTAAAAAGATAGAAGAACGCTCCCTTGATGTTCAAAGACTGATAAAAGAAAGGGAGATAAACCCTGAATCAAATATTCAGTTTGGTGAAGGCGGCGCCGGTTCATACTCGGACGGGAAGCTGTTTTCCAGAAGAAATCATAATTCGAGCTATGTAAATCGGGTGTTGAAGACTTTTATTAAATTTGGTGCGCCTGAAGAAATAGGGTACATAAGCAAGCCCCATTTGGGGACTGATGTGTTGTGCGCGATAGTTCGTAATATAAGGAGCTATGTCCAGGAGAGAGGCGGTGAGATATATTATGGCTCAAAAATGACGGACATCCTGATATCAGAGGGTAAGGCTTCAGGTATTATAATAAATGGTGAGAAGGAATATCTTTCTTCAAGTATCTATATTGCTTTGGGACATTCTGCGCGCGACACCTTTGAGATGATGCATGAAAAAGGTGTTGCTATTGAGCAGAGGCCGATTTCTGTTGGTGTGAGAATTGAGCATCCTGTTGAAACTATTAATCTTATGCGATATGGCGATAAATATAAGGATTTTCCTGGCTTAGGGGCTGCTACCTATTCTTTAAATTATACCAATCGAAAAATTCGGAGGGGGGTTTATACATTCTGCATGTGCCCTGGAGGTGAGGTAATTAATGCTTCATCTAATCAAGGCATGCTGGTTTTAAACGGGATGAGCTACTCACCCAGGTCATCTGAATTTTCAAATGCAGCGCTTGTTGTAAGCTGTCATGCGGATGATTATAAATCAACCAGTCCTTTGGCTGGTTTAGAGTTCCAAAAGGATATTGAGCGAAAGGCCTTTAACGCGGGAGGAGGAAGATGGGAAGCTCCTGCGCAAAATTTGATGGATTTTTTAGGCAATAGCAGTTCTGCAGGCTTAAATAAAAACTCGTATAAGATGGGGGCCGTTCCCGCTGATATGAAAGACATTTTTCCAGCATTTGTGGTCGAGGAGCTGTTGGCCGCATTTAATAAATGGAAAGAAGAAATTCCATTATTTGTTTCAAATTATGCGATATTGTTAGGTGCGGAAACAAGAACTTCATCTCCTGTACGGATTAAACGCAATGAAAAATTTGAATCGGTAAATATCAAAAATTTGTATCCCATAGGCGAAGGCTCAGGCTATACAGGCGGTATAACGAGTTCTGCCGCTGATGCTATAAGGGCTGTCGAAATAAACGTATTGCAAGGGTAGTCTGTCTTTATTTATTGAGTGTTAAACAGTTAGATAAAAAACACAAGTGCTTTAACCTGACACCTAACACTTAACACCTGATGAATTCGGTTTTTTACCAATTCATCAAAATCGCCCAACCCTTAAAATTTGCCTGACCCGGCTACTACCAAAATGAAAGGCAACAATACTTTTCATAGGATTCGTGCTGGTAATTACCGGATTGTTTATGAAATTCATGAGGATCGACTCGTCATCCTTGTCGTAAAAGTCGGACACCGTAAAGACGTTTATAAAAAACTCCTCTAATTTCCCACTTTTCTCAATTCATCGTTGAACCGCAAAAACGAGCGCATTCCCCGCTGCTTTCGGCGGGGAGCTTCAAATAACTATCTATGGTCAACAATGTCCCCTAAGTTCCGCCCTGCCGGCTACCTTCGCCTCTGGGGTGGACAGCCAGGCAAACGCCCCTTTCCTAACCCGTCCTTTTGGCTCATGGGCGGGCTTGCTCCTTTGCGTTTGATACCCGCATCGGGTACGTTGGGGGCCTTTTCTTTGCCGTGTTACCGGCGCAGCCTTATAGTCGAAGTCCGCCAGGGTTCGTCGCTCTATAGAAGCGCCGATAAGCTTATTGATGGCGCGGACCATCTCTTTGTCTTCTCCGGTAATAAGGGTGAACGCTTCGCCGCTGCGAGTCGCCCGGCCGGTCCGTCCGATTCGGTGAATGTATGCATCGGGGGTGGAAGGAATATCGTAGTTGATGACATGCGAAACCTTGGTAACGTCAATGCCCCTGGCGGCGATATCAGTGGCCACCAGGATCTTAAATGTCCCGTCTCGAAAGCCATCCAATGCGGCTTGCCGTTTTCCCTGGGAAAGATTTCCCTGCAGAGAAGTCGAACGGTATCCGGCACCAGCCAGCTTTTTCCCCAGGCTTTTGGCGCGATGCTTGGTCCGGGTAAATACAAGCACCGACTCGGCGGTGGTATTTCCCAACAGCTTTAACAGTAGCGCCGTTTTCAAATGCTGAGCCACCGGATAGAGCGCATGATGAACCGTATCCGCAGGTGCGGTAATCCCCACCTGGACGGTGATCGGATCTCGCAGAACATCCCCTGCTAAGCGACGTATTTCGGTAGGCATTGTAGCCGAGAAAAGTAGCGTCTGACGCTTTTTGGGAAGATGTTTCAAAATGCGCCGGATATCAGGGAGAAACCCCATGTCGAACATCTGGTCGGCTTCATCAATAACCAGCACTTCCAAT
This sequence comes from Desulfobacteraceae bacterium, assembly GCA_028571455.1. Taxonomy (GTDB): domain Bacteria; phylum Desulfobacterota; class Desulfobacteria; order Desulfobacterales; family ETH-SRB1; genus Desulfaltia. Next base: position 3,068 of record JAPVVG010000058.1, on the reverse strand, counting down.
TGGGAAAGATCGACGGTACCACGGTTGATATGATCAAGAAGCCGACCGGGGCAGGCCACAACAATATCAGCACGTTTCAGTTTCTGAATCTGCGGATTAATACCAACGCCACCGTAAACAGTAGTGCTTCTCAGGCGGGTCTTGCGACCCAGAGTTTCAATAGCCTGATGAATCTGTTCGGCCAGCTCTCGGGTGGGGGCCATGATCAGAGCACGGATGCAGGCCGTTTTTTTTTCGATCAACCGATTCAGTATCGGCAGAACGAAGACAGCCGTTTTACCGGTGCCGGTTTGGGCCAGCCCCATCACATCATGATTCTTTAGGACCTGCGGAATTGCCCGAGCCTGAATCGGGGTCGGGGTTACATATCCCGCCGCTACGACGCCTGCCGCGACATTGGGATGAAAATTAAAAGACTTGAAATTCAATATACACCTTCTTTCTGTGTTCCAATAAAAAAAGCCCCGGATTATTCCGGGGCTTACGTGATTTTTAGTTACAACCAAGAACACTAACATTTTTTGTATCTTACGGATTGTTAAAACCAAAGTCAACTGTATTTTTGAGGGTATGATTAAACAGGCATTTTTTTAACCTGACACGTTACACTTTACACCTGATGAATTTGTTTTTTTACGAGCCCATCAAAATCGCCTAACCCTTAAAAATTTGACTTCAAGGCCACCAACTGATACTATCGCGATTATTTCAGAAAACTGTACCGACTCATCCTCATTCTCCACTTGAACCTGATCTGTACCTACTGCAAGCTTTGACAAGATATCAAAGTTTTTGAACCGCAAAAGCGAGGCATTCCCCGCTGCTTGTCGGAGCAAAGCGGAGATCCCGTTCCAGCGGGGCGGCGGGGAGTTTCAAAAGTCCGAATTTAGTTTGTTATTCTTAATGGATTTGTAGCTCGACGAGAAGTTGCGGATTTTGACGGATAACATTACAAAAGTGATGATATCTAAGTCTGTATAATCACTTGTTAGCTCTACAAAGAGGTAGTCATGGAAATAAATTTTGAGTGTAAAAAATGTAACGGTATATTCGATTCTGCTGTCGGAATAATAAAAATAAATGAGCAAACGTTTAGGCCCGATTTCGAAAAACCAATTATGTGCCCTAAATGTGGAGTTCGAGAATGGGGTCAAGTCATCCTTTTCCCCGTCCAAAAATTATATTCGGGGAAACTGTAATTGGTCACCCCATTCTGACCCCATTCCTTAATCGACATATCGTAGCGGGGATGATTGACCGCTATTGGGGTGGTGGAGACGGCGGCAACGAAGAAAGCAGTTATGGCGAGCGATGAGGTGAAAAGAATGTTGGGGTTCGATGGCTCACCCCAACCTACGGGCTGCATAACATGAATATTCATGAAATATTCGGGGAAATTATTAATCCTTGAGGGGGGGGGAATGATCATGAGGCGTGCCAATGTGAGTTTTTTCATTGTTGTTCTGCTATATATTCTGCTGATGGCTGGTGCCTTAGTCTGGTTTGGCTGGTTCTGTGAAAGCCGGACTTCTGGTATTATAAGCGGCCTTATTGTCGGTTCGATTTATGTCCTCATCACCTTCTACTATTTTTACCAGAATTATTTAGCGCCGTATGGGCTTGAACACCCTGACTCCGACCGCGTAGAGGAGCGGAGTCTCATGCTCTGGGTCTTAAGCTGGTTCATCCCTGCCCTTTTGTTACAGATTTTTGTGGTTTTCGGTTTTTTTCTCACCGTGGATAGGGTGAATCTTTCCAATACAATGTATACCCACCCCTTCATGTATGGGCAGACCTACAAGAAGATGTTGGCCACCAGTGACCTTGCCGATGCAAATCTGCTGAAAAATGACTTTGATAATCAGGATGCAAACAAAGAGATACGCCTCAAATATCTTGAAGACAGATTTTCTTCTTTTGTCCGAAATTATATCAGCAGGGCCGAGGTGCCGATAATCAAGGCCGAGGTGCCGATAATCGATGAATCAGGCGATTTCGAATCCAAACTTGAAGTAATCCGTGAGAAAATTGAACGACTTGATAAAAAGTTACAATCGCCGGAATTAAAACAGAACAAACAGAAGCGGTATGCTGTCCAGAAAAGCAAAGAGCGTCTGGAAAGAATCCACGAAATTGCGGTACAGAGGATCGACCCCAGGGCAAAGCTTGAAAATAGGCTGCATGCCATCCCGTATCTTATTGCTTTGACCTTCGGTTTCCTCGGGGCTCTGATTTATAGCCTTCTTGATATTGTCAACCGTAACTCTAACTCCGACCTCCATATAAAAACCCTGATCAATTACCTGGTCCGTTTTATCTTTTCTTTGGCCATCTGTCTGGTTACCGCTTACTTTTTTATGTCCAACTGGCAGTCAAACATTGCTCCGATGGTCTTTTTCCTCTGTGGAATTTTCCCGCAGCAGGCCCTTGGCTATATTGTTGAACGGGCCAGGAGAAGTTTGCGGCTTGAAAAGCGGCAATATGAAGAGATACCTCTTGAGGTACTGCAGGGCATGACAGACTATATCGCCTTCCGTTTTCGGGAACTGGGCATTGGCGATGCCCAAAACCTGGCTTTCTGTAACCTGAAGCGCATCAGCGACAATATGGGCTTTTCCGACAGCATGATTAGTGACTTCGTGGCTCAGGCCATGCTTGTGGTCTACATGAAGGATGATTTCCGGATTCTGCAGAGCAAGGCCATCCGCGACATCTTTTGTTTAAACGACCTTCTTGAAAAAGAGAAAAAGAAGCTCAGACCCCTTGCCGAATTCCTTCAGATTGAAGAAGAAAAACTTCTGGTTATGGCCCATGTGTTCGAAGATCCGGCCGTTCAAGCCAGAATAAAAAAGTTGAGGGAAATGAAGGAGATAGACGAGGAAAAACGGGGTTGAATTCACCCGTTTCTATGCAAAGTTAGGGACGTCCTTTCCATGTAGAATAGTAGGGGAATAATTGGGGATGTCCGTAAAAATCTCAACATTTGTGGAAGAGGGGGGATAGTTATTACTACGATGGAACAAGAGGTGTACGTTAAAGTTGATATTTTGGAAAACGAGATAGAAGCG
>JAPVVG010000057.1 GCA_028571455.1 Desulfobacteraceae bacterium | reverse complement strand
ATTTCCTGCCGGCGCCATTGAGCAAAGTGTCTGTCCAACATCTCCAGGGCTCTGCTCAATTCGCGCTCATGTGCAAACCCGGCCAGCTCCAGCAGCTTTTTACGAATTGGTTTTGAATAATTATGTGTCATATTTTATAATTATTTCAATATATTTTAGAAATTTATAATTCTATGGATGCTACCTGCTTCAATAGCATCTGTTTCCAACTAATGCGCTGATCAAGACGCGACACCAAATCACTATTCAATGACTGTCCCCGTTGGTTTCCTTCCTGACAATATAAACTTATAAACTGAGCTACGTTGTCCCGCAAATCCAAAAATAAACCACATCTGACAGAAAAAAGAGGTTTTAAAATAGCATAAATATCAATTGGATAGCGAGTTAGTTACTTAATTATGGACGTCCCGCAGTCCTTGAAATGTATTCGTCAAGATCAATCTTTGCCGTCCTTCCAGCGCTGTCCGTTTGATTAATTGATTATCTGAATACCAACGCATTTGTATCGGACATTGATAACCGCGTCATAGTCTGAACGGATCTTTGCTTCATGATTCCCGGTGAACATTTTTAATTTATCCTCAATAAAGGATAAAGGCACCGGCAATCCATTTGCTTTGAAATCATCGCGGAGTAAAAAATCCAAATCGTTTAATTCTTTTTCTCCCTCAATCAAGAAACTCTGATACAGTTCACGCTTGGTTCCATCTTCAAATTCAATTGTAAATAGATATCGAGCCGTTAGGCAGGGGTCCATGCCATCACATCCGGCATTCAACAGTTCCCCCGACACGGATTCGCTTTTATAGAAGTCTAATAAGGCATCTATGAGCGGATGCCCGATTCCAAGTAAATCTACATTTTTCTTGCGGGTAGCGGTTTTCCTGGAAAAGCTAACATTTTCATAACGGGATGCCACGTCAGGATATTTTTTTAAAGCCGGAGGAACGGTTATTTGAATAATATCGCCGGATGGGGTGAAGCTTCCTCCTAATCCCAGGATCGCCTTTTCCGTAAATCGTTTCAGATCTTCCAGCGCAAACCTTCCTTCCAGTTCCCTGTAGTATTCCAAATTGAAGGTTGAAATGTCCTGAGTGAGTTGTCGAAGGGCTTCACTTGCATCTTTCGCCACCTGAATGGCCTCTGAGATCTCTTGTTCAGTTCTTTCGTAGTTCCGATTTAAAAGAGCCTCCCTGTACAGGGACGTGTAATTTGTGCTTGATCCTAAAAATCCAAGTATTTCCGACCGGAAATCTTCACTCACGCTGCCGGTTACAGGGTCTACTTTACCAATGGTCATTGCTATCTCAAAAAGTTTTTTATCGAGAATTGCATAAACCTTTTCTTCTATGGTTTCCTCGGCAACGAGGTGGTAAGCTTGAACAGTCTCAGTTTGACCATATCTGTGAATTCGGCCAATACGCTGTTCAACCGCCATCGGATTCCACGGTAAATCATAATTGAATAGAATTCGACAAACCTGAAGATTGATTCCTTCACCTCCTGCCGAGGTGGAGATGAGAAACTGAGCTCCGTCTTCATCCCAGAAAGATTCGCAAGATGCAATTTTATCCTCCAAAGGGCCACCTTTAATAATTGCAATCTTCTTAGGATCATAATATTTGCCTATCTCATCTTGCAAAAAATAAAGTGTTTCCAGGTATTGGGTAAAGATGATCACCTTCTCATTCTTATTTTCCCTTCTGATCTGTTCAATGGCACGAATCAATGTGTCAAATTTCCGGTCAGGCCCTTCATCCACAAGCTCTATAAGCTCTTTTATCTTTTTTTCTTCGTTAGGGATATTGGCCGCAGCTTCTATAACACCATTTCCCGTTTCCATGGCATCCAATGCCCAATGGGTGACTTCTTCCTCAAACCGGGGCCTTTTCTTTAACCGTTGTTTGAGGCTGGCAATATATGAATCTGCTTCCGTGTAGTCGATTTTATCCTTGCCATAGGATAGTAAGTCAGAAACTGCAATTCGCATTTGTTCCTGATAATTCATGATTCTGGACGAAATTTCCGGCCTTGTTATGGCCCCGTGGATGCCACTTTCCAGTGCCATTTGTTTCCTGGCATAGAGGGCGATTAACCGACGTCTCAGAGCCTGTTTAATTGCCCTTGGGCTGGAAGACATGATTTTTTGAAAGGTAGCCATAACAAAACCGACTGCCCTCTGCTGTTTGGTGGTTTTGTCTTTCCCTGCGCCGGCAGCGTCATATCCTTCTCTTAGATATTCGGTCAGCCTGTCGTAAAATCTCTGCTCAAGCATGGAGAGTTGAAATTTTTGGGTGTGCACCTGCCTCCGCATGAAAATCGGATTGCCCTGGGCATCTGTAACTTCTCTTTTTGTGCGCCGGAACATAACCCTGCCAAGGAGACCTCTATGATCCAGCATTGCTTCCGGCTTTTCAAAAAGTTGATCGTCTAAAAGCTGGATCAATGACCAAAATTGATAAGCATCCCCCTGGTGAGGAGTAGCCGTCAGAAAGAGAAAATCACGGGCTTTGCCCCTGGTTTTTTCTGCCAGCCGGTAATTCTGGGTGACGTCTATCTTTTTACCGTATCTCTTCCTGCTCAGGTGATGGGCTTCATCAAAAACTATTAAGTCCCAGTCCGGCCCTGTCATCATTTTTTTCAAACGCTGCGGCTTTTTGATTGTGTCTATGGAAGCGATTACTAAACTGTGCCGCTCCCATGCATGAGGATTAGCATCAGAAAAGTCCCGGCCCAATATGTCAAAAAAAATCCTGAAGCAGTCTTTCATTTCATTCTGCCAGTTCACAGTCAGGCCTGCTGGGCATATGACTAATATTCTCCTGGCTTCTCCACGTGCTAATAGCTCCTTAATAATCATCCCCACTTCAATGGTTTTCCCCAGGCCAACCTCATCGGCAATCAAGAATTTCCGCCTGCGCGCGCTAATAATCTGATGAGTTAATAGAATCTGGTGAGGAAGAAGGTCTGTTTTGCTGTTGGAGAGTTCACCGCCCAAATTTTCAAGTGGCAACTGGTATGCTAATTGTTTTAAGAAAAAGTCAATCGGATGATCGGATTCACCGTTCCGGTATCGCTGAAACATATCAGCGACCGGCGTAAGAAGGCTCTGGGGGAAAGTTTCTAAAAACCTTTTACCATCTTTTTCAAAAATCACATCAACATTATATTCGCCTCCGGAAGCTTGCGCCACCTGAAGCACCAAGCCTGTGCCAAGTTCAGGACGATATGTGACCTTAACTTTTGTGTCTTTTTTGATTTGCATCGGGAAAGTCAGGTTTAACAATATGTCAGCGGATGTTATTTCAGTAAAATGTTTGACCGTTTCTGTGCGAGTCCTTAGTATTTAAAGCGGTAAAAATTGCACTATATTCATCAAATCTTCAGGTTCGCCGGCTTTTGAAATGATCTCCAGATCGTTGATACAAGCGCCGATAGAAATTCGCAGTTGGTGGGAGTAAATCACCCCGCCAAAAGTAACACCTTCTTTTTGTCGTTTAGTTGCTTCGGCGAGGAGATCATCATCTTGAGTGAAAAGTACTCGACCCAATTCAGTGGCTCGATCCAATAATGCCGAGTCATCCATGTCATCAGCACCGTCTTCATAGGCTGTAATGACATCTATGCCACGTAAGCGAAGTCCCTCGGTTATAGCTCGCGGCACATGATGATCCATATAGAGCGCAAGCATAATCAGATCAATCCTTTGGATTTCAGCCGGGCAGTGAGAGGCGTTTGTTCCGTAATTGTCTGGGTCTGATTTACAAAAGCAAGCCTTCGTTCAATGTCCCGATCAAGCGCATCCTGATGATCCCAGTAGTAGGCTAATGCTGAGTATATTTGACCCAAGGTAAGATAGGGATGCTGGAAATGCAGTTCTTCTGGGCTCCACCCGTAGGCGGTTTTTTCCAGGACTATCTCAATTATCTTCATGTTTGTCCCTGCAATAATAGGGACGTCTTTTTCGTCTAAGACCACATGTTCATATTTTGTTTTTGCAGAAGTCAAAGGCATAATTGACACCTCATGTTAAAAGAAACACCATGTGAAGAATGAAGACCTGATACTTATGTTTTTTCGTTATATGATAATTACTTATTTTTCAATTACTTGATCAAGATATTGAATTATAATTTTTGCTCTTTGTGACAAAAAACTGTCATACTGATTCTTTTCATACATTTCTTTTTTTAGTGGCATTAAATTTGAGTTTAATATTTCCGAATAAGCATCTGAAGGAACAATAAAAAATATATAATTAGAGGGCGCATAATTGGATATTTTTTTGTTGGATTCTGCAGGAAGAAAGCAAAAATTACAAATTGAATTTATTCTTGGTGCTTCAATGCCTTTTTTCTTCAAATATGATCTTGGAAAAATATGATGATATTCTTTTAAATTGTATTTGGATAGGGCTATACCTAAATCAATTTTGTTTCCGTTAACTAGATTTAATGGTTCTTTTTGCGATAGTAAAAGCAGAAAAGCTCTGGTAAAAGGATTGGCTTTGCTAAATCTTTGGTAACGTTCAAAAGTTGTGGCTTATTTAAAAATTGATTAAATCACGATCTCCTTCTAAGGTTATGTTTGGAAACAAAAACCAAAAAGAAAGAGACCGTGATGAAACATACAATTACTATAACACTTCAGTATGATGT
>JAPVVG010000056.1 GCA_028571455.1 Desulfobacteraceae bacterium | reverse complement strand
TCAACATTTTTAGGCCCCGTCCAAATAATTGAAGAACCCCGCAGCAAGCTCCGGGGAATCTTCGACTGTAAGGAATTCTGTCAATTTTTTGATTCGCTCGCTAACCCCGCAGCAAGCTCCGGGGAATGCGCTCGCTGTTGCAGTTCAATAATTGTGATATTATCAAGATATCAAAGGTTTTGAAAAGTACGAATTTCGTTTGGTATTCTTAATATATCTGTAGTGCGAATAGAAATTGCGTATTTTGACGAATAACATTACAAAAGTAATGATATCCAGATCCGTATAATTACTTGTTCACGGCGGCTGCGCCGCCGTGAATCGCGGTGCTGACTGCGTCCAGCCCCTTATTCCGTCGCTACGCGCCAGAACAAGGTACTGGACCGGACACCGTGAACCGCACAATCAAACTGCGTTTGCTTGTGCGGCCCCCGGCGCCGGTCAGCACCGCGATTAGCCCCTCAATAAAGGAGACTAATGTGAAAGAATATTTTGATTTCTCTGAATGCCCACATTACACCGAACAGCCCTGCCCCGGCGAAAACCTTGGTAATATCGGACGGGCGGTAAGCGTACAGGTTGTATATGTTGAAAATGGAAAACGTATCAGTGGCGACACGCTTGATTTTATCAAAGAACACCATTGCGGTAAGTGTCCAAAGAATAAAGGTTAAAACATGCTTTATCCATCCATAAAGCCTTATCGTTTCTTGGAGCATACAACAGATGACTTTGTCAACTACACCCACGGTTTAGAGCAATAAGGATATAGCCTTGCAAAAACACCCTTGGACAGAACATCTTGGTTTCCTGAACGATTCCTTGCTGGCACAGGTTAAGCGAGCCAGAATGGGATCGAGGCATCCTACTATCAAGGGTGCCTCTATAGAAGAAGCGCTTAGGAGAATTCTAAGACAGTACCTCCCAAGCATTTACCATATTGGTACAGGGCAAGTTGCCAACAATCAGGTTGCCGATAGCAAGGAACACAATATCAGTCCTCAGATTGATATTTTGATATATGAGAGAACGACATTCCCACACTTGGCAGTTAATGAAGATGGATCTGTGGTTATTTGCTGTGAACCATTATTCGCTACAGTCGAATGTAAAACGAAGTGGCATAAGAAAAACGTTATTAATAACTTTTCGATATTAAAAGCGGTTGAATCAAAACGATATGGTACTTTTTTGGGAGCTGCTGATAATTTTTCCGGCTATTTTGTTTTTGTTATAGATTCGCTTAAAAGACCATCCCTTGCTGGATTCGAAGACAAAAATCGGTTTGTCGGTATTTACACTTTAGAGGGGCAAAGATCTTGGCGCAGTCCATTCCAAACTTCAACCTTTACAACGCACAACGGTAATTCTTTGGAATATTTTATGAAAGATGTTTTAGAAGATTCGATGCGAAAAAATCTTCCAGAACTTGGTACTCTTACAGAAACTCGTGAGGCGGTAAGGAAATATTTTGGATGGGGAAAGCGCTAACATTACGCTTTCAGTCGGACTCGGCAAAGCCTCGCCGCTGAAGCACCCGTTCTAAGAAATTAAAAATCCTCATCACGCAAAGACGCAGGCGCAAAGAAGAAAAAAAGAAATTCTGAATTCAATCTTTCTTTGTGCTTTGTGGCTTTGTGCGAAAAATTAAATTAAAAAAACTTAGAACAAGAGCGCTTCTCCTAACGGCTGAATCGCTGTGCGATTTATAGTAAAAAAGGAAATATTAAGTTCAATCTGCGAGCAATGACCGGTGCCGTTCAGCCGCAGGAGAGCTCAGTGTTGAAATGAATGGAATAACTCAAATTCCAAAAATGATTATATTAAAGGTCATGTAGCTATTAAAGAAACCGCGAGTTTGATATGCCCTGATAATATCGACAAAAATATAATTGCGAGTACAAAAGGTATCCCGTTATCAAAGAAACAGCAAGCTCGATATGACATGGTAAATACCGATAAAAAATAGCAGATGCTAAAGGTGAGACTATCATAAACGAATCAATGTTCAGCAAAACAATGAAAAATAGTATTTGACCCTTTTTATTACGACCACCCGAAATGACAATCTGTCGCTGGGGGATTTTAACCCGACCACAGGTAGGGGATTTTAAGTGGTCATCAGGGAGAGGAACTTATGGTTTATGTGAATAAACGAATTGCTATGAATTGTATTGTGGCGGCTTTAAACTTAAACGCCTTTCCAAATTTAATAGGAAGAGTTGAATCTCAATCTATAAAAATAATATCACGCATAATGCCCGATCAGGATCCAAAAATAGTTTTCTCCCATCTTTGGCCTTTGCAAAAATTAAGCGTTTTATCACAAGCTATGGCAGAATTAGAACTGTCGACGTTTTCGACAGAACTTAAAGAATGGTATAAATATGAAGATGGCTTTTCGAAAGACTATGAAATAATGCCGGAAGCATTAATTGAATTCGCTTTTAAGGATGCAGTTAAACAACTTTCTAAAACGAATGCTATTTATTCAGTTGACCAACCTCAAATATTATATATTTTTGAACAAATTTGCAATCATGCGGGATGGGATAAAACTGCTGTAATTAACAAACGACATTTTTTTCAGAAAGATCTGGCAGATTATTCGGAAATAATAAGTTCACACTAATTTAAAAAAGGGGGACAGAAAAAAACGGGGGTTGGAGTCGAATTCGGGGCGAATTCGGGGGGGACACGATACTAAATTCTAACCAGAAAATGCACCGGATAAACCGATGATTTTCATGTTAGGATTAGAATTATTTAACGTTTAGAGGTGGAATAATTATGAAGAGGCTTTTTTTTATTATTTGTGTATTGTCCAATTTTACAGCATGTACCCATGTATTAAGTGTACCAACTATTTCATCAAACCAAATGTTATTTGAAACAACTGAGCTTAAAACAAAGACCGCTTGCATAGTAATAACGTCTGAATTTAAAAATTATCAATTTACTAAAAAAGCATATAATTGGGCAGGGGGCAGTCTTTTTCCTGATACAATTATTTTTGATCTTGGGAATACACTTACCTCGGAAATCAATGGGTTGTGCAGAGCATTGTTTAACAGAACAGTGCAGATTGATAGCCTTGAAGAATCAAAGAATCAACGTGCATATGGTGCTGATTATATCATTGTTCCGAAGATTATTAACACAACACTTGAATTGCCAATTGTACGTTTAGGACAAATCAACGCTAATGTTCAGATAGAATATAGTTTCTACCGTTCTGATAACATGTTGCTAACTTCTAAGTCCTTGGATGGTCATGGCCAAAAGCGTTTAGAACTCACAAAACAGAATTATGCGATCGCTATTCAGGAGGCGGTAAAAGATTTGATGCTGAAATCAAAAGAAGCTTTCATTTCAGCATTGAGGTAACTGTATTCTTTTAAGCACCATATCCTAACAAGGCTAATGCAGCCGACGCAAAAAGCCGCGCGGCTGATTATCGGCGATAGGCTGTCGCTTCGCTCCAGCCTATCGGGGGCGCGGGTGAGAAAGCAGTGGGGAGCGAAGCGCAGCCTATCAACGCGGTTGGAGACAGACAAATCCCCGCCCAAGCACGCTTGGGCGGGGATTTGCTCCTCACCCGCGCCCCCGATAGGCAACAAGGTAATTACGGAGGTAATCTACATGAGTAAATATTTTGTATGGTTTCTGACCGTTATCATTTTTGAGCATTTTATTTTTATCGGGCATGGATGTGCTGAAGATCAAGCGAAACAGTTTTGGTGGTCTAACATTTCCTATCAATATGACACAGAAAGAGAATTTGTCACATTGACGCCTGAATTTGAAACCAACGATTTGCCATTTGACTTGGAACTTTATGGATTCGTTGATTTTACGGGTGACCATGGTCACGATGAAACCAATCTGAAAAACCATTTCGGAAGCTTTGACCTGTTCAAGCCTTTGAACACATTCGGTATTGCCGAAGACAACATTGTCCTGCATATGTTTGATGTGGCCGCGGAGTATAACATAGACACTTTTGCGGATGATCGTTGTTATTTCGGTTTCCGTTGGCGTGGTACCAGAACTTATGGAGGTATAAGCAAATTTCTCAATAGAATGCATGCTACCTTTGACGTAACCGTCTTTTTAGCTCGTACGGATGGTCGGCAAGGACATAACTGGTGGATGATTTCTCCTTACCTAAAAATTCCATTTAGTATCGGGCGGTTAAACTGCTTTTCCAGTACATGGTGTGATATAGACTTTGATAACCCATTGAATGAATACCGCCATGACAGCATTTCAGGACAAAGCATGCTCGGAGTGAATATTTGGAAACAACTATATGCCTTCTGCGAGGTTAAATACGAGGATTTTCAGGAACCTTTTGATGATGCCTTCGGGTTAGGTTTTGGCCTCATGTGGCAGTGGTACTTTGAGAAGCCGACATCTGCGACAAGATAGGGGTATTCCGGTAGTCTCTACAAAGCAATGCGGGTTAGGGAATATCTTCCTGTATTACTTTGTAAAAATACCTGTTTTTTCGTTATGGCTGCCAGAAGCCATGATATGGAACTTATTGAAATTATCGACATGGGGGACGTCCATTGAAATATTGATTGACAACTGATTGAGATTAAGTTATAGAATTTTTATGTCAAGAAAAGCTC
>JAPVVG010000055.1 GCA_028571455.1 Desulfobacteraceae bacterium | reverse complement strand
CCGCGAGGACCTTGCTAAGACAAAGGAAGATCTTGAGGCAATCGAGGGCCTTTTCATAGAGACTACCCGCAAAGTAGCCCAACGTTCGGGAGATGTGGCAAAGGATGTATTGAATGATCTTGCCGATCAGACCAAAAAAACGACCTCTGTCTTGAGGGAAAAGGCTCGCCATGCTGCAGAAGGAACATCAGAAAAACTAAAGAAGGCTGGGAAGGGTGCAGCCAAAGCAACTGCGGAACTTGCCGGCAAAGCCGTTCATGTTGTGGCTGAAGAGGCCAGGGAGCTGGGAACTAGATCTTTTAGTGTAACAAAGGGCGCAATTTCCGGAATGTGGAAAGGAGCAAAAGAGGCTTTAAAAAAAGACAAGGAGGAATAATTATGACAAAGAGAATGATGATAATACTTTTAATGTTTGGTCTGGTCATTGGTTTTTCAGGGTCCGCGGCCTTTGCTGCTGACCAGCCAGATCAGGCAAAAGCCGAACCACAAGCTGAAAAGCAGTGGCAGGAGGCTATTAAGACCCAGGTTGCCCTGACAAAAGTCAAGGTCGCTTTACTCCAGGCCCATTCGAAACTTTGGCTCAACAAAAACAAGGAGGCCTCAGTCCATTTCCTGGATGAAGCCAAAACGTATCTGGACGAGGCCTATCAAAGCGCTGATAAATCTACTCGAGGACAGATAGACGCTCTGAAAAAAAATGTCAAAACGGTAAAGGAGGCCGTGAGGAAGAGAGGCCAAGAGGCTGCTTCGGAATTGAGCGGCCTTGCCGATAGGAGCGAAGCGGCGCTGAATACTGCCATTGCAGAAACTCAGGCCAGGGCATCCGCCTTAAAGAAGGAGACCTCCACCTGTCTCGCCCTGGCCCAGACAAAAGCTGCCCTACTTAAGGCAAAGATCGCCTTAGAGATTGATAAAGCTCCGGAAAAGGCGAAACAGGCCCTGATCAACGCCGAGAAGTATCTGGCGGATGCCAGGGCGAGTGCATCTCAACGGGCCGCTCAGGAAATTGCCAAACTGCAAAACGAAATACGCGAGACCAAGAAGGCCCTCACTGGTAATGTCGGGGAAGCAAAAGAAAAGCTCGATGCCCTGATCGCACACACCGAGGAGCAGCTTCAGGCATACGGTACTCGCATCAGAGAAAGTGAAGAAGTAGGCTTACTCAGGAAAAGATACGCCCAACTTGAGGCCCAGGCTGCGCTGTTGAAGGCCCGGCTCGCCGCTGAGAAAGAGACGACCTACGATCAGGCGCAGGCTTACTTGGATGAAGCAAAGGCCTGGTACGCCCGGGCCAAAGGCGAAGCCGGAGAAGAGGTTAGCCAGAAAATAGCTGCCATTGAAAAACATATTGATGAAACCAAGGTGGCCCTGAAGAAGAAGGCTAAAGAAGCTCGCCAGAATATGGCCAATTTGCTGAACCGGGCTGCTGACATTGTGAAAGGAAATGAAAAATACCTTCGACAAAAATAAACGAGTCCCTCCAGGAAAGGTAGGTCTTGCTCTTGGCAGCGGCTCTGCCCGGGGCTGGGCACATATCGGGGTGATTAAGGCTCTGGCTGAGGCAGGCATTCACGTCGATTATGTTGCCGGCGCCAGCATCGGCGCAGTGGTTGGAGCTGTCTATGCCTCGGGCAAGATCAACTCCCTGGAAGAGGTTGTCATGCAGCTCGACTGGAAAAAGATCGTCTATTTCTTCGACGTCGTCTTCCCTAAATCAGGGCTGATTGATGGTAACAAGGTTGCCGATTTCATTCGCGGCCATGTAGGAGAAGGAAATATTGAAGACCTTCCTCTCCCCTTCTGCGCCGTATCAACCGATCTTGCTACCGGAAGAGAAGTGGTTATAAAAGAGGGAGATATCATCGAGGCAGTAAGGGCCAGCATATCTGTGCCAGGCATATTCACCCCGGTTAAGAAAGATGACATGACCCTGGTGGACGGGGGTCTGGTCAACCCGGTTCCGGTAAGCGTGGCAAGGGAGATGGGGGCCGATTTCGTCATAGCGGTTGACCTCAATCATGATATCGTTGGCAAGAAGGCTCCTGTCTCCAATCTCGAAAATATGAATTCAGATAAAGAACCTGTGAAGACCATACCAGGAAAAAACAAGATCCTGAATGCTCTGAACAAAAGAGTCAGGGCGATTGATATTCCGACACTAACGCAGATAAGGCAATGGATGGGAATAGAGGACCCACTCCCTAACATATTTGAAGTGTTAGTGACTTCAATCAATATCATGGAAACTCAGATTACCGCTACACGACTGAAGTCCGAGCCGCCGGATCTGCTGATACAACCCAAATTGGGGCGCCTCAAATTCCTTGAATTCAACAGGGCAAAAGAAGCCATTCTTGTGGGATATAAGGAGACTAAATCGTCTATTGATAGATACAATCACCAACCACCCGCATAGCGGGCCGCGCTCTCCCAACTGATCTACATCCCCACAAACCTGTATTGTTTTTATATCAAAGGATTAAGCGTTGGTCAATTTAAAAACAGGTTTTAAGTTTTATTATTACATGATATAATATTATTAATTTATGCGATTTTACTATTAATCACCACGAAAGAAATACAACGAAAATAATGACAAATAAAATTATATTAAACGATGCATTTAAAGGCTTTACCCTGGATCAGGATAAGATCGTGCCCCCTGAAGAAACGGTTAAGCGGCTTACGAAAAAACTGAAAAATCTTGATCTTGACATTCTTAAACGTACCGAAAGAATAGACAACGGCAGATTGGACATACCGGTTTATCTTAGCAGTTGCGGCAAGGATGCATTGTCGGTTATTGGAACAAAAAAACAGATGGGCAAAGGAGCCACCACACATCAGGCAGAGGCAAGCGCTGTAATGGAACTGGCAGAAAGATTTTCCTTTTACAGTTTCTACAATAATCCTGATAACTTTATCATTGAAAAGTATAATAATATAAAAGACAGGGCAATATCCTTTGAGATGATCGCCCTGTCGGTTCACGATGATTCAAAAGAACTGGAAACAGCCCAAAAAATATTTGAAAATATACCCTTAAAATGGACACAGGCATATAATCTGACACAAGATAAAGAAATCCTTATCCCCTTTGACTGGTTTTTCACAATCAACGAATTTAACGGGGCATGTGTCGGCAATTGCATTGAAGAGGCCTTAATACAGGGCATCTGCGAAGTTGTGGAAAGGCACACATCATCCATAATCAGTCAAAACAGTCTGAAAACACCCTCAATTAACCCCGATTCAGTTAGAGAACCACTTGTTGAGGAAATGATTCAAAAGTACAGAAATGCCGGCATAAAATTTTATATTTCAGATTTTACGCTTGACGTAGGCATCCCTACAGTCGGAATATTGGCCTATGATCCATCGACCTTCCCGGAAAGAAGCGAAATTGTATGGACTGCGGGAACAACTCCGGATCCGCAAAAAGCCTTAAGCCGCGCCCTTTCAGAAGTAGCCCAGCTTGCCGGCGATTTTAATACCTGTTCCAATTATATGGCAAGCGGCCTCCCCAAATTAAAAAAAATCAAAGAAGCCGAATTCATAACCAACTCAGAAACTAAAATCAATATAACCGACCTTCCAGACATTTCAGACAATAACATAAAGATTGAGGTTCAAAACTGCGTTTCCATCCTTGCAAAAAAAAGTTTTGAGGTGATTCTAATTAATACAACGCATCCTTTACTGGAAATACCGGCCTTCTATACAATCATACCGGGAATGCATTTCAGGGAACGTTCACTGGGAGCCAGCCTTGGGATGTTTTCTGCCAAGCTGATATCAAAAAACACAAAGCCGAAAGAGGCTATTTGCAAACTAAAAAAGATGGATAATTTGCTTCCCGGAAAGTACTACGTTAAATTTTATCTTGGATTATGCCACCTGTCCATAAATAGCCCGGAAACAGCATTAACCTATTTTAATCAAGCGCTCGAACTTGGTCCTATAAAACAGGATGCGGTAAGCATCTATTCCTATATGGGTGTGTGCCTGAAGAGCATGGGAGAATATAAAAAAGCTCTTGATGTATTAAAAAAGGGGGAAAGTTTTGACAGCGCAAGAACAGATATTTACAATCTAATGGGTTTTTGTAATTTCTCTCTCAAAGAGTATGAACAGGCTATAGAGTGCTTCCAAAAGGTACTCGTGCTCGACCCTGGTTCTGGTATCGATTATGCCAATATTGCCTCTAATTATCGTGAGATGGGAAAAAGGGGAAAGGCCATCAAGTACTACGAAATAGCCTTATCAATAGACCCTTCAATAGATTTTGCAAGAATTAATCTGGAGAAATTGCGCCAAACATAAGATGAAAACAATGCCTGACCCTGATTCGCCATCAAAAAAAGTAAAAAACCTCGTTGACCCTGTAAAATCAGGATGATAGAGTCATTTTACCAAACAAAAACTATCATCAACGAGGTGTAATAACTATGACACAAGGCATTCTCCCTTCAAGTATGAAACTGAAAAAAACACAACAGGAATGACGGCACTGGCTGGTCTTCCAGTGTATCTGGATTTGGCCAGGGTAATAGGGTTAAGTAAATCGATAGAAAAACATTTAAAAGTTCGGACAGGCGGACAGGGCTGG
>JAPVVG010000054.1 GCA_028571455.1 Desulfobacteraceae bacterium | reverse complement strand
TCCCTCATAAAATGCCGGTGCCTGAAAATCAGGCGCTTTTTTACCTACTTGTACACCCATCTTTGTTACCTCCTTTTCTATATTTTCCCTGCCTTCAATTGCCTCATCTAAAGGTGGAGAACCTACAGGGCCCCCTGTAGGCCTTGCACATCCCACTTCTATCTTTTCACCCATAACATTACCTCCTTGTTTGCCGGACATTAGCCTTAAATCTCAAGTCCTTAGCCATTTTCTTGACTTCATCCAGATCTTTGGTCATGGGCGCCCATCCATACCAGTAAGCATAATCAGGATTGGCATGAAAAACCCCCTGATATGTTCTCATTCGGTGCTTCATGAACATCTTGAATAGTACCTGTTCGATGTAGGAACCTCCGGTTTGGTAAAAATGTAAAAAGTCGGGATAGGCGTAAGTGTAATGTGCCGGTTTTTTCAAAATGCCGTCTTTGTAAAGGTCAGCTACAATGTTGATGGCTTTTGCCATTAAGCGATCCGCTTTTTTTATCATCTGATCGCCTTTTTCAAGCTCTCCCCTGGCATATTTTTCAGAATGGCACTTTTTGCAAGTCTTTATCATCTTTTTCCGTTCGGCCTGCCAGTCCTCTTCGGTTAGCCGTACAAGATCAATGGCCTTAACAATATCCAACCGGGCAGTGGGTTTCCCCTCCGGATCGAATACCCCCAGTGCCTTGAGGATCGTGGTCTGGTCTTTAGCCCATTGTTTATCTTTTGGCAGGGGGAGCCTTACCGCCAAGAATCCCCAGGCCGTTTTATTGGTATGGGTTCCCTTGGGCAGATGACAGAACTGGCAGGTAGGAGCAGCCGCGTCTTTGGGTAGTCTTCCTATCTCCTTCATCTGGTATCTAACTCCGTGTTTGGAGCTTTCATACATCTCCCACTGAGGATGGTCAAACCCCATATGGCATGTTCTGCATGCTTTGGGATCCTGGGCCTCTTTTTTGGAGAAGCTATGCCGCGTATGACATTCATCGCAGGAATTGGTCCGATAAGTATAACCTTTTTCACGCAACTCCTTTTTCTGGGCCTCTGACTTTACTCCCATATTATGGCATCCACCGCACCCTTTTCCCCCTTCCATCAGTTCATCGGGCTCCATGTGGGTGACCGGCAGGGCATTCAAGGAAGTCCAGCCGAAATTGTGTTTTCCTTTAGTGAATTGATTAAACTGTTCCTCATGACACTCGGCACAGGTGTTCTCGTCAGGCATCCTGGCTAAGTGGACGGTCTTTTTACTCTTGTGCCCGGTTCCATGACAAAGATCACAGGTGACCTCATTTTCACTATGTTCACTGCTCTGCCAATCCTTGACCAATAGTGGTGTTACTGCACGGTGACACTTGATACAGACCTTTCCCTCTTCTGCTGAAGCAATGCCTGCCATAAATAGCAGCGTCATCAGGGAAGCGAAAAAAAGCACAAAAATTTTCTTCATGGCAATCCTCCTTTCTTGTCAATCCACCCTTTCAAAATCATCCTTACTCACACCACAGATGGGACATACCCAATCATCAGGTATCTCTTCAAAGGGAGTTCCGGGAGCAATCCCACCATCGGGATCACCCTTTTCAGGGTCGTAAATATATCCGCAAACTGTACACTCATATTTCGGCAGGCTTTCCATCTTTTTCTCCTCCTTGATGAAAGTTGGCGCAGTTTTTGGGGATGTTCCTCCTTTTATCTGGTGATAATAGGCGTATGTCATCGGCTCGCCCTCTTTAATTACCTCGGCCGCCACTACCTCGCCAATAAACAGAGTGTGTGTACTTAGCTCCAGTCGATCAATTACCTTTGCCTCCAGGTAAGACAAGGTATCGTCCAGAATTATCGGGACATTTGTCTCACCCATCTTGTAATTAATGTTACCGAATTTATCTATGTCCCGACCGGATTTGAATCCAAAATTGCCTATCAGATTTAGCGGGGCGTCCTGAGCGAGTATTGAAACACCGAAGGCCCCGCTGTCAGAGATGTATTCATGGGTTAGATTTTGTTTGTTGATGCAGATTGCAATGGTGGGGGAGGGGGGGGAAGTTACTTGAAAGACAACATCTACTGTTTGTCCGTTAATCTTATCTCCTTTACGAGAAGTAACAATATAAAGACCATAGCTTATCTTGCGTAACGCTTTTGAATCCATGTCATTCTCCTTTTCGTGTGTTTAATTTTTCAGGATAAGTTAGGAATGGATTCCGCCATCTTCTTCTTTCTGCAAACACTTCGAGCAGGTGCCAATGATATACGGCCTCAGCTCCTCAATTTTGTGCCCATCTATCATTTTCTTTTCTGCAAGCGGACATCCCGCCACATCAACATCATAGACACGATTGCATTTGTGACAGAAGAAGTGATGATGAGGCTTGATCTCGTAGTCAAAACGCAGCTTTCCTTTTTCAATTGTTATCTCTTGAATAAGGCCATGATTCTTTAAAAGTTCTAAGGTATTATAAACCGTAGCCTTTGAAATTGTAGAAAATTTTTCCTTTAAACTATGGTAGATTTCCTCCACCGTTGGGTGGGTGCGATTTTCATACAGGTATTCCAGAACCGCATGACGTTGTATTGTTAATGTACTTCCTTTTTTATTAAGCCCGGCTAATTTTTCTTTTAAGTTCATAATATATTAAATCTAATATTAGAATGATTCTAAGTCAAGAATAAAATTAACTTTTATTTTTGATGAAATGGGTTGTCCTTTTTATTTGTACATGTAATATAAAAAGTCATAAGGATTGTCCTGCCATGTCAAACAATATTAAATTGCTTGTAAAAGGTGATAAGGCTCCGGGATTTATTGCTAATGCTTATAATGGCGGCAGTATTCGTCTCTCAAGGCTGCTAAAAGTCGGTCCGGTTGTTCTTATTTTTATCCGAAGTTTCAGCTGACCATATGCACGCAGACATCTGGGCCAGATGAAACAAGATTACAATAAATTTGTTGCTAAAAATGCTTCAGTTGTAGTTGTAACTCCGCACGATATTGAAAAAACTTCAAAATATTTCTCAAAAAACAACCTCCCGTTTTATGGCATCCCGGACCCTGATCATAAAGTTGCCAACTTATATAAACAACAATGGAAGCTTACAAAATTAGGGCTCATGCCGGCTCTGTTTGTAATAGACAGAGCAGGGGAAATTGTATTTTCATACTATTCAAAGAATATGAAAGATATCCCCGCCAATGATGTGGTAATCGGTGTGCTGGAAAATTAGGGCTTAACCTGTTTTTTTATTCAAAAAACATTTATGAACTTGTAAAAAAGTTGAAATCAGATTAAGTTGGATATAATAAGTCTAAAAGATTAAATCATATAATAAGGAGGATATAACTCATGGATAAAAAAATACTCGTAGCATTTGATGACTCTGAGAACGCCATGCGGGCAGTGGAATATATAGCAAAAAATTTTGCCACGGATAATAAAATTACACTATTAAATGTGATCCAGGACACTGCCGCCCTGTGCGATATGAATAGCCCGGAATTGACCTCATATTTTAAATCTCAACAAAGTTCCTTTTGTACACTTGAAGAGAAAAAAAAGGACCTGGTTGATAGCGCACTTCAAAAAGCACAGCAAAAGTTAATAGATGCCGGGTTTACCAAAAAGAATATAACCATAAAGGCAAAGAACAAAAAAAAGGGGGTTGCAAGGGATATCGTTAAAGAAGCGCAATCCGGTTATCACACCATTGTCATGGGGAGAATGGGGCAGTCCGGGATTAAGGAGTTTATTCTTGGCAGTATTTCACAAAAAGTGTTTCACCTGGCTGAGGATATTTCGGTCCTTGTCATTAATTAGATCTGTGCAACCGGATAATTATGGGTATCTGTTAAAGAGTCGCTCGGCCGACCCCGAGACTATTTGCAGCTTTTGTTTTGTTCCCCCTGTTTTTAAAAGGGCTTTATTAACGGCATCAATATCCATATCATCCCTGATTCCAAAGCGAGTGAGCGCAAAATCGTATTTTACCGGATCATTAGGGACCAGTCTTTTAAAACCAAATGTTATTTCAAGGGCAGCCGCCATATTTGCCTGTTTTCTTTTTGTGAGTTTCAAGGATAGGCTTATTCTGTGCATATGCGTATCAAGAGGAATTATGAGTTTAGATAATGGTATGCCGGCCCAGCCACCTGGATCGACTCTGTCTTTTCTTGCCATCCACCTTAAAAACAGATTCATTCTCTTGCATGCACTCCCTTTTTCAGGCAGGGCAACAAGATGACCCGGTTTGTTTCTTCCAGCAGTAAGTTGAGTTGAAAAAAAAGTCATGGCAGGGATAATGTTCTCATCATCTTCCGAAAAACCAGCTAAAAAACATTCATGAAGGGAACCAAACCGGACAATAACGTTTTTTATTCCCCATAACAAAGCGGCAAGATGATCCTGGGAGGCAAACCTGTGTGCAAAACCTGCAAAAGCCCTGTTAATCGATGTATAGGTTGAATTTTTTAAAAACAGGTAAGGAGACGGATTTATAATGTCTAACACAAATGCAACGCTCTTTAAAATTTGT
>JAPVVG010000053.1 GCA_028571455.1 Desulfobacteraceae bacterium | reverse complement strand
GCAGAAATTATAAGAAACGTAAAGAATATTCATCAAAGCGGATTGAACCTTTCCTTTCATGATTTTGGGTTTATTAAGAATCAGTTGATAATAAAAAACCGCTATGTCACTATTAAGACAAACAAACTACAGGGAGACTTGGAATGGATTATGAAACTTCGGATCTATCGAACGTTTTCCAGGAACTGGAAAGTTCAACTTCCGGTCTGACAGAAGAAGAAGCAAAAAACCGGTTGCAAAAATACGGATTTAACGAACTCGAGGAAAAAAGAAAAATAACAGCCCTTAAAATCTTAGTACGGCAGTTCGCAAACTTCATAGTCTGGGTTTTGTTTGCAGCAGCTATGATCTCTCTGATCGTGGGCGAGCAACTCAATTTCTGGGTCATTTCTTCCATCATAGGGTTTGTCATAGCGCTGGGTTCTGTTCAGGAATACAAAGCAGAAAAAGCGATGGAAGCCCTTAAAAAAATCGTGGAGCCGACAGCCACGGTCTTAAAAGATGGTAAAGTACGGGAAATAATGACAAGAATGGTGGTGCCGGGCGATATTTTGTTGCTGGAATCAGGGAACAAGATCCCTGCGGATGCCAAGATCTTTGAAGTTGTCGGTTTGAAAGTGGATGAATCCGCACTGACCGGTGAAAGCGTATCTGTTGAGAAGAAAAAAGGCGACCTGATTTTTGCAGGAACGCAGATTGTTCACGGAAAGTGTAAGGCTCTGGTAATAGCTACAGGCATGCAAACAAAGTTAGGAAAGATCGCGGGAATGATCCAGGAAGGCGAGGAACAGACCCCGCTTCAGGTAAAGATGGCGCAGCTTGCAAAGAGTCTGGCAATCATCGCTCTGGTAGCCTGTGCGCTTACCTTTACGTTAGGACTGCTAACGGGCGCCCCTCTGGAAGGAATGCTGCTGATAGCTTTAGCCCTAGCTGTTGCGGCAGTTCCCGAAGGTCTGCCTCTGACCCTGACCCTGACCCTTGCCTATGGTATGCACCGCATGGCAGGTCATAATGCGCTGATCAGGAAGATGTTAGGTGTCGAGACACTGGGGTCGACCACGGTGATCTGTACGGATAAAACAGGCACCTTGACCAAAAATGAAATGACAGTAGAAAAGATCTTTGTTGACGGCGGTTTTATAGATACAACCGGTGTGGGGTATGAACCGGATGGGGATTTTTATGCGGATGGTGAAAAGATCGATGTTGTAGAAAATGATAACCTTACAATGCTGTTAAAGGCTGCTGTTCTATGCAATAACGCCGTTCTTGATGAGAGGGGAGGGAAATGGGAAGTCATCGGGGATCCTACAGAAGTATCCTTGATCGTTGCAGCAGCAAAAGCCGGTCTATGGGCAGATGATCTTAAGGATGAATACCAGAAAATAGAGGAAATAGTCTTTACTTCCGAAAGAAAACTGATGACAACAGTCCACAAGAAAGGCGCTGAGATTATAGCATTTACCAAAGGGGCTCCTGAAGTTATTTTGAAAAAATGTAAATTCATTGCAAAAAAAGACAAAATAGAAAAACTTGATGCTAATGAGATCACCGGCATCCTGGAAGCAAATAGCAGTCTTGCAAATTCCGCATTCCGTGTTCTCGGAGTTGCTTACAGGAATGTTTCCGAACCACTGACCCCTGAAAACATTGAAAAGGATCCGGTCTTTTTGGGATTGATCGCCATGATAGACCCGCCGCGAGAAGAGGTAAAAAAAGCGATCAGCGCCTGTAAAAAAGCCGGAATAAAGGTCGTGATGATAACCGGTGACAATGAAGAAACAGCAAAGGCAGTAGCAAGGAAGGTCGGTTTATTTGATGAGGATCAGAAATTCGATGATATCGCAGATGAAAAACTTAGAAGAATAACTAAGGATGGAGCCATCACCGGAAGCGAACTGGATGAGCTGGATGAGGGAGAGTTCTACAGGATCATTGAAGCCATAAATATCTACGCAAGAACGATGCCTGAACAGAAATTAAGGATCGTCAGGGCTCTGCAGGATAAAGGTCATATCGTTGCCATGACAGGTGATGGTGTCAATGATGCTCCTGCCCTGAAAAAAGCGGATATAGGAATAGCAATGGGCATTAAAGGAACAGATGTGGCAAGGGAATCCAGTGTCATGGTGCTGCAGGATGATAATTTTGCAACGATCGTTGAAGCAGTGAAGCAGGGAAGAACTATTTATGAAAATATAGAAAAATTCACCTGTTATCTGATTTCAAGAAATTTTACCGAAGTGATCCTCATTCTTTTGGGGATAACATTACTCGGTTTTGAATTTCTTCCTTTGCTGGCATTACAAATTTTATTTATCAACATGTTTGATGAGATCATGCCTGCCATAGGTCTGGGGTTAGATCCGACACAAGAAGGGATCATGTCTAAAAATCCAAGGAACCCTGAGGCTCGAATCCTGAAAAAACGAAACCTGATCCTGATTGTCAGTATAGCTGCAATCATGGCCTCGGCATCATTTCTTGTATTTATTCTAAATAACCCGGAGGTCGATATCGGGAAAGCAAGGACATTGACATTTGCCGCTATTATCACTATGATATTGTTTATTCCTTTTGCTTTCAGGTCTTTGGAAGAGCCCATCTATAAAATAGGGATTTTAACAAACAAACTGCTCCTGGTCGGTGTGCTTGCTACCTTCTTGTTGACATTAGGTGTTATGTACATTCCTTTTTTTCAGAAGATATTCGAGTTCACAACACTGAGTCCGGCAGACTGGATTATTCCACTATCTGCGGCGCTGGTTGCTCTGATCTTTGCTGAATTCATAAAAATGATGACCCGGAATATAGCATAGCCGGATGTGGCCTGATGAATTGAAGCTCCCCGCCGCAGGCGGCGGGGAATCTTCGACCGTAAGGAAATTTGCTATTTTTGGATTCGCTCGCTAACCCCGCCGCAAGCGGCGGGGAATGCACTCGCTTTTGCGGTTCGACTTTTTAGGAGACCATTAATTTTACTTTTGGCTGTAGTAATCTTTATACCATGCAATAAAACGTTCAATGCCTGTTTCTATGGGAGTTTCCGGTTTAAAGCCGACATCCTTTATCAAACCATCAATATCTGCATAAGTTGCCGGGACATCGCCGGGCTGGAGGTCAAGGAATTCCTTTTTTGCTTTTTTGCCCAGAGCCTTTTCGATCGCCGCTATGAACTCCATAAGCTTAACAGGATTATTGTTGCCGATATTATAGAGTTTATACGGGGCGTATGATGTCGCCGGATCAGGAGCATCTCCGCTCCATTTTGGATTTGGTTCCGGCAGTCTGCCCATAACCCTTATAACTCCCTCCACTATATCGTCGATATACGTAAAATCCCTTTTCATCCTTCCGTGATTAAATACCTTGATCGGTTTTCCCGCAAGTATTGCCCTTGTAAAGAGAAAAAGCGCCATGTCAGGCCTGCCCCATGGGCCATATACTGTAAAAAACCTCAGACCTGTGCAGGGAAGCTGAAACAAATGGCTGTATGTGTGCGCCATGAGCTCATTTGATTTTTTAGAAGCAGCGTAAAGAGAAACAGGATGATCAACATTGTAATGAACCGAAAAAGGCATTTTTGTGTTTGCGCCATATACAGAACTTGATGAAGCAAAAACCAGGTGTTTGGCATGAAAGTGCCTGCAGCATTCAAGGATATTGACAAAACCGGTAATGTTTGAATCAACATAGGCATTAGG
>JAPVVG010000052.1 GCA_028571455.1 Desulfobacteraceae bacterium | reverse complement strand
TATGGTGGTAGAAATCGGTTTTCAGGCAGTCCAATTGGAGGATCTTTTCATCATTGGTAGAATTGATGATCCCACCGAAAATACCTACGTGTGATGAGCCATAAAGACCAAAGTCAATTGCCCCATAGGCAAGATTGATTGGTCACCCGTAGCATAAGGACTTCTGCCATCCCATGCTTTGCGTAACCCTTCGTAAGCAATGACATGATTCGCATCACCTGTCCAAAATCCGCAGGACTGGTATTTAGCGTGATGGAAGTCGGCATAGAAGAGGCGAGCAGCATTTGCAGTATTGAGCATCCATTTACCAATAGCTCGAGCAAAGCAACTGTCGTATCTTACCAAGGGAACGAGAGCGGCTGCCATTTGGAAGGTATTCATTGCAAAGGCGTAGCCGCCACCATCGGTGATGCTTCCGACCAGACCATAACAGTCATAGTCTCCCCATCTTTCAGCTATAACTCCCCAACCTGGACGACAAACACTATCTCCATTAAAGCACCAGTTAAGAAACTTTTGGACATCATAATTTCGGCCAATTTCTGCGTTCATCCGTGCAGCAGCATAAGCACCATAGGGAAGCA
Organism: Desulfobacteraceae bacterium; assembly: GCA_028571455.1. Lineage (GTDB taxonomy): Bacteria > Desulfobacterota > Desulfobacteria > Desulfobacterales > ETH-SRB1 > Desulfaltia. The sequence continues at coordinate 2,111 of JAPVVG010000052.1, read as the reverse complement.
GAATCTCATAGAAGGGATTTTCTACCCTCTTTTGGAGAAACTGCATACTCCACTCTGCGGCAGTTAAATACTTGGGTTCCTTCCACTTGATGTAGGCCATATACTCCAGCCAGGCAATCCCTGCCGCCGCATCTGGTTCCCGCCATCTCCCGTTGTAGAGAGGCTTCCTGCTGTTGAAATTAAAAGCTGTCCAGTCGAAATTGGGGACTTTCCACGGATTAATGCGCGCACCCATGGCAACACAGGCATCATACCACCTGTCGGCTACAATGCGCATTTCGTTTTGACAATTGCCGGTATTGGGATAGTAATGAGCAAGTTGATAGAAGAGGATGTTGGGCAGGATTTCGTACCAGAAAGTACGCCCAGTTTTCCAATTAGCAGTATTCAGAAATAAATATTCCCCATTATCAACGTTGTAATAGTTCTCACACATAAGAACCCAGTTATGGCCTCCTTGATTGCTCTTGTCAATTCCTACTAAGGTGGCTCCCAGCACTGCCGCTACGCAGTTAATCGCCTCTTGAGAGCCATTTTTTCCTTTAAATTTGCTGCCGACGAAGGATGGCAAGCCAAAAGTATCTCGTTTAAAATTCCTGTGTGACTTATCCCACCAGACTAAAGGAAGGAAATCTCCGGTGAGATCGAAGTTGAAGACAAACTCATCATACGCTTTGGCAAGGGCTTTCCAATCCCTCATTCGGAAAGGTGAGGGAATGTTTGGCATCAGCTCGACTCTGTTAATGGTTTTTAAACACTGTACATTCATTGAATGCGCCCCTTATATAGAAATTAAGGACTTTTGACAAAAGGATTTGAATTGTCGCTTTTTTCAAGGTATTCTAATAGGGTCTTTTTGTTCACCTTTGCCGCACAAACATATCTCTCTCCCGCTCCATAAATGATATATATTTCACCGTGATATTCATAGGAACCTTCAGGGAAGACAATATCTATAGAGATTTCACTATTTTTCTCCCAATCCGTTTCAGGTACCATTAGATGTTCCAGGCGTTTTTCGACAATTCCTGCAGGATTATCCGGTGAGAAGTTTTGGAAATTAAAGATAGCAACATCCGCATCATACTCCCTTTTGCCGGATTTAAGATAATTCCCAGTATGATAAAGCACCAAAAATCTTTTATCTCCAAGTGGGATAGGAACAGACCCAGCACCGACCCAGGAATCTTTGTATGCCGGATTTTCAAAGGAATGAAGAACCATTCCACAATTCTTCCATACCCCTATCGGGGAATTACTCATCGCCAGGTGTATACTGAAATTCGAGACATTACCAACCATTGGACGATGCATCATAAAATAATGACCATCTATTTTTTCCGGAAAGAGAACGGCGTCTTTGTTGTTTGAAGAATTGATATCTCCTCTAACTAATCCTAACTTCTTCCAGTTAATCAAATCTTGGGAAATTGCCATACAAACCCTCATATTTTTCCCGTCAAATCCGCAATACAACGCATAAAAGGTATCACCAATCCTCGTTATCCTCACGTCCTCAACGCCGAGATAATCGTATCCTTGGGGATTTTCTGAGGGTGCTATGAGGGGCTCCGGATATCTTTTGAGCAATTCAACTTCGGGGGTAAACAAAGCCAGCCCTACGTAGGACCGAGAGTGTTGCTTACCTGGAGCTTTTTTAGAAAGAGCACGGTAATGTACCGCCACAACCCCATTCTCCAATCTTGGGTCATCAAGGTTCTCCACAGAAATTAATTTCTTAATGATTGGATCGTTAGCTGCAGACCTTTCCAGATAAAAAGCTGCAGCATTAATAGTTGCTTCATTCTCCCACCAGTTATTCTTTGGGGTAACAATAGGTTTTCCCCCATTTAGTCTTTCAATGGGTACACCATAAGGTTTGAGCATAATTTTCCTCCTTATCCACTGTGGGGGCAGCACAGCGATTAAATGGTTTTCTTTTTACTCAGGAGAAGCTATGATCTCCTCCCAATCTTTTTTTTCCCAGAGCCTTCGGGCTTCCAGAAGTTTATTCAATAAAATCTCCTTTGTTTCTTTATCATGAACAAAAGGGGATATCTTATATCAATCTATTAAATGGTCAATTTTTTTTAAGATAATGGTCTTTGCTT
>JAPVVG010000051.1 GCA_028571455.1 Desulfobacteraceae bacterium | reverse complement strand
CAAGAAACCAAAAATAAAATGAGAAACGCATAAAATCATGGGCGCTGTATGGGCCTGATTAGGGCTTCTACATATCCATTTCTGATTTTTCTCTTGACTAATGGCAATCAATTGTCTACATTTTTGTAGAAATACGGGGGGTATTTTATGGCTCAGGCTCACACACAAATATCAGCTTATATTTCGGTAGAAAGTAAAGATCTCGTGGAACGGTATGTTCGGGCGCGCGGTGTCAAGAAAGGTTTTCTTATCGAATCCGCATTACTGCATCATCTTCAGGCTCTTGAAGAATTACCTGCTGATGTAATTATCCCGCCACGCCTTGTTGTCAGCCGGGAATCAGGGGAGGCAATTCTGGAACAGCTTGAGAAGCCGGCTGAACCTACCGATGCCATGAAAGCGCTGTTTGAGGATGATTGAGATTCGGATCCTCAAACCGTCGGATGATCGAACCCGTTTCCGGTCAGGTAATGCCGACCTTGATCGTTTTTTTGCCAGGTATGCAGGCCAAAATCAGTTCAGGCATCATATCGGAACAACTTATGTCGCTGTTGAAGATGATCTAATCAAAGGATTCGTAACAGTTTCCGCTTTCCACATCGAAATAGATCAATTTCCTGATTCCCGGAAAAAGCGGTTACCAGGATATCCATTGCCTGTTTTACGTTTAGCACGTCTGGCAGTTGATGAGTCCGCCCGTGGGCACGGAATAGGATCATTGCTGTTAAGGGCTGTATTTAATATAGCCTGCGATATGGGCAAGAAAGTAGGGTGCGTAGGAGTAGTCGTGGACGCCAAACCTCATGCTATCAGCTTCTATGAGCGATATGGCTTTATCAGACTTGAGACACTGGAAGGTAATCTCGGTGACCGCCCTGAACCGATTCCAATGTTTCTTTCTCTCAAACAAACTGCCGGTTACTCCAATTAGTAAACCAGAGAAAATATATGTCTGCAATCTCCGCAAAAGACCAAAATAAAATGAGAAACGCATAAAATCATGGGCGTCCCGCTGTACTTTTCCTGGCTCCAGCCGGAAACAAAGCCTCCTTTCTGGCTGCCCTGGCAGCAGGCGCTGATGGTGAGATACACATGATTCGGCTTGGAAAGCAGGTATTATGTCTGATTCTTTTTTTAAATGTCTTGTGTATGGGCTCTAATGTAATCGCCCATCCGCATATATTTATTGTCCAGCGATTGAACATCGTGTTTGACAATAAAGGTCTGGCAGGATTTTGGGTCGAGTGGAATTTTGATGAGATGTTCAGTAGCATGATCGCTACGGATTACGATCAAAACCAAAATAGCACGCTGGAACCTGCCGAAGTTGCCGTGGTGAAAGAAAAAGCGTTCTCACATATCGCTGAATATGATTATTTTATCTTCGTTAAAATCGATGGTCAGCCATTCAAAGTTGAGTGGATCAAGGATTTTAATGCAGTTTTAAAAAACAACAGGCTTTCCTATCACTTTTTTGTGCCTTGCCATGTGAAAGCCAACGAAGTGTTTAAACAAATCATCATCGCTGCATATGATCCCTCATATTATACCGCTATTTTCTTTGCCCAAAACCGGCCCGCACTTGTTGAGAATGGAGATCGACTTGTGATTGAAAGCTCCATCAAAGAAGACAAATCCACCTCGATTTATTTTGGTATGCTCAATCCCTGGGCGCTATTTCTGAAATTCAGGTTAAAGTCATGAGAACCACATTTTTATTACTTTGCCTTTTGACTGTTTACCTAACAGTTATGCTGCAGCCGGTTTTTGCGCAGAACCCGTTTACCGCCGAGCCTAAATCAAAAGCCCATCATATGGCGACGTATCCTGCTGCCAGGAATCCGTTTCTGTCCATGATCGCTTTGTGGCAGCACCGGCTCAACCAGAAAATGACAGATCTGATGCGCGAGGCCAAAGCGACCAACAGCCTGAAACCTTTAGCCTTTCTATTGGTAATTGCCTTTGCCTATGGGGCGATCCATGCAGCCGGTCCAGGGCATGGCAAACTATTTGCCATATCGTACATTTTAACTCAACGTCCAAGATTATTGCGGGGGATACTTTTTGGCAATTTTATTGCCTTGTTTCATGGCTTATCGGGAATCCTGTTTGTGCTGATTATCCGCATTATTTTGGAGAAGAGTATCACAGGAACATTGGAAGATGTGACTCGCATCACCCAAATCATCAGCTTCAGCCTGATTGCCTGCCTGGGTTTGGGTATTCTGATCAAAAGCATTTACAGATGGATAAAAAGTGCAAAAAACAGCCGCCCATCTTTCGATAAGAGCAATAAACGGTATATCAATAGTCCTTTGTTGTCGGCATTGGTGGTCGGTATGATCCCATGCCCTGGGGTAGTAATGGTTATGCTGTTTGCTCTATCTATGAATCTGGTCGGATTAGGCATCATGCTTGGGGTTACCCTTTCCCTCGGCATGGCCTTTACCATCACATGCGTAGTGGTAATGGGCATATTAGGCAAAACCGCCTTGCTTGGAATGGTTGCCGGAAATGGCGGCCTGGTGATTACACTTGAGTATTTGATTGAAACAATCGCCGGCCTGATGATCACATGCCTGGGATTGTTATTTTTGACCGTCATTATTTGATTGAACACGTAAACCCCTCAAAAAATATTTTCTTTGGGCCGGTGTTAGCAGAATGCACTAAACAAAGAGCCGATTCCATTAGTGGCGAGGGGGGACGCCCAGGAATAAATAAGTAACTCATCCTAACACGTCTTCATTACGTAAAAATTTATCGACGCGGGCGATATAGGTTTGGGTTTCTCGAGGCAACCTCTCCGGATGCCTTTCGACATTCCCCATCCCCCAATTATAAGCCGCCAAGGCAAGGGTAACATTACCATCATACCGGTCCAGCAAGCTTTTCAAATATCGGGTCCCCGCCATGATATTTTCAACAGGATCATAGGAATTTTTGACACCCAGTTCCTTGGCTGTTTCCGGCATAAGCTGCATTAGGCCCATTGCTCCTTTAGACGAAGTGCTATCAACATCAAAATCACTTTCAGCCTTTACCACCGCCTTTATTAAGTCAGTGTCAACATCATAAGTTTTTGACGCATGGGTAATGATATTTTCAATTTCAGCTCGTGATGGCGCCTTTTGCATTTCCGGTTGCATTTCCGGAGAGGCCTGTTGGAATTTTGACGCATGGAATTGTATTTGCCGACCTACTCCACAAATATTCATCCAGTTGAGCTTAAATCCATCCAGGGTACTATTTTCATCAAACTCAGAAAATGCGCGAACCAAACACTCATTCATACGCATCTGAATAATCTCATATAGTTTTCGCGCTTGATCCTGGTTTAAAGGCAACGCCTTATGAGGATAATCACTTACGGAGTCAATGCTCTCAATGCTATCTTTCAGCAGCTTGTTAAATGGGCCCAGACCTTTGTCCACGTTCGGAGCTGCTTTATTTAAACTCTGCTTTTGATGGTTCAGCACAGAATTGATATAACATGGTATTTTCATAACCTTAATTCCTTTTTATCGCATTTCATTTGTATTTTATTTAAATTATTCAAACTTCGTGCCAATTACACCAAACAGACGCAACTTTTACCTCAATTAAGCATAAACAAAACGATGATTAAAGGACAGGGAACAGGGTTCTTTACAACCCTGGAGAAAATACTCAAATCGCCAAGGCCAATAGAGACCTTTGCATAACCGCTGTTTTAGTCATAGCGAGGAGTGAAGCATTGTAACTTCTCAATAAGTTCTGGTAATAAATGTCATTAATTTTTTACATCATTGTCATGCATATCATTTTTCGGCTCCATTTTTTGGGATGACATAATTCTTGCTTTTTCATTAAAAACAATGCGATATATAGCATACAATTAAAATCAAGAAATAATATATTACTATCAAATATCATTGATTTATTTCTTAACATTTAATTTGTTCGGGCACTTATTGAACTGCAAAAGCGAGCGCATTCCCCGCAGCTTGCTGCTAGGTTGGCCGAACTCCACTGGTAGGAGGCTCACGGCATTGGCAAGAAAGAAATCAAACGTAAAAAATATTTGGAGTAAGTTATGAGAAAATCGACTGAGTTTTTAGGGGAATTTGTAGTTTGTATCAATAATGTAGACTATCCGGCATCATTAGAACTCCATAAAATTTATCGTGTGATTCCAGATGAAGATGCTGCTACAGAAGGGGATATTCGAGTTATTGATGAAAGCGGAGAGGACTATTTATACCCTTCTTCCTATTTTATCCCCATCCAAGTCCCTCAAATCGTTGAAGAGTCGTTACTCAGGGCGCCCTGATGTGAACAACCGTGCCGAACAGAATGATTGAGCAGACGCCTAAAGCCGTGGCACTTTGGAATGGAATGGGGTCAAGTCTACGTTTGACCCTTGTTGCTAATTAGTCAAGATTCAATGGGGCATAGAAGTTTAAGAATAAAGATAAAAAATCAGAAAAAATATTGAAATAAGAGAAAATAGATTGCTCATGGGTCAAACGT
>JAPVVG010000050.1 GCA_028571455.1 Desulfobacteraceae bacterium | reverse complement strand
CTTCCAGGCCGCAGAGGAAGAGGGTCTCATCTGGACAAAATTTTATTGCCGCTTACCTTTCGGGAATATGTATCACTCACATCACCGGATATGGCAGCACATTTCAAAGAAATAACCTTTTTTGATGTTTTTAATCTTACAGAGGCCAATTTCAGGGATATCTTTACATTCAATCCTTACAAGCGCTCTCTTTCCAAATTGTTTGCTCGCTATTTAATCAGCGGCGGATTCATAAAATCAATTAACGAACTGTATAGTTCCGGCTTTATAGCTTATGACATCTATGAAATCTATCTTCAATGGATCCGCGGCGATATGGCAAAAGCGGGTAAAAGTGAAAGAACTACGCGACAGATTATATCCAGGTTATTGAAAATAACGGTTTCTGTTTTTGGATGGGAAACAATTGCCAAAAAGATTGATATTGCCACTCATAAGACTGTTTCAGAATATATGCAGGTCATGGAGGACTCATTTATACTAAGGCTTCTTTACCAGGAAGATGTTAATACAGGACTGCCAAGGGTAAAAAAATGAAAAAGTTCTATTTTCTGGATCCGTTTATCCTATGGTCTTTATGGGGGTGGGTTGAAAGCTGGTTATTCTTTCAGGAAAAAACTGAAGAAAAGCTCAGAAACATAAAGATTAAGAGCTGCCTTGCTGAAATGGCAGTGGCCGATCTTCTTTTTCATTGTTACGAGGTAAAAGACTGGACCGGATCTCGAATCTTTTTCTTTCGAAATAGCGGCGAGATCGATTTTTTGATTAAACAGGATAATATTTTGATGCCTGTTGAAGTTAAGTATCAAAATAAGATTGAGAAAAACGATTTCAAGTTAATAAATAAGTTGGGATTTAAAAAAGGAGTAATCATTTCTAAAGATACTTTTTACTGTAATAATGGCTATATGAGTATACCGCTGGAAATATTTTTGATGGTCTTTTGAAAATGCATACAGAATATCAGCGTGCCGGCTTTTTATGTTTTTTTTCACCACGAAGATGGTACTGGGGTAAAAGTCCGGCAGATCGTACGGGGTTAAAAAAAGAAATTTCTTTGTTGTTTATGCAGTGGTGAAAACAACATGTCTTTGGTGAAAACCGCTGGTTTTATTGTCAGGGTCGGAAGGATACAAGGCCTGCTTATTTAAAAAATATTGCGCATAACCCCTTGTGATTAAAAACTCTGCAACCCGCTATTAACAAAAAAATGCGCTATAAAATGATATGGCATATTAATTGCTTTCTATGCTAATCGTGGTCGGATATTAGACCAAATAAATTTATCAGAGACGTTTGCAAAATCTCAAATTGTTTGCAATTTTTCAAACGTCTCAAATAAAACAAACAAAAAGGGAGGATTTAACATGTTACAAAAACTTAGAGGCAATAATCAAAAAGGTTTTACGTTAATCGAGCTGATGATCGTTATCGCGATTATCGGTATCCTGGCGGCCATCGCCATCCCGAACTTTCTGTCATACAGGACAAAGGGACAAAATACAGCCGCTCAGGCAGCGGGAAAGAATTTTTACAATACGGCCATGGCTTACTTTGCAGATACAACAACTTCAGGTACATCCGTAACACCTGGCAATGAGGTGGGTGGTTATTCTCAGGATCCTAACATAACATATGGGGCTGGCACTCTAAATGATACTACAGATGGCGTTACAGTAACCGCTCCTTTAACATTCCAATATGGTACCACTGGTACGGTCTATACACTTGATGCAGAAGGCAATCTGAATTAATCATGATATAAATGATGAAATATTCATAGCAAAAAAGGAGGGGAAAGCCCCTCCTTTTTTATTGCCTCCAACAAGAATATGGGGATCCTCTCCTTAAAAAAATATTGATTAGCTTCATTAAAATAAATTTTTGAAACCATCCTTTACAATCACTTTATAACTTTTTATAACATCAAATAAAACAATAAAGCCTTTATCCGCTTGATGCGCTTGCGGCTGCCTATGCAGAGATAGATGAATTTGATAAGGCTGTTAAAACAGCTCAACAAGGGCTTGAGCTTGCTTTGAAAATGGGCCCAAAAGGGCTCCCTTGGTTTAGAAAAATAGCGGTCGAACTGTTCTGGTATCTTGGAAGCCTTGTGCCGGTCATTGGAATTATACAGGTCGGCCAGCAGGCAATGGCTGACAGATACACATATATACCCATGACAGGACTTTTTATTATCATTGCATGGGGCTTTTCGGATCTTTCAACAAAGTGGCATTATCGAAAAATCGTTCTAACGTTATTTGCCATAATAATTCTTTCAGTACTGGCAGTGTCTACATTCTTTCAGCTCGGCTATTGGAGAAACAGCGTTGCTCTTTTTGAACGAGCCGTTAGTATAACTGAAAATAACTACCTGGCGCACAACAATTTAGGAGCAGCCTTACTTGAAAAAGGAAAGCCCGATAAAGCTGTCTTGCATATAAAATAGTCTTTAAGGATTGAACCTGGTTGCAAGGCAGCGCTTTATAATCTGGGGGCTGCTCTGTCTGATCAGGGAAAGCTTGACGAAGCTGTCTTGCACTATAATGATGTGCTCAAGATCAATCCAAAAGATGCGGTGATCCATAATAACCTGGCAGATGTACTATCTGCCCAAGGAAAGCTCGATGAGGCTGTTTTACACCTTAAAGAAGCAATTAGAATCAGCCCTGACTATGTTGAAGGTTATAATCAGATTGGTCTTATACTGGCTGAACAAGGAAAATATAACAAAGCCAAAGTATTTTTTTTAAAAGCAGTGCAAATCAAGCCCAGCTATACGGAAGCACGGAAAAATATTGAACTATTAAACAAAATTCTATCACCGGATAAATCGTAAAATGTATCGAGATAAACAAGTTATTGTTGTCATGCCAGCATATAATGCGGCGCAGACCCTGCGCAAAACCTACGATGAGGTTATGGCGAAAATGAATTTTATTACTTCCAAGCTGTTTCCTGATCAGGAATAATTATGAATCATTCCGATGCAAACCGCTTTCAGGATTTCTTTTGGCAAAAAACATAGTTGAACATAAGCAATATATCTGGTATAATTAAATAATGATTGATGAGCATGAAATAAAGCGAGTTGCAGTACGCATGGGAACCGCAGCCAATGCCCAGTGTGTCATTTTGTTCGGATCGCATGCTCGTGGTGAAGCCGGCGAGAATAGCGATGTGGATTTGATGGTTATTGCAGAAAGTAATTTGCCCAGATTCAAACGGAGTCGTGAGCTATATAAGCTGATTAAACCATATCCCTTTGCCATGGACATTCTAGTTTATACTCCCCAAGAAGTGGAAAGAGGCAAGAGATCACCTGTATCTTTCGTATCAACCGTACTAAGAGAAGGGAAACCCCTGTATGTCCGAAGAGATCGACATAGCAAAACAGTGGCTGGCTAAGGCCAGAAATGATCTGCTCAACGTAGACAATAATCTCAAAGCACAAGAAGTTCCTTTTGACACTGTTTGTTTTCATTGTCAACAGGCAGCAGAAAAGCTTCTTAAGGCATATTTGGCAGGAAACAGACAATCATACCCGGTAACTCATGATTTGTTCCTGATTTTGGAAAAGATATTGCCCTTGCGCGGTGACGCAGAGCAATTGCGGGATGCACTTGCCATACTCATGCCATATGCAGTTGAAATTCGCTATCCAGATGATTGGTTTATGCCCTTTGATCAGGACGCGAAAGAAGCGAGAGATGCAGCAAGCCAGGTCTTACAATGGCTTGAAGATGCCCTCCCTGAAATTTTCCAAAGCTCCCAGGCCAGCTAACCAGCTTTCGGGATGTCGGAGCAGCCAACAAGGCTGCAATGCATCTGGTAAAAGTCCAGCAACAGAGTATTGTCCTGAGTGCCTGGAATATAAAGAAACACGGTTCGCGGTTGTATGCGCCAATTTATGCGGCCGGCCGGCTGGGGAGATTATTATTGCATGCTCGAAAAATACTGGAATAATAAGATTACAACATCGCTGTTATGCATTGTTATTTCAGGATTTCTGAGTGTTGAAATCCTGCTTAATCTGACCCCTCCCATATCCCGTGACGCCCTTATTCATCATCTCGCTGTTCCCAAACTTTGGCTTGCGCATGGAGGATTTTACGAAATTCCCTGGGCGGATTTTTCGTATTACCCCATGAACATTGATCTTCTTTATCTCATCCCCCTCTATTTCAAAAATGATATAGTCCCAAAGTTTATCCATTTTGCATTCGGTTTAGGGACAGGATTGCTTGTTTATAATTACCTCAAGAACAGATTAAG
>JAPVVG010000049.1 GCA_028571455.1 Desulfobacteraceae bacterium | reverse complement strand
TTTGAACCAGGTCTTTGTAAAGATGATCAACAGATCGTATCATCCGGGCAAATGAACCGTCATTTTTTATTACAAATTCAGCCCGTCTTGCCTTATCTTCATCCGGCAATTGATAGTTCAAGAGGGCTTCAGCATCTTCGCCGGAAACATCATCACGATCCATAAGCCTTTTTACACGCAGTTTACGACCTGCAATTACAGCGATAACTACATCAAAGCGATCCTCTAAGCCTGACTCAAAAAGAAGCGGAACCTCTACCAGCACAACATGGTTGCCATCCTTTTCTGCTTTAATCATCTGTGAATGCATCAGTTTTATTATTTCAGGATGCACAAAACTCTCAAGAGCCTTTCTTGCAATATTGTCATTAATAATAATCCTGCGCAACATTCGACGATTTAAACCACCATCCTTTTTTAACACCTTTTTGCCGAAATAATTAATAATCTTATTATAAGCAGGAGAATCCTGCGCAACTGCTTCTCTTGCAAGGACGTCTGAGCTGATAACCTTTACACCCAACTCTTTGAAACGGTTGCAAACAGATGTTTTGCCTGAACCGGCGCAGCCTGTCACCGCAACTTTAAGCATAGGTTTGGCATCCTTCACGACAAGTCAAAAGTAGTTTACACTTTGTTGATCTTGTATTTTGGCAGTAAAATTTGAAACTCGAAATTTGAAATTGGGAAAAACACAAAAATGTAGATGCGTTACCTAATTTCAAATTTCCAGTTTCGACATCGGCATTCAATTCAATAATATACGCTTTTTCGAAAAAAGTGTAAACTGGTGAATGATGGATGCCATAAATTTTATCCGATGTTTTTTGTTATGGTTCATTGAAAAGAATTAAATTTTAAGATATGATAATTAATTGCGGAACGTTGAAATTAGAAAATAGAAATTGGAAATTTGGCCTTCCCGCCCGCCTCGCCTGAGCGAGAGCGATGGCGGGCAGGCATGCTTTTGTACTGTTCTTCCCAATTCCCAATTCCCAATTTCTATTTTAATCTCTCCCAAATTTCCACTTTCTAATTTCAAGTTTCAAGCCCCGCCACGGCGGGGCTACAAATAATCTTATGATTGAAATCAATGCAAATATTATCCCTAAAACAAAAGGGGCATATATTGTTGGCGGTTCGGTAAGGGATCTTCTTTTAGAGCTATCTCCAAACGATTATGACATCGCTGTTTTAGGAAATCCAGAACAATTCGCAAAAAATATTGCCTCTAAAATATCCGGCCGGATTGTCAGGATGGGAAAACCCGGGTCCGCCTCAGGCGGAATAATCCGTGTGGTCTCAGGCGATAAAATTTTTGATATTTCATCAATAAATGATGCCTCGATTGAAGAGGACCTTAATAAAAGAGATTTTACAATCAATGCCATAGCATACTCTTTATCTTCAGGTAGAATTATCGACCCGTTAGGCGGTATACAGGACCTTGCCGACAAAAAAATTCGTATGGCATCAAAGCGGGCCTTTATAAATGATCCAATACGAATGATAAGGGCATACAGGATATGTGCATGCCTTGATCTTAAAATCGATCCGCACACACTTTCCGCAATTAAAAGAGATGCAAAGCTTATTAAAAACTCAGCCGGAGAACGGATCAGGACAGAACTTTTCAAGATACTCCGATCATACAAAGCATATTACTATTTAGCCCAAATGGCTGACACCGGGCTTCTTCGTGAAATCTTTCCAGAGTTAGACGCATTAAAAGGATGCATGCAAAACAGGTATCATTCTTATGATGTCTTTGAACATACAATGAAGGCTTTTTCCTGTCTTGAAAAAATCCTTAACGATTATTCGGAGTATATACCTGAAATATACAGCCAAAACATAAAGCAGCTTAACAAAAACAAAGGATATCTTCTAAAATTCGCAATTCTTCTGCATGATATCGGGAAGCCTGCTGCGCGAAGCATCGACAGTCAGGGCAATATTCATTTTTACGGCCACGGTAAAAAGGGAGCCGACATAGCAAGCAAGATCAGCAAAAGGCTGAAGCTTTCAACTAATGAAAGATATTATGTAGATTTTATTGTTCGCAACCATATAAGGCCGTTATTTCTTTTTATATCTCACCAAAAAAAAATATTGACAAAAAAAGGTATGACCCGATTCTTTATAAAATGTGGCGATAATTCCCCTGCTTTACTGCTTCATACAATCGCCGATATTCAAGGAAAAGGTAACAAACCTGTCTGCGTGCAACGCACAGGCAGGGAGGATGTAAGACCTGTCTGCGTGCAACGCACAGGCAGGGATGCGGCGTTTATCGAATTTGCAAAAGCCATGCTTTTGCGTTTTTTTTCGGATTTTATGCCAAGAAAAATAAAGCCGCCTCTTATAACAGGCTACGACTTGATTAATGAGTTCGGCCTGACACCCTCGCCTTTATTTAAAAAAATCCTGAAGATTGTGCAAGAAGAAAGGCTATCGAGTACCATCAACACCAGACAGGAAGCCATCAGGCTGGCAAAGAAAATCTTGACGAACTTGTAAAAAGTAGAACTCATCAACTCTTGACAAAATATAGTTATTTTAATAGTAAAGCAGTTAACATTTAATTTTATTTTGCATTTAAAACATACATCATACTTAGAGAAAGGAGAATTTTATGAACATTTTGTTTTTTGGGCCAAACGGCAGCGGCAAAGGAACTCAGGGGGCTATTCTAAAGGATAAATACAACACTCCTCATGTTGAATCAGGGGCAATTTTCCGTGAAAACATCAAAGGAGGAACCGAACTTGGCACAAAAGCCAAGGAATATATCGACAGAGGCGATCTTGTGCCGGATGAAATCACCATACCCATGATACTTGACCGCCTGCAACAGGATGACTGTAAAAATGGATGGCTTCTTGACGGGTTTCCAAGAAATAAAACTCAGGCCATAAAGCTGGATGAATCTCTTAAAAAAGCAAACATGAAACTCGATATTGTCGTAGAAATTATTCTTGACCGTGAAATTGCCAAAAACAGGATCATGGGACGCAGGCTTTGCGTAAATGATAACAACCATCCAAACAACATTTATATTGACGCAATAAAACCGGATGGGGACAAATGCAGAGTGTGCGGAGGCGAATTAAGCACAAGAGCAGACGATCAAGATGAGGATGCCATCGGTAAACGACATGGTATTTACTATGACACTGAAACCGGTACTCTTGCAGCATCTTACTATTTCAAAGACCTTGCCGCTAAAGACGACTCTATTAAATATATAACGCTTGACGGCAAACCAGGCGTAAAGGATGTTACTGCAGACCTTGTTTCAAAGCTTTAATGATTAACTATGATTTCTAATACCTCGGCGTCCGAAAATATCTCATCTTTTATCTTGCAAAAATTTTATGGGTATAGTAAAAAAAATTTTGCATTATAGTAAACAAATAACCATCGGATAATATCATTGCCCTGATGGAAAGAAGGAGGCGAGCAATTTGAAGGAAATTCAGGTCACGGTCTTTGACAATGACCTTGAAAAGGCTATGCGCATTTTGAAAAAAAAGATTCAAAATGACGGGCTGTTTAAACGTTTAAAATTGAAAAAGAGCTACGAAAAGCCAAGTGAACACAAACGTCGAAAGCAGCGTGAAGCCTTAAGAAGGCGTAGAATTACCGCTTCGAGATATAGATAAAACCAAAAATTTAAAAAACAATAATTCACCCGGCACGGATAATATCTTTGCCGGGTTTTTTTACTATGGCACAACGAGATTCTTATAATAAATGTATTAAGGCTATGTACAGCTTGAGAAGGTTTGGCATTAAGCTGGGTTTATCTACAATCAAAAGCATTCTACATCACCTTGATAATCCCCAGGATACTTATAAGTGCATACATGTCGCAGGAACAAACGGAAAGGGATCAATTGCCTCTGCTCTTTCCTCAATTCTGCGCACATCCGGATACAAAGTAGGGCTTTATACATCCCCGCATCTCGTAAAGTTTAACGAAAGGATCTGCATAAACAACAAACCTGTCTCAGACAAAAATATTGTAGAATCTTATAAGGCTGTAAATAAGGTTATACAAAGCAACCTTGAAGCAACCTTTTTTGAATTAACAACCGCAATGGCCCTTTATGAATTCAACAGGCAAAAGGTTGACTGGGCTGTTATAGAAACAGGCATGGGAGGAAGGCTTGATGCAACAAACATTATAAAACCGGTTATTTCTATAATATCAAATATATCTGTCGAACATCAAAGATATTTAGGAAGCGCCATAGAACAAATAGCATCTGAAAAAGGAGGAATAATAAAAAAAGCGGTTCCGGTTATTACCGGCGTAAAACAAAAAAAGACAACCTCGGTGTTAAAAAAGATAGCCGCAGAACAGTCCGCCCCTTTTTATCGCCTGGGCAATGAATTCCGTATCAGGAGAAACAAAAACAGGACCTTTTCCTATTTTGGAATCAACACAGTATGGAAAAATATGCGTACAG
>JAPVVG010000048.1 GCA_028571455.1 Desulfobacteraceae bacterium | reverse complement strand
CACGGAATATTTTTTCGGATCTTCTCCCCCTGTTCATCACATGGTACCATGCGCCAGGGTACTCTATTCTTAGTGGACGTGCCATGTCATAATCCGTAACATTTTACCGTGCAAGAGTCAAGAGCAGACTTGACCCCAAGTTTTCGAAGCTACGCTGGTATGGCTCTTTAAAAGATCGGGAAGGAAAACCGGTTTAAAATCGAGTCCATGGGCAAGATAAACATATTCCCGAAATGAAACTCCCGGGAGGTTGTAAAAAACCGCCCGTCTTGAAAGATCTGCTTTACCTTTTTGCAGACCAAGTTATTTTTGACCGAGCCCTTACTATGTATTTCTACTTTCGATGACGACCCGATCGGAACGATAGAAATGGCGTCTTAGGGAGTTCCTCAGGTGCGAAAGAGTTGTTTTTCTCTGGTTGTACTTTTTGACAAAAAAGTTTAATCCTTAGGCAGCGGTTTTGTACAATAAAAATTGCTCAACTTAGGTTACAAAATGTAGAGGAGATAAACAGCAGGTGGCAGCATATAAGTATCAGCGGGATTCCCGTTATTTTGTTAAGATAGCTGAAGGCGTAAAGGAAGCAGGTGCAGAAGAGCTGGCCGAACTCGGTGCCGAAGACATTGCTCCGGAGTTTCGCGGAATTTATTTCAGAGCGGACAAATCAACCCTGTATCGAATTAATTATTTGACAAGGCTTGCTTCACGGTGCCTTGCGCCGTTAATATCATTTAATTGTCATGATACCGATACGTTGTACAAGAAGGCAAAACAGATACGGTGGGAAGATTTTTTTGCAGAAGGCAGTACATTTGCCGTGTCGGGAACTGTTTCCGACAGTAATATTTCTCATTCAAAGTACGCTTCTCTCCGCCTCAAAGATGCTGTTGCTGATTATTTCAAGGAAAAAACCGGTAAGCGCCCTGATGTGTCTATAAGGAATCCTGATATCCTGCTAAATCTTCATGTCAGGCATGACAAGGCAGAAATAAGCCTCGATACGTCGGGAGGCGCGCTTCACAGAAGAGGATACAGAGAGGAGACAGTATTAGCGCCCATGCAGGAAACTGTCGCGGCAGCGATTATCCGATTTACAGAATGGAACGGGTCTGTCCCTTTATATGATCCTATGTGCGGTTCGGGAACACTTTTGTGCGAAGCGCTCATGCGATACTGCAACATTCCTTCGGGCATTTTTAGAAGCAAATTCGGTTTTGAATTTCTGCCTGACTTTGACGGTTCTATCTGGAAGCAGGTTAAAAACGAGGCCGACACAAGCATCCTGGAGTTGCCGCAAGGGCTGATTGCAGGCAGTGATCTGTCGGAAGAAGCTGTCGATGCGGCGAGGATAAACATAATGGGGCTTCATTACGGAAAGAATGTAAGAGTTGAAAGGGCTGACTTCAGAAAGTTGCCCGCCATTGAGGGGCAGGTAATTGTAGCAAACCCTCCTTATGGCATTCGAATGGGGGGAGATGAGGACATTGAAGCGTTTTACAAAGATCTCGGTGATTTTCTTAAACAGAAATGCAAAGGTTCAACTGCTTATATTTACTTCGGAGAACGCAGGTATATAAAAAAAATCGGTCTGAAAGCATCATGGAAAAAACCGATCAAGGCAGGCGGGCTTGACGGCAGACTGGTTAAATACGAGATGTACTAAGGGCTTGGAAAATGGATGATGATCGTAAAAGCAGAACGCAAAAGAAAAATGAAGCCAGGGCTTTGCAAAAGCTTGGCGAACAGCTTGTAGCCCTGTCGTCTGAACAGCTTGAAAGCATTGACATTTCGGATGATTTGCATAATGCTGTTATCGTTGCCGGAAAAACAAAAAGTCACGGAGCAAGGCGCAGGCAATTGCAATACATCGGCACACTCATGCGTGATATCGACCCTGAACCCATACAGAATGCTCTTGAAAATATCAGGTTAGGTGACCATCAAAAGATCCTTGCCTTTAAAAAGATTGAAAAATGGCGGGATGAACTTAAGGAAGGAAACAGAGTGCTTATCGAGGAGATTCTAAACAACTGTCCTGATGCAGAAAGGCAGCGCCTGACGCAGCTTGCAAGAAACGCACGCAATGAATATGAAGCAGGAAAGGGCGTAAAATCCTCAAAGATACTTTTTCGTTATCTGAATCAGATTTCAGGCCTTTGAGAGGAGGAACGAACGACGAAGCCACGCCACGGCGGGGCTTCGGTCATGCTTCCATCGCAATGACAGGAAAAGTGTCAATTGGAGGGTTTTCGTTCAGCCACTAAATAGCAACCTTGACCAGGATTTGGTGGATTTTGTTATGCCAGGCGCAAGGAGATGGCATGGAGAGCGAATTGTTGTATTGATAGCTTTTATGGTATATGGTTTTAATAATAACGGTTACCAAAATTTCAATATCAAGGATGCTGAAAGATGAAGAATATTGACACAAAAAGGAGGCCAAGTCTGCCCCCAAAAAGCCCTGAGACCGATGCCTGGTTTACGGCATTTTTTATAGAAAACCATCTTGACTATTATACCCACCCCGACCATGTTTCCACACCTGAACAGATAAGATTCATTGTCTTTACTACTGAAGAAGATGAGCGGTATTATCCATGTTCAGATCGCATGTTTGAAGCCATCATGAACAGAAATCAATCGGAATTTTTACAGAAAAAATATCATGAGATTTTGCGGAAAATACTTAAACTTATTGACAGTCAAATAGAGAATAAAAATGAAAGGGCCTATCTTAAATCGCTGATTAAAATCAAGAAAAAATGGGGTCAAGTCTGCTCTTGACTCTTGTTAACCATGTTAGCCACCCTATTCGCACGTTTCTTGAGGTTCCGATCCGTCAGCATCTGTTTCTTCACTCTTTCGATGACACTGCTTATAGAGCTATACTTTTCCATCTCAAACCGGCGGCCTATCTCCTTTAGGCTGTCGCATCTCAGTTTTCGGTTTAGGAATATGGCTACGTTCCTTGGTTCATTAAACCGCCCTCTTCTTGATCTATACAGATCATCCCTGCTAACATTATAAAACTTACGCACTGCGTTTATTATTGAATCAGCTTCAGGGGCAAGGTCTTGAGCCTGTGGAACCTCCTGATCAGATTTCACGGCATAGTACTTACCCTTAACCCAGTCGATAAATCTTTCCGGCCCCAGGACCGACGGCCATTTCTTATGTTCAAATACACCGACTATTTTCTCATCATTCTCAATGGCAACAAACTTCCGGTATTCT
>JAPVVG010000047.1 GCA_028571455.1 Desulfobacteraceae bacterium | reverse complement strand
TTTCCTGCGAGCAACTGTTTAGCCCTAAACTTATTGGAAAACCTGTAGTTGTACTTTCCAATAATGATGGCTGCGTCATCGCCAGATCAAATGAGGCCAAGGCTATCGGCATCCGGATGGGTATCCCTGTATTCAAGATACGGAATATGATTAAGACACACGGAGTTTATGTTTATTCATCCAACTATGCCCTCTATGGCGATATGTCACAAAGGGTAATAGAAATTCTCCTGGAATTTACCCCTGATGTTGAAATTTATTCTATTGATGAAGCCTTTTTGGATCTGTCCGGGCTCAAGACATGCGACTTAACCGATTATGGATATTCTATAAGGTCTAAAATAAAGAAGTGGACAGGCATCCCTGTTTCTGTCGGTATTGCGGAAACCAAGACACTTGCCAAGATCGCTAACCGCATAGCTAAAAAGTCTCAAAACACAGATGGCGTATTGGATCTAACCAGATCCCCTTATCAGGATAGAGCCCTTGCAATAACATCTGTGGAGAATGTCTGGGGTGTAGGGCAAAACTATTCCAGACTTCTAAAAAGCGCCGGCATCAATAATGCGCTGCAACTTCGCAATGCCTCTGACAACTTTATAAAAAAGGAAATGGGCATACCAGGAGTTAGAATCCTTCAGGAACTTAAGGGAATTTCATGCTACCCTCTTAAGCAATATCCACCTCCTAAAAAAGAAATTACAGTATCCAGGTCATTCAAACATCCCATTGGAGACATAGCTGATATAAGTGAAGCAATAGCCGCTTACGCATCTAACGGGGCAGAAAAGCTAAGGAATGCCCATCTTGAGACAAATATACTTGTGGTATTCCTGATGACAAATCCTTACAACACGCGGGCAAGGTACTTTAACATGAAAACTATACGGCTTCCTTTCTCAACCAGTGACACCTCAGAACTTATCAAATATGCCTGCATTGGACTTAACGAAATTTACAGAAAAGGTTATCTGTATAAAAAAGCAGGGGTTATATTTAGAGATTTATCATCCGATAGCCACTCTCAGATGACTTTCTTTGATTATCAAAAAAGGAGACAATCCAAAGAAGTTATGCAGACCTTTGACAGAATAAATAAGAAATTTGGTTCAGACTCGGTCAGGTATGCAGCCACGGGATCCACCCCAAACCAGAAGTGGAAAACAGTATTTCAGAGACGTTCACCTTCATATACAACGAATTGGGACCAATTACCCAGGATATTATAACAGCCATGTGCGGACGATTTACACTATATAGCTCCCTTAATAATCTTAAAAAGGTTTTTGACATTGATACTGTAACATGTGAGATCAAGGCTAATTACAATGTAGCTCCGGGCCATGAAGTATATGCAATTATCCGGGGGAGCATACTGAAGCAGAATGACAATCGCCTGGGAAAACTGCATTGGGGGCTTGTGCCTTCCTGGGCAAAGGATCTATCGGGAGCCTCCAGACTTATCAATGCCCGTGCCGAGACATTACAGGAAAAACCAAGCTTCCGAAATGCCTTGAAAAAAAGACGCTGCCTTATAATAGCCGATGGATTTTATGAATGGAAAGAAAAGCAGCCGTGGTATTGCCTTCCGGCTGCCGGCAGTCTATTTGGTTTTGCCGGGCTCTGGGAAACATGGAAAGAAAAT
The DNA here is from genome assembly GCA_028571455.1 of Desulfobacteraceae bacterium. Taxonomy (GTDB): domain Bacteria; phylum Desulfobacterota; class Desulfobacteria; order Desulfobacterales; family ETH-SRB1; genus Desulfaltia. Next base: position 2,805 of record JAPVVG010000047.1, on the reverse strand, counting down.
AATAAATCAGCCTATCACTCCTGCACAATCATTACCACTGAGGCAAGTGAATCAATTAAGGAAATCCATGATCGAATGCCTGTCATTCTTAAGCCGGAAATAATCAAAGAATGGCTTAACCCCGCAACTCAGGAGTATGAAAAACTAAGTATGATCCTGAAGCACGGCCATGTTACCAGAATCAGAACTTATCAGGTTTCAAAATTTGTCGATTCCCCCAAGAATAACGGCCCTCGCTGTATAAAGCCTTAAGAATCATGAGTCCACGCTGCTCTCATCGAGAAATCAGACCTGCCTGTGCGTTGCACCTGTCTGCGTGCGAACACGCACAGGCAGGCGCAGACAGGAACCAATTATTGAAGAATAATATTGGGGACAGGAAATCGGAGATAATGAATAAAGATCTTAAAGAAATACTGATAGACTTTGCGCTGGGTTCTAAACGGATCACTATTTTAACCGGGGCCGGCATCTCTGCTGAAAGCAACATCCCAACATTTCGCGGTCCAGAAGGTTACTGGACAATCGGCTCAAGGGAATATCATCCACAGGAGATGGCTACATACTCAATGTTTATTCAAAAACCTGAAGAGGTGTGGAAATGGTATTTATATAGACTTGGTGTTTGCAGAAAAGCCCTGCCCAACCCAGGTCACCTGGCGCTTGTCGAAATGGAAAGATTTTTCAATGACCGGTTTACACTTATCACACAAAACGTAGATAACCTGCATATACGGGCCGGCAATAGTTTATCACGCACTTATCAGATACATGGAAATATTTTCTATATGCGCTGTGCCAATGAATGCTCTTCAAACATTTACCCGCTACCGGAAGATATTTCAGGCAAAGCAAAGGGAGAAGATCTTACACCAGAGGAGCAACTACTACTCAGGTGCCCTGATTGCGGAGAACGTTCACGACCTCATGTTTTGTGGTTCGACGAAGCATACAATGAAAAATATTATCATTATCACAGCTCGTTGGAGGTTGCCGAACAGACGGAACTATTGCTGATAGTCGGAACCTCAGGGACCACAAATTTGCCAAATCAGGTAGTATGGGAAGTAAAAAACCATGAGGGCATCATTATAGATGTAAATGTTGAAGAAAACCCTTTCTCAAATCTGGCGCTATCCTGCAGCAGGGGTTATTTTATAAAGGAATCAAGCAGTACTGCTATACCTTTATTATTAAAAGTGTTCGGTAAATGCCTTCCATCTTCTTAAAATCACAACGCGTCCAGCAACCTCTCGTGAATATTATCAAACCCGCCGTTTGACATGATCAGAATAACATCGCCCGGCATTGTCTCTTTGACCAGAAAATCAATAATTGATTCTGTTTCAGGAAAATAGTGAGCGCTCTTTCCGCGATTATTCAGGTCATTTACAAGCTTTTCCGAAGAAAAACGGTCATCAACAGGGATCTTTTCAAGCAGCGGTGGCTTGCGGATACATATAACATCTGCCTGATCAAATGAAAGTGGATAGATATCCTGAAACACCTTGCGCATGCTGGAGTTGGTTCTGGGCTCAAAAACAGCCACGAGCCGGCCGTCAGTATAAAAAGGTTTAACCGCCTTTATTGTTTCCCTCACAGCAGTAGGATGATGCGCAAAATCATCAATTATAGTAACGTTTCTTTTTTGCCCCCGGACTTCCTGACGTCTCTTGATTCCTTCAAATGTTTCAAGCGCCTCTGAAATAATATCAACAGGTATCATCAAAGAATCGGATATTGCTATTGCCGATAATGTATTCAGCAGGTTGTGCTCTCCCATAAGCCTGGTTTTAAAAATGGAAAAGGTTATGCCTTGCTTTAAAACCTCAAAAATGGTCCAGGGCGGCTCAATGGAAACAGCGCCAAGTCGCCAGTATGAGCCGGAATCTTTGCCATATTTTTCAACAATGCATTTTTTGCCTTTGATCAGATCGGAAATGTTGTCATCTTGATCAAAAACATATAACTTCCCTTTATTAGAAATACCGGATATAAAAGAATCAAAGGCATATCTGACCTGGTTGATATCTTTAAATATATCGGCATGATCAAACTCAATGCCTGTAAGTACAGCCATGAAAGGATCGTAATGTAAAAATTTCGGCCCTTTATCAAAAAAGGCGGTGTCGTACTCATCCCCCTCGATTACAATAAACTCTCCATTGCTATGACGATAATTGCTGCTAAAATTTTTCAAAATTCCGCCGATAATAAAAGAAGGATTAAGACCTGCTTTATAAAGAATCCAGGATGCAATAGAAGAGGTGGTTGTTTTGCCGTGAGTGCCGGCAATAATTATCCTCTTTTTGCCATTTGCAATGAACCTGTTGATTGCCTGGGGCATGGAGCAGAAATAAAGCCCCATGTTTTGCATTTTAACAACCTCTGGATTCTGCTTTGTTACGGCATTTCCGACAACAACAAGGTCAGGGCCATATGAAATATTATCTTCATTAAAACCCTCAATAACCTTTATGCGCCTGCTAAAAAGAAAATCACTCATTGGGGGATATATTTTTTGATCCGAGCCGGTGACTTCAAAACCAAGATCCCTTAACATACAGGCAAGCGCGCCCATGCCTGTTCCGCATATTGCGATAAGATGTATTTTTTTTACGTTGTTCGGAATTATGTTTTTTCTTAAATCCATTATTTATAATATATTGGTAACGTTCAAAAGTTGTGGCATCATGATATTTGAACCCCTTCGATCTGGATATTAAAACAGCCTTTGATGCCCAGCTTTTCTTTCCAGTATAGTTCCCATTCATCCCGAGAATACTGTCTTATCATGATCATCTT
>JAPVVG010000046.1 GCA_028571455.1 Desulfobacteraceae bacterium | reverse complement strand
ATCCGCCGCATGTGAGACATGCAAGGCAAAAGGTTTTTGCGATACAATGGGAGGGGGTGATGATGATGTGGAGGTGGAAGCAATAAATGCTGCAGGGGCAAAGGTCGATGACAGGGTTACTATCAGCTTTGAAACGTCTTCATTATTAAAAGTATCTTTTCTCGTTTATATGGTGCCGGTTTTATTTCTGATCCTGGGCGTGGTTATCGGCGATAAAAGTGCGTCGATATTTAATTATGATCAATCAATATTTTCAATGCTTGTTGGTTTTTTATTTTTAGTTGCCGCATTTTTCTTTGTTAAAGCAAAAGGAAAGGATTTAGCCAAAAAAGATGCATATAAACCCAAAATCATCAGAATCTTAAAATAATAATCAATGAATCAGCAAAATGTAACATCAGCCATGCCGATCGTTTAAACCCCGGCGATAAAAAGCGGATCGCCCGTGATATTGCATCAACAGACCCGGCCTGCCCGCCGCCATCGCTCTCGCCCAAAGGAGGCAGTCAGTGCCCCTCAAGGCTTTCGCTCAGGCGAGGCGGGCGGGCCTGCCCGCTACCTGCCCGCAATGCCTCCCCGCCTGCCTCGTCTGAGCAAACCCGTCTGCCTCGAGGGCATTACGAACAGATGGCGGGCAGGTATTTTGCATGAATTAGCGTTGCCTTTTGTTCTTATGAACATAATGAAAAGATGCATACGGCCTTACAAGCATGGCTTCCAGCTTGTCCGGCTTAGGCCTTCATGATTTTTATGATTCGTTCATCCAGGCAAGAACGCAGAAAGGAATTCATCGGCTTTTGATCACCAGATTCGTAAAAAGCCAGCATCAGTTGATTAAATTCTAACTGTCTCTTGGCAGGAAGATTAATCGCAGGATACCCAGCACTTAACAATATCCCGTTCATAATGAAACGTCCCATGCGTTTGTTTACATCATAAAAAAATTGACATCGAGCCATCGTAAGAAATAAGAAGATTGCCCGATCATAAATATCCGGTATTTTATAGGCTTGAGCCACCATATTATCAAATAAAGCAGGCAACATAACGGCTTCCGGTGGCATATACTCAGTGCCTGCAATAGTAACCCCGCCAGAACGGAATCTGCCACATTCCAAAGCTTCTTCTTTGCCTGCTATTTGATGAAGTTCACATGCTTTTTCAGCCGTGACTGCAAACCGGCCTTTTTCAATCCATTTAAATAAAGTACGCCATGCTTTACCCTGGTTTACAGCAATTTGCTGATCAGATATCTTATGTCCGCCAATTGTTACTCCATTTAATAGCGTTTGGATTTCCGGCAGGGTAAAATTGATGCCTTCCAGGTTTACTGCATCAAAGACCAGCTCGGCTAATTGGCGTTTAGCAAGCATCAAAGCTTTAGCCTGATCAGGCTTCATATTCCACTGGTTATCTTTCACTTTTATCATTTGTATTTTAGTAAGGGTTCACGGAACGTTGAAATTAGAAAATAGAAATTGGAAATTTGGCCTTCATGCTTTTGCACTGTGTCGTGCCAGACCATATCTGATAGCACTTCTGCCAGTTTGTAAACATCCAACTCGTAAACTCGTTCCATCTCTCCCTAATTTCTATTTTCCAATTTCAAGTTTCAAGCCGTGAACGTTTACAATAATTTGTCAATCATATCAATCTGTATTTTTTACAGCATATACCACAAAATAGCCCTTTGCGCACCCAAGAGAAAGCCAGGCAATAGCAAATATCACATAAGATTTCCCCATGCCGGTAACCATGTGCACCACGCCTGAAAGCCGCCCAGGAAGGGGCAATTGGTGGAGAAAATTTTCTTCTGTTCCAAAACGCTGCTGAATCTGCAATTTTTGCTTGTAATTTTCTCTTCCAAGTTCAGAAATGCTCTTGTAACTGCCGCCCCATAGATAAATCATGATCTGTTTTATGGCATCATACTCGTAGTCGCGCGATCCAACCAGATCATGGACATAGTCCTCTATTTCTGAAAAACTGAACTTGTTGTAATTGCACCTCCGGATATTTATATCCAGAGTGTGGTCGGACAAATTCAATCTCTTGATCGCTTTTTGTCTTTTGGATCTTTTCGCCATTTTAACTCACTTTGATATTTTTCCGGCCTTCGCACTCATCCTCCCTTTTCCATCAAGTGAAGAAGGCCTACGCTTATTCTCCCTCTCCCCTTGGGGAGAGGGCCGGGGTGAGGGGGGATGAGGGTGAGAGGGCAGTAACATTCCCATCCAGAGAAGAAAGAATCACAGTCAAAACAGACTCTGTTTCTTTCAAAACTTCATTATTCCAGAAGCGCATGACCCTGTATCCTTTCTCCTTCAAATAATCAGATCGCTCAGCATCCAATTCTATTTGTCCGGCATGCTGGCCGCCATCAATTTCAACAACAAGTTTTTTCTCTAAACAGACAAAATCAAGTATATACGGACCAACAGGGCGTTGCCGACGAAATTTATATCCACCGAGTTCACGATTACGAAGATGCCGCCATAATAGTCTTTCGGCATCAGTCATATTCTTTCTAAGTTTTCTGGCAAGATGCTTCATTGTTTCACCCCTCACCCTAACCCTCTCCCCAAGGGGCGAGGGAATTTCAGGGAAAGAAATTTGAGCCAGCTTCATTTTTAAAGGCATCGAATTCGATGCCTTTAAAATCTGGATTGTGCAACAGCTCCCATAAGCCGATAAATTCAATTGTGCTTCGGCTTCTCATCCAGTTTTGGATAATGTAATTTGTCCTTTCCGAATCTTTGTACTTTGCTATAGATTTTCAGATAAATAGTTTCACACCGTTTATTTCCCTCTCCATTGGGGGAGAGGGTCAGGGTGAGGGGGATTTCATTCGTTATTCTCATATTATAAACACCTTGCTCTCGCTGCCGTGTTTGTCGATAGCTATAACCGCGACGCTTTCCGTCAAAACGGTCATTTTAATCATGCTGTTATCAGCAATATCTTTGGCAAATACGGTTCTGTCCATATCAAAAATCTTACCGTCATAATCAACATCCACAAGCAGCATCGCAAGCCCGTCAAGCCCTTTTAAGCGCTTTTCCTGTTTATCCAGTATTTTTGTTTCAAATCGGGTAATCCTCAAACCTTGTTTTATTCTCTCAACTTCAATCTCAACAGCTTCCTTAGCTTCTCAACACGGTCTTGCTTTCCTTCGCTTTCAAGCCTTGAAATGTATTCGTCAAGATCAATCTTTGCCGTCCTTCCAGCGCTGCCCGTTCGATTAATTAATTGATCGCTTGAATGCCAACGCACTTGTATCGGACATTGATAACCCCATCGTAATTTGAACGGATTTTCGCTTCCTGATTCATAACGGGATGCCACGTCAGGATATTTTTTTAAAGCCGGAGGAACAGTGATTTGAATAATATCCCCAGAGGGGATGAAGCTTCCTCCTAATCCCAGGATCGCCTTTTCCGTAAATCGTTTCAGATTTTCCAGTGTAAATTTCCCTTCCAGTTCCCTGTAGTATTCCAAATTGAAGGTTGAAATGTCCTGAGTGAGTTGTCGAAGGGCCTCGCTTGCATATTTCGCTACCTGGATAGCTTCGACGATTTCTTGTTCAGTTCTTTCATAGTTTCGATATAAAAGAGCCTCCCTGTATAGGGACGTATAATTTGTGCTTGATCCTAAAAATCCAAGTATTTCCGACCGAAAATCTTCACTCACACTGCCAGTTACAGGGTCTATTTTACCAATGGTCATTGCTATCTCAAAAAGTTTTTCATCGAGAATTGCATAAACCTTTTCTTCTATGGTTTCTTCTGCAACGAGGTGGTAAACTTGGACAGTTTCTGTTTGGCCATATCTATGAATCCGGCCAATACGCTGCTCAACCGCCATGGGATTCCAGGGAAGATCATAATTGAAGAGAATTCGACAAACCTGAAGATTGATTCCTTCACCTCCTGCCGAGGTGGAAATGAGAAACTGAGCTCCGTCTTTATCCCAGAAAGATTCGCAAGATGCGATTTTATCCTCCAAAGGGCCGCCTTTAATAATTGCAGTTGGTGGGAATAGATCACCCCGCCAAAAGTAACTCCTTCTTTTTGTCGTCTGGTTGCTTCGGCGAGGAGATCATCATCTTGAGTGAAAAGTACTCGACCCAATTCAGTGGCTCGATCCAATAATGCCGAGTCTTCCATGTCACCTGCACCGTCTTCATAGGCTGTAATGACATCTATGCCACGTAAGCGAAGTCCCTCGGTTATAGCTCGCGGCACATGATGATCCATATAGAGCGCAAGCATAATCAGATCAATCCTCTGGATTTCAGCCGGGCAACGAGAGGCGATTGTTCTGTGATTTTCTGGGTCTGATTTACAAAAGCAAGCCTTCGTTCAATGTCCCGATCAAGCACATCCT
>JAPVVG010000045.1 GCA_028571455.1 Desulfobacteraceae bacterium | reverse complement strand
GTTTTCAATTGCTATTGATCTGCTTTTTATTCCGGTTGAGAGCAACTTGTCCATGCTCTCATAAATACGTTCCTGCCATTTATTTACAATATCTTTATCGCTGGAATCTTCATTATATGAAAAATGGAGAGTAAAGATGGATGGGGAAAGAGGAATGGTAAGATCAATGACCTGTTTAATAATATCAATCGCGTGGCGCCGGACTGCTGGATTTTTATCTCCCAGATAAATATCCAGAGGCAGATGAATATCGTATGTAATATCGAATTCCTTTGCAAGCATGGAAAGATCTTTTATCTCCTGCTTTGAAGGAAGACTGTCATAAGCGCTTTCAAACAATAGAAGTTCGATTTCATCCAGATAGGGGCCAAGCATTTTAACATTAGGCAAATAATTGTCAGGGTATATAAATGACGTGGTTCCTATTTTAAATGGATAAACTCTCTTGTATGACTTTGGAAGAACAGGAATTTCGGCGTGATAGTTTAACACAGGGCGCTTCCCGCTATAACCATTAAAAAAAGTGTTGATTCTAAAACTTCGGTCATCGCCCCTAACATATCGCCTGTAATGCATCCAATCCGCTTTTTGTAATAAAGTAGGATTGCTGCTGTTATGATAATAAAAGTCAGGTTTAACAGGACTCCTCTCCATCCTAACAGAAAGGAAAGGGCTACAGGTATCAGCAATCCCCAAAAAGTGCTGATCTTTAATGAATCGCTAAAAAGATCATGGCCTGTTCCGCCTTCAGGCCTCCCATACTTAAGAAACCTTATGCCGAATAAAATGCTTCCCCTTGCGTAGGCTGGTATAATAACGAGCAGCAGGCTCCGGTGGGCGTGTAGTTCCATGATGCCGCACCATTTTATCGACAATCCACAGACAATTACGACAAGTCCCATCACGCCGATTCTGCTGTCTTTCATAACAGCAAGCGCCTCTTCCTTTGACCTGTGTCCTAAGAGACCGTCAGCCGCATCACCAAGACCGTCCAGATGGAAGGCTCCAGTTAAAACAACAAGCAGAATTACATCAAGCATGGCGACAACGGGCTCAGACCACAATCGCATAGCAGCCCGATCAAAGATCAAAACCAGTCCGCCCAGGATAAGACCAACGATCGGAAAGAAGGGGATCATCCCTTTAGGATCGAATATTTTCGGCTTTCCAAGAGGTAGAATTGTTAAAAATTGTATTGCCGCTATGAGGCTTTTCATTATTTATCTTATCTTTACAGGGATACCGGCTACCATCCATATAACAACATCGGAACATGCCGCTATCTTCTGGTTGGCAAAGCCGGCAACGTCTCTGAACAGCCTGCCAAGTCTTGTTTCCGGCACAATACCGGTTCCGACTTCGTTTGAAACCATAATAATCGGACATAGCGCATTCTCAAGTGATTTTAGCAACCTCTCAACATGTCCGGCAAGCTTTTCCTGATCATCGTTTTCTAAAAAAAGGTTGCTGATCCAGAGCGTCAGACAGTCGATAAGGATTACATCCGCTTCCCTGCTTTTTTCAATTATTGTTTCAGGCAGCCGAACAGGGACTTCCAGGGTCAACCAGTTTTGGCCTCTCTCTTTTTGATGGCGCATAATCCTTTCTTTTATCTCATCATCACAAGGTATGCATGTCGCTATAAAGATTCTTCTCTTTCCAAAAGCCCGATCTGCAAGTTCAAGTGCATACCTGCTCTTACCGCTCCTGCATCCTCCGATAATAAATACTCTATTATTCAAAGACCTTTCCCCCTCACTGGTTCTTGTACACACTTAGGGTTCGGCAAAAAATAAGTTCGCAATTTCAGGTGTTGAGGCGCTCGGCTGACAAGGCGCGAAAAAGCATGAATATCAAGCATGTTCAGAATTTTCGCAACGCAGTCAGGCGGGATGCATCGGCGCCTGAAATGTAAAGTTATTTTTTGTCGAGCCCTTAACACCGGCGCCACCACTAAGAGTTCTTATAATCGTCCCAAAACATTGAATATCGAATCACGCCACAGGAGTGGCAGAATTACGAAGGGGTCACTTCAAGTTATCCTCTACAATCGGAGTTTGACTCCTTTCAGCTGCTGCTACCAAGCCATTATCCAAAGTAGCGATAGGTAGTCCTTTCCTCATTGCGAGATCTAAATATGAGGCATCGTAACTTGAAAGTTGGTGCTCCCGTGCCAAAGCCAAAATTTCCTTCAACATCCTTCCTGGCAGTTCCTGTTCAATCGTTATCGGAAGTTCGGTTAGCAAGGCAATAAATCGTGCGCTGTCAGACTCGCTCAGGCGTTTCTTACGTTCAGCGACCAATAGTACGTTTCCAACTTCTAAAGGCCAAATTGACGGTACGATCGCTGTGGACACCTCCAGTTTGTCCAGAATGGCATCAGCGTATTGGCTTGTTTCGTCCTCAAAACACCACGCCATAACCACAGAATTATCAATGACAAAATTTTCACTCATCTATGGCCTCCCTTCCTCAATCATTTCACGAAGAGAAAGCCCTTTAAGACAATGTTTAGCACGGAACTTACGCAGTTCAACAATGACTTGTTTAGGTTCTGTCTTTCGTAAAGATTCAGGAGGTTGCAAAACAGCTACTGGAATCCCATGTTTTGTAATAGTTATTCGTTCTCCTTTGATTACACGTTTGAGTAGTTTTGGAAGATGTGTTTTGGCTTCGTATGCACCGACTGTTTCCATAATATCACCTCTCAGACTAGATTTAAACCAGTCTAATATTTTTACGCTGATCTGTCAAATAATAAATAGAGAAGAATTTGGAAAATTAAAAAAGATGTATCCAAATCTGCTTTATTTTTGCGTTGACCTTATCTTCTAATAAGATATAGATGAAAAATATTCAATTTTCAAAGGTCTCATTTTGCCAAAAATGAAAATACTACTCATATATCCGTATTGCCTTGAAGACAGGCTTCATGAAGAAGATGTTAGTATTGTGCCGATTGGGGTTTATTATATCGGCGCTTTTCTAAAGGAAAATAATTATGATGTTGAAATACTGAACTGGTATAATATTAATAAAACACCTCAAAGAATTAAAGAGACCTTTGTTGAGAAGAAGCCGGATGTGATCGGTCTTTCCATAGTGCATGCAAACCGCTGGGGCGCCATAGAAATTGCCCGGATTGCGAAACAGCTTAATCCAAATGTAAAAATTGTTTTAGGAGGGGTCGGCGCCACATTTTTATGGAACCATCTTTTAACACATTTTAAAGAGATTGATTTTGCCGTAATAGGAGAAGGTGAATACACTTTTTTAAGCCTGATTAAATGCTTTGAAAAGGATCGTTCTGGTAAGACCAGACATAAAAATATAAAAAATATTAATGGAATCGCTTTCAGAAAACGCGGCAAGGCAGTTAAGACCAAACCCGCTGATAAAATTCAGAACCTCGACAAATTGCCCATTCCTGCAAAATATTTTAAATATCAACATGTTGCTTTGACCCGGGGATGTCCCGGAAACTGCACTTTCTGCGGATCGCCAAAGTTTTGGGGGCATAAGGTCAGGTTCCATTCTCCTGACTACTTTGTAAATCAAGTCGAACTTCTCAATAAAAAAGGGGTAACCTTTTTTTATGTTTCAGACGATACCTTTACCTATAAAAAAGACCTGGTGATTGAAATTTGCAAAAAGATCCTGGAAAGAAACCTTAAAATAGTCTGGGCGGCGATATCTCGCGTTAATTATATCAGCGAAGAAATTTTATACTGGATGAGAAAGGCCGGCTGTATCCAGATAAGTTTCGGCGTTGAGAGCGGCTCTGAAAAGATTCGAAACCTGCTCAATAAAAATATAAAGACCGAGCAAATCAAAAATGCGTTTGCCCTTGCAACAAAATACGGAATCATGGCACGCGCCTATTTTATTTACGGTTGCCCTGGAGAAAACTGGGATACGATTCAGGAAACCATTGATCTGATTCATGAGATAAAACCGCTGAGCATTATTTTTTATATACTTGATATATTTCCAGGAACAGCCCTTTATTCCGATTTTATGAACAAAGCCGGGCAAACAGATAATATCTGGTTAAAGCGGGTAGAAGATATTATGTACTTTGAAACCGATCCAGCTCTATCCAAAGAATTGATACTGGCCTTTGGGAAAAAACTCAGAACCGACTTCTATGAAAATCTTTCCGGTTTTGCCTGTGAAATTGAGCTGATTGATAATAAAGAGTTTTACAAAATGCATTCTGATTTTTGTTCAAGGCTTGCAATGACCTTTGACCATGGCGATTATTCCGAAATTGAAGCTGTAAAGGATAAAGAGAGAACTGCTGTGAAGTT
>JAPVVG010000044.1 GCA_028571455.1 Desulfobacteraceae bacterium | reverse complement strand
TCTGTTTTGCATTGGATTTTGTTATCAGAGTTCCATTGGGAGCCATAACCATCCTGAGCCCTTTATCATTGCCGTAGCTTGCAAGCTCAAATATATCGGGGCGTAAAAGAGGTTCTCCGCCTGTAAGAATAATTATAGGTTTTCCAAGCTTTGCTATCTGATCCAAAAGTTGGATACAAGCCTGAGTATCAAGCTCTCCGCTATATGGACCTTTTGTTGCAGATGCGCGGCAGTGCTTGCAGGAGAGATTGCAGTTGCGCGTAGTTTCCCATGCGATAAGGCGCAAGTCAGCCTCTTTATTTTCAGCGTATTGATGGGGCTTTGGGGTCGATGTATGATTTAATTTTTTTGTCATGATAAGTTATTTTGTAACCGTTCACAGGTTGCATTTATGCCATACAGGGTTGTTTTAAAAAATGAATGTTCATCTTTTAATCAGTTCTTTTGCGGCTTCAATGGCAAAATAGGTCAGTATCATGTCGGCGCCGGCTCTTTTGATCGAGATGAGCGTCTCCATCATTACCTTTTTGCCGTCTATCCATCCCATTTTATCAGCAGCCTTTATCATTGCATACTCGCCGCTGACATTATATGCGGCAACAGGGAGATCAATTTCATCCCGGATGCGGCAGATAATATCGAGATAGGGAAGGGCCGGCTTTATCATTATTATATCCGCCCCTTCTTCAATATCCATTGTAACTTCCCGGATTGCTTCGATAGCATTTGCGGGGTCCATTTGATATGTTTTGCGATCCCCGAATTTAGGGGCTGAGTCGGCTGCCTGGCGAAACGGTCCGTAGTAAGCCGAACAATATTTGGCTGAGTATGACATTATTGGGATATTACTGAAATTGTTTTCATCCAGAATATTGCGGATTTCAGCAACACGGCCGTCCATCATGTCTGAAGGAGCCACCATATCGGCGCCTGCCCTTGCATGAGACAAAGCAATTCGGGCAAGAATATCAAGGGTTGCGTCATTATCTATGATCCGCCCGTTCACAATACCGCAATGGCCGTGATCTGTGTATTGGCACAGGCAGACGTCGGTTATTACAACAAGTTCCGGTATTTTGTTTTTCAGCTCTTTTGTTGCTTTTTGAACAATACCGTTTTTTGCATAAGCGCTGGTTCCAAGCGGATCTTTTCTGTCAGGGATTCCAAAAAGCATAATAGCCGGTATGCCGAGCTTATAAGCTTTTTTTGCTGTTTTAACAAGATTGTCTATTGATAACTGATAATGACCGGGCATTGATTGTATCGGGTTTTTAACTTCTGTGCCGTCAATAACAAAAAGCGGGAGGATAAGGTCGTCTATCGAGAGGGTCGTCTCGCGAATCATACGGCGAAAAGCCTCGTTTTGCCGCAAACGTCTTGGTCTGTAATCCGGGAATAGCATATATCCTACCTTTGTTATTCAGGAAATTTCTTCATCTGTAAGATAGCATGCGGGATCAGGCATCCAGAGATCGCCTAAGGCTTCAGCCCGAACCCTGAAATTTCCTGCGCAAATATCAAGCCAGCGGCAGGTTGCGCATTTGCCTGTTACATGTTTTTTCTTTTCTTTAAGCTTTTTCATAAGCGGTTCCGAGGTGTCTGTCCAGATTTGCGAAAAGGGACGTTTCTTGATGTTCCCAAAACTGTAATGACGCCAGAATTGATCTGCATAAACCTCACCGTCCCAGCTAATACAGCCGATTCCTATTCCTGAGCTGTTTCCTTCATTCATTTTGAGAAGTTCAAGGACATCCTTGGCCCGCTCGGGATTTTCTTTAAGAAGCCTTAAGTACAGGTATGGACCGTCAGCATGATTGTCAACGGTTAATATTTCTTTTGGTTTTCCCTTGTCATGCAATCTTTTTGTAAGATCCATTATTAAATCAACAGTTGACCTGGTTTCATCATGGGATAAATCGTCTTTAATAAGATCTGCTCCACGTCCCGCATAAACAAGATGGTAGAAGCATGCCCTTGGAATATCCACATCTTCAAGCAGCTTGAATATGTTTGGAATTTCATTTACATTGAATTGGTTGATTGTAAAACGAAGCCCCACCTTAATTCCAGCATCTTTACAATTTTTAATTCCTTGCAGGGCAGCATTAAAAGCCCCTTTAACTCCTCTAAAACGGTCGTTAATCTCTTCCATTCCATCAATGCTGATGCCTACGTATGAAAGACCGATATCCTTTAGTATGCGCGCCATTTTCTGCGATATAAGAGTGCCGTTTGTAGATATTACGGCCCGCATTCCTTTGCTGACAGCATAGGCTGCAAGTTCAGGCAGATCCTTTCTGATAGTCGGTTCTCCGCCTGAAAATAAGATTACAGGCACGCCGAATTGCGCAAGATCATCCAGCAGAATTTTCCCCTCTTTTGTGGAAAGTTCGTTCTCGAAGGAGAGATCCTTAGCGTGCGCATAGCAATGCACACATTTTAAATTGCATCGTCTTGTAATGTTCCATACAACTACCGGTCGTTTATCTTTGGAAAATTGTAGAAGATGGGAAGGTAGGCGCGATGACATACGCCCATAACGAAGAGCGTCCGATGGCTCGACTGTTCCGCAGTAAAGTTTTGATATTCCAATCATTTTTTAAGTTCGTCTTTAATGAGATTGCTTATAAAAGACTCCGGCCCTAAAAGGGCCTGTTTTGTAATGAAGAAACGGTTTTTCCCGGTTTTTTCTCTAATAAGTTTAAACCCTAATTCAAAATCGATTATCAACTGCTGGTAGAATTCTTCAAGTTTAATGCCGGAATTAATAAACTGTTTAATAATAAAGTCAACAGCATCTTCTTCCATAACTATATTAATATCGCTATTTTGAAAAAAGAATGATTCTATTTTTTTAATTTCATTATAAAAAGTTTTTATCTTTTCAACAACGTGTCCAATGTCCATTATATGTTTGCAGTAAAAAGAGGCGACGATATCTATACGTTCAGGGGTCATGGTCAGATTGTATCTTTTACTCAACCTTTGCCTGTTTGTTTGCACATATTCTTTAACAGACTCTTTTTCCTTGCCTGCAAGCTCGTTAAAGCTTGCAATTAACTCTTCTTCGTTTAAAGGCGATAAAAGAGTTTCAAGCGCTTTTTCAGGTTGTTCAATAACAAAAGCAGTTACAGGTAATTTTTTAATATTGGTCGATGGCAATTTTTTTTCGAACAAAAGCAGGGCCATTTCAAAAACGCTTACCAGACCTCTTGCTCCTGTGTTTTCGTCAAAAGCCCGTTTTGATAAAATGCGGAGCGCTTCATCTTCGAACTTAACCTCAATGCCATATGCAGCAAAATCAAGTTTTTTTTCAAGAATTATTGGGTTGTTGGGATTTTTTAAAATTTCGTAAAGGTCTTCCTCGGTCAATTTTTCAAAAACAGCCTTTACAGGCAGGCGTCCCACGAATTCGGACTCAAACCCGTATTTTATCAGGTCTTCAGGTGTTACCTGCTGCAAAATTCCGGTTTGTTCCTTGGGGCTTGTAATATGAGCGCCAAAACCGATGCCCTGCTCGGCTACACGCTTTTTAATTATCCTGGCCAGATCGCTGAATGCCCCGCTCATGATAAAGAGAATGCTTTTGGTATTTATGGTACGCTTGTCACGTTTGCCTGTTTTGCGATATCGTTCGATTTCCTGAAGCATCGAAATAGGATCGTGCGGAACCTTTAAATCAATATCGGTTTCTTCCATTGGTTTTAGCAGAGCACGCTGCACGCCTGTTCGTGACACATCAGCCCCTATCAGGTTGCGGCTTGATGCAATTTTGTCTAATTCATCTACATATATTATGCCGTATTGAGCGAGTTCAATATCATCGTTAGTCTCTCTGACCAGATCCCGAACCAGATCCTCTACATCCCCTCCAACATAACCTGTTTCGCTGAATTTTGTTGCATCTCCTTTGATAAATGGAACGCCGATTTTTTTTGCAATAAGTTTAATCATGTATGTCTTGCCGACACCGGTAGGCCCGATCATAAGAACATTATTCTTGATGCCGCCGACTATTTCGTTGACGTTTTCCGGAGAATCTTGTGCGTGCTTGATACGATTAAAGTGGGTGCAAATTTTTGTAGATAGAATGGCCTTGGCTTTATCCTGCTTAACAATATATTGATCAAGGTGTGAGATAAGATCTTCAGGTTTTAAGTTAAAATCCAGTCTTTTTTTCTTTTTTGGCTTTTTTCCTTCCTTCTCCGTTGTGACTGTCTGAGGAACAACTATTGGAGATACAATTTTAACATTATTTCCGAACTTTTTAGTCAGGAATTCACTTATTTCCTTTTCAAG
>JAPVVG010000043.1 GCA_028571455.1 Desulfobacteraceae bacterium | reverse complement strand
CCAGCCCTGTCCGCCTGTCCGAACTTTTAAATGTTTTTCTATCGATTTACTTAACCCTATTACCCTGGCCAAATCCAGATACACTGGAAGACCAGCCAGTGCCGTCATTCCTGTTGTGTTTTTTTCAGTTTCATACTTGAAAGGAAGAATGCCTTGTGTCATAGTTATTACACCTCGTTGATGATAGTTTTTGTTTGGTAAAATGACTCTATCATCCTGATTTTACAGGGTCAACGAGGTTTTTTACTTTTTTTGATGGCGAATCAGGGGTAATCTTGGGCAATCCGCCTTACAGCGGTATTTCCGCTAACATTAATGAATGGACAGAACGTTTACTTAAAGAAGATATTGACGGCACACAAAGTTATTATAAAGTGGATGGTCAACCCCTTGGCGAGAAAAAGCTATGGTTACAGGATGATTATGTAAAATTCCTGCGTTTTGCCCAGTGGAAAATCCAGACATCCGGCTTTGGCATTGTAGGCATGATTACCAATCACGGTTATCTCGACAATCCTACCTTTCGCGGCATGCGCCAGAGTCTGATGAAAACCTTCGATGAGATTTATATTCTCGATCTGCACGGCAACAGCCTGAAAAAAGAGACCACACCAGTTGGCGGTAAAGATGAAAATGTGTTTGATATTCGCCAGGGTGTGGCTATTGCTCTGTTTGTAAGAAATAAAGAAGCCAAAGAGCCGAAAGTATTTCATTTGGATAAATATGGATTACGAGAAGAAAAATATGACTGGCTGTATAGCAATGAGTTTAATGAAAAAAATTATAATGAAATTAAACCTGCTTCACCCTGGTATTTCTTTATTCCCAGAAATACTTCACATATTCAAAAATATTTAGAATGGAAAAGAATTAATGAAATATTTCCGGTTAACGTAACCGGCATTGTTACAGCACGAGATAAATTAGCAATTAATTTTGAAAAGAATTCTCTAAAAAATAAAATTATGATGTTTCGAAATAAAAATCTGCCTGACGAAGTGATTAGAGATGGTTTAAAACTAAAAGATAATTATCAATGGAAACTAACTGAACAAAGAAAACAATTTGAAAAAGTTGATGATTGGGGAAAATATTTTTCAACAATTCTGTATCGCCCTTTTGATGTTCGGCATATTTATTATCAGGATAATATTGTATTTAGAACCCGTCGTGAGGTCATGCGTCACATGCTGGAAGAAAATATCGGTTTATTAACATGTAGACAAATTTCATCCACTAAATGGATTCATGCGTTGGTTTCTGAAAACCTGGTTGATGATTCCTTAATCTCTAATAAAACAAAAGAAAGAACTTACATCTATCCTTTATACATATACCCAGATAAGAACAAAAAAGACCTTTTCAACCAGCATCAAACCGAAAAAGAACCGAATATTCCCCAGTGCCTGTTTGAAAAATTATCGGCAGTCTATGGTCAGAACCCCACACCGGAAGATATTCTCTATTACATCTACGGCGTATTTTACAGCAATATTTACCGCAAAACCTACGCCGAATTTTTAAAGATTGATTTTCCCCGCGTTCCTTTTACAGCCGATTACAACCTGTTCAAGAAAATGGGCGAACTTGGCAAGGAACTGGCTGATCTGCACCTGCTCAAAAGTCCGGCGCTCTCTCCGCCGGTTGCCAAATACCGGGGCAGCAGCGATAATGACCGGGTTGAAAAGATTATCTATAAAGAAGACGAGCAGCGCGTTTATATCAATAAGGATAAATATTTTGAAGGCATCGCGCCGGAAGTCTGGAACTACCACATCGGCGGCTATCAGGTGTTACATAAATATCTCAAAGACCGCAAAGGCAGAATCATGGATGATGCACCACACTATTGCCGCATCGTTACTGCTTTGAGTAAAACCATAGATATTAAACAAAAGATAGATGATATTTATCCGGAAGCAGAAAAGGAACTTGTTGATTTTTAACATAAGGAATATCAATAAACTAAAAATCACATAACCATTGCAGCAACCTGGTCGCAGGGGCTGTACGGTTTTTTAAGTTTTATCACCCACAAATTCTTATGAGGAGCCCTTTTGGTTTATGAAAATCTGTGCCCCGCAACCTGCGGCAGGTTATGCAAGCCGGTTGTCAAATGGGGTCAAGTCTACTATTGAGTCAAATGGGGTCAAGTCTACTATTGAGTCATGTCAGATAAAATGTTATATATTATAATATGTCACGTCCACTTAGAATAGAATATCCCGGAGCATGGTATCATGTAATGAACCGTGG
>JAPVVG010000042.1 GCA_028571455.1 Desulfobacteraceae bacterium | reverse complement strand
TTAGGTATAGTGTTCTTTTAGAATCTTTGACTTTTATGGAGTTTTTGATCGTAAAAAATTTCTTGAATTCTAATTCAAACATTTTCTGTGTATAATTGGAGAAAATATCCTCTCTGGTCGCTAAAAGCCTTTTGACCTGAGAATCGTTTTTTGGAATAAATTCGATAACGAGCCAGCTACATATTCCGCATAAAAAAGAAGCTATTCTATTAAGCGGCAGATTATTAGATATTGCCAAGTGATGAACCAATGCCAAGGCAAATGCCAATTCAACCGGTCCACGGTCCAGCAGCGACATAATTTCCCGGTTTTCCCAACCGATACCTGGGCTTGGATTGGTTAAATCGATTATTAATGGAAGGATTTTTTCTTCTTTTTTAGTGACACATTCAAGATGATTTTTTTCAACAGCCGCTGGATCAATATCAAAAGAAATCACATCTATTCCTTTTTCAGCTGCTATTCGGCTGAACATCCCTAAATTCGAACCCAAATCCCAAACATTTTTGGGATTAACCTGTTCCAGAAATTCTGCCACCACCTTCAGTTTGTGCTCAAGTGCTTCACTTGAGTAGTTTATATCATCATAATAATCAGCCCATTCAGTGCCTTTGGGATTCCATTTAAGTTTCTTAATCGTGGATTCCAGGCTGTCAATTATGCCAAGTAACGCAAGTTTTGTTACTTTACGGTCAGCTTTTTTTATAGTTTTCTTCGCAAAGTGTTTTTGACTTTTAGAATGAAGATGAATATGAGAAAGTAGAGAAAATTTAAAGCGGGTGCTAAACGGCAACAACGAACTTGCTAAATCGAGTGGAACTCCGTCAATGTATATACGAAGCAATTGATTTAACCTAATATCTCTGTAGCTCATCAGCACCAGGGGGGCAAGAAAATGCTGACAGAACTGCCGATAAGCTACCCACGGCTCCATCTCGCGGTATTTTTCAAAAGAGAGACTATCGATCAATACAGGCCTCCCTTTTCTAAACTGAATATTGTATGCGCTTGAGTCTTTTAGAGACATTCCGAACAGCAGAGACTTCTTTTGAATCTCAAGAGTAGTCAATGCAGCATGTTTTAGCTGACTAAAACTCCATTCGTATGGATATGACACAAATGGTATAAATTTTGGTTGGATAACTTTATAAGCTTTGCCAGACAGTTTGTTCTTAGCATCTATTTCAATATGAGGAATCAATAAGTTAGCATTTATTAGAGATTCATAGAGGCCAGAACTCATCAAGAGATCATAATTTTCTTTGTAACTTATATTTACTTGACGATAAATTTCTCCATTTTTATAAAAAAGGAAGCCGCTTGGGTCTCGAAAGGAACCTGGAACATTGCCATCAATTTTCATGTTTATCATTCTTTGTGCGTTTCGAGAATAAGTTTGAAAAATAAGCCTTAACTTTTTTCCAATAAACTTTCAGCGCAAAGGCTGCTCCCAATAACCCTCCAATCATAACTTGGATGATATAACTACCGGTACCTGGATCGATATATGCGTGCGTTTTCCGAATCGGCCAAAAAATTAAAATTACAGCTAATATCAATACATTTTTAAAGCCGCTTAGAACTTTCATTGTTATTCCCCTCTTTTCTTTAGTTACATTCACATATCAATCTTGCTGCTGTGTTCTATATTTAGAAAGGCCTTGCTTGAATGATATTGAGAAAGTTATTTTAATACTTCAGTAACACATGTGCATCAAATAAAAAAGAGCTTTAACGAACAGATTAAAGATCAAAAGTGGACTCTTAAATATTAATGCGATAAATTCCACCAACCTTTTTCTTGTAATATTCCAGTAAGGTAAATCCATATAGGATCCATATTCCCCCGAGAGACCTTTGCCAACCGCCCCCTTTTGCCTCCGCCAAAGTCGGTGGCGGATCGCATGTTTTCTAAACTGATATTGCACTTCCGGTTTAAATTTGCGTACATTTGTTTTTTTAAATATATTGAATATACTATAAATGGCAGAATTAGTCTATATAGTTCCTGGGATAATAACTTAAAACGGCAATTCCTGTTAAACTCTCTGACCGTAATAGCTATTTTAAAACATGACTTGCTCTCTTAGAATTTTTTCTATATTAATGAAAATAATCAGGATAGCTGATAGAAATTTTCACTTTTCGGTAATTGAAGGTTTAGTACGTAAGTCAATCAATTGCGGTGTTTTACCTTATTGGGCACGGGCCTGGCTCATGTTCTCTGGATGTGTTGCCCCTCTTCTCTCCGGGTGGCTACTTCGCCGCCCACCAATGGCACTTCAGCTTTCCGCTATGGGATGTGCCGCGGTGTTGTTCCAACCTGCTGGACTTCCTATCTGCCGCTGATACTCTCTCCGCTCGCGGTGCTGATAGGTCAGGCATTGACGTCTCCAGAGAAAATGTTAAACCAGTGAGGCTCGGCAAAAGAAGCTTAGGGGGAAATTATGTTTTTGGAATATATTGGATTATTAGGAATGGGAGAAGAACCTGCTTTCTCTTTTGAGTTCATTTCACGAATAGTTCTTGTTATGTTGGCAGTAATAGCTATGATCTTTATCGGGTACAAAATAAAAGAGGGGTGGGGCGCAGTTATAGCTTTTTTGCTATGTGTATTTTTGTTCCTATACCTAAACGGTCTACTGCCTATATGATTACAGTAGCTGCTATTTCTCGCTCTTTTGCCAGAATTATTGTTGCTGCTTCAATTTTCTTTTTCCTTTGGACTGCAATCGATCATACTGCACCATCATATATGTATAATGTTGGATCTAAAGATGTTTTGCAATATCGATCGGCTGCCCAACTCTTCTTAACAGGACTTAATCCTTACGATAAAACACTCCTTGCGGATCTGCAACAGAAAACATGGAATGGCGAACCCATCCACATACCGATCATCTTTTACACCCCTCCAATGTTACTATCATTAGTGTTTCCGATGGGTCTTTTATCATTTAAATTGTCAGTATATCTTTGGTTAAGTATAATGTTTGCCCTTTCACTCGAAAGCTGTGTGCTGTGTTATAACTTGTTTGAATCCATAAGAAAAGAAAGCCGGACAGTAAAATTTGGATTAGCTTTTTTCTTTCTGACCTTTTTCCCCTTTTATACTTCTTTTTATTTCGGACAGCTCAGCCCGTTATTGTTATTTGGTTTAGTTCTATCACTCATTTGTTTCAATCGAGGAAACAGGGGGGTTGCGAATAATTTTTTTGGGGGAATATGCTTGTCAGTTACATTTCTGAAGCCTCATTTATTATATTTACTTTATATTTATATCTTTATTATCAGTATCCGTGAAAAAGAGTGGAAAACACTCTTAGGCATGATTTCTGGGATTGCTTTATTGCTTGTCTTTCCGGTTCTTTATAATCCAAAGATTTTAACCTACTTTTTTCATTCAACAACGTCACCGCCGGTATATTGGAAAAGTCCGACTCTTGGATCTTTCTTTCAAGGTATGTTTCAAAAGCATAGCGTCATTTTGAGGTTTATACCAACGATTATTGCAGGTAGCCTTATGACACTTTTTATCTTTTTGAGCAAACGTAATCTCTCAAAAACGACAGCAATATACTACCTGCTGCCTTTGTCGTTGGTAACGACACCCTATTGCTGGGTCTATGATCAAATGCTTATTGCGCCTGCGATATTTTTTATCTTTTCCAGATTTCAAAAGACGATATATAAATGGAACTCCCGACAGCTTTTGGTCGGATTTCTTCTTATACTTGCGAATATCATCGGTGTGCTGACCCCCGGTAAATTAGGCCAGCACGTATATGTTTGGTATCCTATCGTTATTCTTGGTGCGGTCGCAGGGGTTACATGGCAATATAGAAATACCGGGCAATAGGGGACGTAGAACGATCCCCAGGGTTCGGTTTTTTTGCATATGACTCACTATTATGTCATGTCCCGGGGAAAAGCTGGGCATCCATAGAATTTTTGATCAGGAGGAAAATGAGATGGAAACTATTGAAATTAAGTTGCCAGATTATCTGGCCAAAAAGCTCCTCCAAGAGGAATCGTCTATTCAGAATTTTCCCTTCGAAAGTAATAAAGGAGATTTCTTTAAATGAAAATTAATCCACCGGCTCTGCCGGTGAGAATTGAAAAGGCTATGCCGTTTCAGGCGTTAATAAAAGACTATAAATCAGACAGGATTTACAGGATATTCAGGATATTTTTTGCCTTTCCTGAAGAAAGGCAAAAAGTGTCAACCCTCTTCGAGGGAACTAATTGGA
>JAPVVG010000041.1 GCA_028571455.1 Desulfobacteraceae bacterium | reverse complement strand
CCTAAAGGTTTTCGCAGGGCGAGAGTCTATGGATTTCTGCATCCATGCAGTAAACAGCTGATTAAATTATTACAATATTTACTGAAGATTAATCCCGTAAAATTTTTCAAGCAATTGAAAAAAAGAACAGAAATCATCTGTAAACGTTGTGGAGCAAAAATGAAAATCATTGGTGTTATGATACCAAGCCATCGAGTGTCAGCAGCGACTAATTCAACATATCTAAAGGGAGAATTATTCGTTATGTAATCTCAAGCTCACAATACTGAATTGGAAAAATGCGATTTTATCGGCAACGGAGATTTACGCTCAAAAAATGGCCATTCCTTACCTGAAAAACCAGTTTTTAGCCTGGAAACACCCATGAAAACTGATATCAAATTAAATCGTCAGACAATCTTCAACCTCCCTGCTTAAACAAGGCAACCCCCCCAAAGATATTTTCTAATAGCAAGCGCCGTGCCATTAACGGGCTTGTCCAACAAACGGTTCAGATTGTGGTTCGTTCCTCACACAATCTAACCTTATTCGTTATGTACTTCATGCAATCAACTAAATGGTATGCCCTCGAAGGTCAGCATTGGTCCCTTGCCCTGCGGCGGTTTCCCGTCGCGTTTTCCCTCGCAGCATTTTTTGAATTTGAGACCACTTCCACAAGGGCATTTCGAATTTCTGCCAATTGGCGCACGGGCTTTGACAAATTCTGGAAGGTCAACGGGTGGACCTTCAATGCCGAAAGTACCACCGCCACCTAAAGTAGCTTTGCCTGTGGCGTAGGCAGCGAGGAGTACTGTGGCTGGTTCATAACCAACGATGCGCCGGCCACGCAGCGTAACGCCTCCATCGTTTGAAGTGAGGAGCCTAGCCTGATACTCATTGACAGTAAACCGTGCGTGTTGGCAAAACATATCAGCACGCTCAATTATTATTCCCTTTGGAGGCAAGCCAGTGATACGGAGCGCAATTTTTCCAGGCCCCTTTCTAATTGTGAGAGTCCGGCCAACTGTCTCAATATCCCAAGTTTGGATGCTTCCCACCCATTCATTCCTATCTATTGTGAAAAGTAAATTTCCCGAGTTGTCGTAAAATTCACCTGAAATAGAATACGGTGCTCCTTGTTGCTCGGGTGGTTCAATTGATAAAATCACATGGTCATCAATGCTCAAGATTTTATTGATGTTGATAATTTCGTTGGGACCTACCCAAATAACAGGATTTGGAACAGAAATATCAAAAGAATCGTGGCAGCGATGATGACTGATGCACCAAGGATCCGATCGGGCCTCTACAATCTTCTGCTTCGACCATGTTCCTCTGGTAACTCTGTCATGACAACTACCACATAGGTAGGCAATCCTTGAAGGGTCGTGCTCTTTCGCATCCTTAAATGGCGGGTCAATGTGCTCATACATGCCTATCGCGAGTCCGCAAACGACGCACCCAAAACCGCACTCTTGGCGGACTTGCCTCTTGACCTCTTTAGGAATCGTTCGCGATAATCCGTATGCATTTACTTCATTCATGATTTTCCTATACATGAGTGGGACATAACGGTTGAGTTCACCTGCATTTTGGAGCGGAGCGGAACAATATCAGGTGCAACGATTTGTTATATTTCAATTTATGCCATTTGAACATATGGTAATTTCCTTTGGTTTTCTTCATTTAGTTTAATCTGTTTTGAAATCTGTTTTTTGATCTTCCTCTTTTTTTCCAAAAGATAGATATTTTCCAACTTATCTGTGAGGAAACCACAATCCTGGAAACAAGTCGCATTTTCATATGACAATGCTCGAATTATATCAGATTTTTCTTTGGCGGATAGTTGTGTATAATCTTCGCACAAGACCTCTCCGCCGAAAGTCCAGACCTGTTTATCTAGTGTGGATTTATTTTTAAATATATTAAGCTGAAATTCAATCTCAGTAATTTTCCCCCAGAGTTTTATGATAAAGGCAATCAGTATTGCTGCAACTATAGACGATAAAATTGATATAATAAATTCCATTTAACGATTATCCTTTGAAAATATAACATTCGGCTTCACGCGCGGCGGCTTTATGCCGTCGCCGTGCAAGCCGTGGTTATTTCACTTTTTTATTGCAGGCGGATTGGATTAGAAGCATACAGGTACCAGAACTGCCTCTTGTTTCAATTAGTTCGTATCTATATGGCTTCACCGCCCACTTTCTTTTTGAATTCGCTAAAGCTGAGGCAAATTCTCTGGAAGTGCAAATATATCTTTTGACTCCATCCTGAGGAACTAATTCATTGCACCCCAAATTTCGAATATCCTTTTTTTCTTTATTATTAGAACCCGCATTGGATGAAACGACATCGCAGACCTCGCAACGAATCGCAATTCGATTGTTAGGATCTATTATGACCAGATCATTTCCACTTGTGTCATCGCTGGTTGAAGGGTGGCATTCGAGTATTGAATAACCTTTATTCTGTGGTTGCTCTGCAAACCACTCGATTGCATCCATTAGCCGCTCAACTGTAGCGACGATATTAACCACCTCGCCAAATTTTTCTTCTGTTTTTCCTATTAATTTCGGGACATCGCCCTCGTTAAGTTTTACTATCGAGCGCTTGACCGAACATCCCCATTTTAATTTATCAAAATCAGATGCAATGATTGTGGCCTGCGCCCGTGAAATAAGAAATTGGTGTGCCTTTCGGAGATGGTGTATCGCATCTTCGAATTCAGTATTTTTAAATGGTTCAACAACGTGTGGCATAGCTGACCTTAGGAAATAACAGTGTTAATAAATGTAAAATTTTCCATGATATAGGACTGTATATCTGGAAAATATTTCCACTTATTTGAATATTAGGTTTAAGTTTCGGAAATATTTCGCTTGAATTTTTTAACTCTTTTATCTATTATTATATTTTCTATTCAATAATATAATGAAGATATGGATATCAAGATAAAATTTAAACCCAATCCAAAATATCGTTTAATGAATCAAGTTCGTGAAGTTTTGCGATATTACCATTATGCATACAGTACCGAGCAGTCTTACTGTTCCTGGATATTGCAGTATATAAAATTTTATGGCGGCAAAACACATCCCACCGAAATATATACTCATGTCATGAAAAAAGATATTGATTCCGTTAAGAGCCCTCTGGACACCTTATAAACCCTGTAAACAATCTCTTCGTCAAGGTCAATAAACCGGTATCATTTCTTTCTTCTACTTCCCTTTGCCCTTTTTCCATAAACAGCGCTGCGTTCTTTAACGACAAAACCAATTTTCTTTTTCTTTGTTTCCTGAATTTGTTCATCATGACTTTCCAGGTGTTGTTCGAGTTCTGCAAGTTTCCGTGCCAGTTTGTCATGGGACGGCCAATCTTCCCGTAGTATTTTACTGCCGCGAATTTAAGGGGCTAAGAAGTCTTATCTTTTGTAATGGCGGGCTGGGAGTATGAACAACAATATGGTTATCCTCTTCCATTTTTACGATGGTATTGTCCCAGGCCGAATACCAGATGCCTACCTGCCTGCCGGCGGGATCCAGAATTAATGAGCCAAAGGGACTGACAGGAAACTCGTGAGTCTGCTGCATACGATCGATCCAGTTTTTAAGTTGTGTGCTTGTGAGATCCACCTCTTTCCACAGTTTGGAGCAAAGCTGATAGCGGCGATCTATTCCTATTATGGCATTTGGCGCAGTATCAACGCCGCTGTAATAATACCTGTAATCTGCAAGAATTTTGTATGTTTCAAAAATATGTGTGACATCGCGGCTATGTCTGAGACTCCCATAGTTTGCGGCACAACCTAAAAATGCGGTCTGAAAAATTAGCATTAAAAGGCCCGCACCCATTATATAAAGGCTATTCTTTTTATATCTCATATTTCTCAAAGGCCTCGGTTATTCACCAATAAGATCGACCACTTTTTTTTCTATTAGATCACGCACGTTGGGCATAAACTCTATGGGTTTGACAGTATTTTCTTTTTACCTAAAAATGGTTGTAAAAGAGCGCTGACAGCCTTTTTTACATCTTTGAGGACTGTTGGATGTTTTTCCATATCTCCTGGATCCGATATTCGCCTGTATGTAAGACTTCCATGATAGCTGGCTCCAATAGCATCAAAAAAATATTTTGCGGTCAGGTGCACTCCGTCAAACAGGTTTTCCCCCTTTGAAGCTCCAAGAGCTAACAGAAACCCGCGCCTGGATTTTTGGCCCGGGTCAT
>JAPVVG010000040.1 GCA_028571455.1 Desulfobacteraceae bacterium | reverse complement strand
TTTGAGAAAAGTCCGCAGAACCTGCATTCCATAAAGAAAATAATTAAGAGTATAAAAGTACCTGTTCAGGTTGGAGGCGGAATCCGTAATATTGATACTATTAAGTTGCTTCTGGACCTTGGGGTAACAAGAGTTATTATTGGAACAGAAGCGGTTAAAAACCCTCAACTGGTAAAGGATGCGTGCAGGCTATTCCCAAAGCAGATAATCGTTGGAATTGACGCGCGCAATGGGCTGGTCGCAATAGAAGGTTGGGCCCAGACTACTAAAATGATGGCCGTGGATTTGGCAAAAAAATTTGAAGATTGCGGCGTAGCTGCAATAAATTTTACCGATATTCAAAGGGATGGAATGCAGACCGGTCCGAACATTATTGAAACCAGACATCTTGCAGAGGCTGTATCTATACCTGTAATTGCTTCAGGGGGTGTTTCAACAATAGAGGATATAATAAACCTGATTCCTTTAAAGCAGGCCGGCGTTATCGGCGTAATAACCGGCAGAGCATTATACAGCGGAACCCTTAGCCTGAGAGAGGCTATTGAAGTGTCAAAAAAATATCATTAAAACCTCTTCTAATAAAATCATCATTTTTTCGTATTAGTTCAGCCACAAAGGTACCAATACACCAAAATTATAGTATAATTCTCTTTAATATTGGTCGAGTGGTCGAGTGGGAAACTGGTCGAGTGGTTAACTACTCCTACAACGTCAGTTACCATTTAGATGTCATTTCGAGGAGCGAAGCGACGAGAAATCTTACTGCAAAAACATATAGTTAAGGATTTCTCTCTTCGGTCGAAATGACAAGTGTCGTTGTAGGACTACTCGACTATTTATAGGCCTTTGTGCCTATGGCGGAATTATTACATTTTTTCTTGACAATATAATATAAAATGACAATATTAAAAGTTTAAAAAAATAATATCTTAATAAATGAATATCTCCATTTAGAATCTTCCAATACTACCTACTCTTCCCCTTTCAAGGGTAATGGAGGATGCATTTCTTGGCGGTTTATATCCCAGAAGAAAAAATTAATGATATTAAAAACGCAACTGATATCGTTGATGTTATATCAGAAACGGTAGTTTTAAAGAAGTCTGGCAAAAATTTTCTTGGACTTTGTCCGTTTCATTCAGAAAAAACCCCTTCCTTTACCGTTAGCCCGGACAAACAGATATTCTATTGCTTTGGATGTAATGCAGGAGGTAATGTTTTCAGCTTTCTTATGAAACAGGAAGGTATTTCATTCCCTGAAGCGGCAAGAATGCTGGCCAGGCGATACGGCATTGATATCCCTGTTCGAACAATGTCTCCGGAACAGAAAAGGCGAATTAGCGAAAAAGAAAGTGTGCTTGCGATAAACAGACAGGCAATGGACTTTTTCCGCTGTGCCTTGCTTGAAAATGCATCAGGGAAAAAGGCAATGGAATATCTGCTAAAGCGGGGGATAAGCAGAGAGATTATCGACGATTTTAAGCTCGGATATGCGCCGGAAGGTTGGGATAAGCTTGCAATTTATTTTTCAAAAAAGAAACAACCAGATGGGCTTGTTGAAAAATCAGGGTTGATTATTCCAAGAAAAGGTAAAAGCGGTTTTTATGATCGTTTTAGATCCCGTATCATTTTTCCGATTTTTGATATAAGTATGCAGGTTATCGGTTTTGGCGGACGTATAATGGATGATTCCCTGCCGAAATATCTTAATTCTCCGGAAACACCTGTGTACAACAAGAGCCGTTCCCTCTATGGGTTGCACATGGCCAAAGGAAAATGCAGAGAAACCAGAACTGTTTTCATTGTTGAGGGTTATTTTGACCTTTTAGCGCTTCATCAGCACGGTATTCAGAATTCAGTCGCAACCCTTGGAACGTCGTTGACTCCCGAACATGTGCAGATTCTCAGAGGATTTATCGGAGAAAATGGCAGGGTTGTGCTTGTCTATGATTCAGACATAGCCGGGATAAAGGCTGCTCAGAGAAGTATAGAGGTGTTTGATAAAGGATATGTGGACGCCAGTATTGTTGTATTGCCTGCGGGTCATGATCCTGATTCGTATCTTTTAGAATTTGGGGCTGAGCCATTTACGAAGCTGGCTGCAGAATCAAAAGAGATTATCTCCTTTTTGATAGACTGCGCGGTTAAAAAGCACCTGTCTGCATGCGACGCACAGGCAGGTGGGCTTTCAACTAAAGGGAAAATACATATTATTTCAGACATGAAAGTACCTTTAGCGGCTATAAATGATAATGTCGCAAGATCATTGTATGTCAAGGAACTTGCCGAGCGTATTGGCATTGATGAAACAGCGGTTTTGGAGAAGGTGAGAGAAGTCTCTGTGGCAAGAAGATCGGATATCGCGAGATCTGCTGCGGATTATGTGCTTCAAAATAATGGTAACAGGCTTGAGAGGCGGATAATAGCGATGATGCTTCAATTCACGGAAATATTGTCCGAAGTAGATAATCGCGGACTACTCAATCTTTTTGAAGATAATATTTTGAAATCTATTGGACAGTTTATTTTAAAGTGCAAGGACCGCCCAGGTGAGCCGGCTTCAGAACTCATGACTATTATTGATGATAAAGATAAAAAAAATATTATAGCATCTCTGGTAATGGGAGATGATTTGTGGGATCGTGACGGCTGTTTAAAGCTTATTGCGCAATTTGAGTCTAGTAGATATCGTCATGAGAGAAAGTTGTTGCAGGAAATAAAGGATGCAGAAGAGCGCAATGACCATGAGCTGTTATTGCGTTTATTGAAGAAAAAGCAAATGCAGGCAAAAAACAAAATAAAAAATTTTTGAGTCTGTTGGAGGCTGGAATATATGGCAAAGAAATCGGTGCTAAAGCAAAAGAGCGTAAAGAGGTCTGGCAGGAAGGCATTGCCAAAGAAGGCAAATGCAAAGCCAAAAAGCGTAAAGACGACCGGTAGAAAGGCACTGCCAAAGAAGACAGATGCAGAGCAAAAAAAATTAGAAAAGGCCAACAAGAAGATATTAAAAAGCCTTATTCTAAAAGGTAGAAAGCAGGGATGCTTAACTTATGATGAAATTAATGAAGCGTTTCCCGATAATATGCTTTCTTCAGAAAAGATTGATGAAACTCTCATGATATTTGATGAACTCAATATTGAGATTATTGATAAAAAGAAAGGGAAGGTATCCGGCAGCAAAAAAAAGATAGCGAAGAATGTGACTACAAGTGATAATAATAAATCTATGGTATATTTTGGCACTGTAGCTGATCCGGTTAAGATGTATCTGCGTGAAATGGGTTTTGTGACTCTTTTAAGCAGGGAAGGGGAGGTTGAAATAGCTAAGGAAATCGAAGCCGGTGAGCAGGAAGTTTTAAGAGCGATGATAGATTCGGAAATTGGAGTAAAGTATATTTTAACTATTGGAGAACGTATTAAAAATGAGGAGCTTTGTATAAAACATGTGTTAAGAGATGTTGACGAAGGAGATACGTATATTGACGAAGTGTTTCAGGTTGAAAAGTTTTTAAAAACGATCCGTTCTATTGAAAAAATAGACAAAAAAAATCTAGTTTATCGAGAAAAACTTATGTCATCTGCTCTGAGCGCCGATGAACAACGTCGGATCAGGAGAAATATTACACGACGGAATAATAAAACATTCAACTCGCTAAAACAATGGCGTTTTGAACTTAGAATAATTGACCAGGTTGAAGCAATTATCAGGGGCCATATTGACTGGTTCGATTCGATGAATAAAAAGATAATAATGTGTGCTGATAAGGTTAATTCAACGGTTACTGAGCTTCGTGCTAATTTAAAAACACAGAAGAAGTTTGTTGAATGGGTCCGCCTTCGGCGGATTGATCTGACGAAAGATGAACAGGTTTTACTTTTTACGGAACTAAAAGATGTTTTGAATCAGATAGATGAGAACGAAAAACTCATAAAGGCCGACAGCCGAATCTTAAAAAGGATTCTATCCTGTGTTGAAGATGGACGTCGTAGGGCTAAAATAGCTAAGAGTGAGCTGACAAAGGCGAATTTACGACTTGTCGTCAGTATTGCCAAAAAATATACAAACAGAGGATTGCAATTTCTGGATCTGATCCAGGAAGGAAATATAGGTCTTATGAAGGCGGTTGATAAATTTGAATATCGCCGTGGTTATA
>JAPVVG010000039.1 GCA_028571455.1 Desulfobacteraceae bacterium | reverse complement strand
GCTTATATTTTACTCATTTTACTGCACTTTTAGTGTTGAAAAGGGCAACCTTTTATGGTATGTAACTAATTGCATTATTTAGTAAACCCATAAAAGGAGCCCTTTAATTATGACTACCACAAATTGCAGAAAGTTTAAAGGAGAAATTGAAAATTATCTGGTAAATGGCCAAAATAATATTGATTCAAAAACAAACAATCTCTTTTGCTCTCTAAAATTGAAGACCTGGTTATGCCGAACCAATATTGTGAAAAAAGACGGCTACCATGCGTCTCATGTGCTCTTTGTACTGATTCTCTTGCCTCTATTGAGGATAAAAACCGTAAAAGGTTTTTGCGAAAAGCATTGGGAACAGTGGTCTAAGAGTAAAAAAGACACCTTCTATCGGTTTAAACAAAATGCTTCGTATCGATGGCGTTCTTTTATGTACAAAGTCAATGTCCATATTTTTAAGACTCTTGAATTAGATAAGACTCCTCAAGAAGAACGATATTTTGTAATCGATGATACGATTCTACAAAAGTTGGGCAGGAAAATAGAGAATGTTTCTTTTCTTTATGACCACAACCTTGGTCGTTCTGTATTAGGCTTTTGTATTGTAACACTTGGTCTCTTTACTGCAAACGGGTTTTATCCAATTGATTTTGCGTACCGGTTTGGCAAGAAACGGCATCCTAAAAGTCCTGAAGAAAACATAGGAGATCCCAGAAGCATAAGCGGCCAAAGAAGTTTTGAAGCAAAGCATTGCACCAAACTTGAATTAGCCCTAATGATGATTCAGAAAGCTATCAATTGTGGTATCGTACCCGGATATGTCTTGTTTGACAGCTGGTATGCCTGGCCCGTACTTATCAATGGGATTCGAGAAATCAATAAAAGTATTCATGTAATTTGCCGTCTCAAAGACGGCAATCTTCGATACGAATATAAGGGCAATAAATATACGCTTTCGGAACTCTATCAAAAAGTGAAAAAGGGTTTTAAAAAAGATGTTAGAACAGGGCTATTATTAATGCGAGTCACAGTAAAGCTTCCCAAATCCGATGATGAGGCTGTAATCGTATTTTCCAAGGGATATTGTGAGCCCGAAATAAATACCACCAAGGGCAAAAAGAAGGAAAAGGAACTGAAATGGGTAGCCTTTTTTAGTACCAATACCAGCATACATTCATCAACCATTATAAAAAAATATATCAAACGGTGGCCAATAGAAGTATGTTTCAAAGAATGTAAGCAGTTACTTGATCTCGGAAAAGATCAAAGCAATAACTTTAATGCTCAAATCTTTGCAACCACAGCCAGTTTTCTAAGACATAACCTTTTGAGTTTCTTAAACGAGACGGAAAACTACAGCACTCTGGGCAGTTTGTTTGAACATTTAGCTGACGATTCTGCCGTTATTACTTATGCACATAGGCTTTGGGATTTCTTTCAAGGCCTTTTCCGAGTCAGTTTTTCAAAGATCTTTCAACTTTTCAAAATTGAGGACGATTTTCAGTCCTATGTTGACGCACTTACTGAGGCATTAACTGGTTCTACGCCGTTTCAGGGGTGCGAAACTTGAGTAATGATGTCGCTCCGCTCTTCAAAATTATGTTAAAATCGAATAAAAAAACCAATACCAAATGAGAAACAAAGGTTCAGGGTTCAGGGTTCAGTTCAGCTTGAAACTTGAAACGCGTAACTATCAACCCGTAACCCGCAACGAGCAACGAGTAGCCAGCAAAAATCTATGACCTCCGACCTCCGACCTCTGTTTTTTTATCTTTTCCCATTCAACGTTCGATGTTCAACGTTCGATGTTCGACGTTCATCTCTTTTCCTCTAAGATATCTGCCCCCTATACAATAGGCTGACACAACCCCAAGGCATTGGATAAGTTCCGGCAGGGATATCCTCTGGTTAAACCCGCCAAGATGGGGGCCGGTCTGGATGGAAATATCACCCGCACCCTTTTGTAAACTTTCTATCACTTCCGGAGAATAGCCCCTTTCAGCCAGTAATTCTCTGAACTCATTTTCAGTTATCTCTGCCTGATCCGCCACTCTCAGCATTTCTTCCATATGACGGTCCACACCCATCTCTTCAATCATACGCGCGCTGAGCTGTTCAATGTCAAAAGGGATGTCACCGCAGAATTTTTCTTCCACAAATCCATTATAATACTCCTGAAAAATTCCCTGGAGAAGTTCCTTTAAAAAGGATTTATCAAAGAGATGCCGAACATCTACAGGCTTTCCATGTTCGTCGAATCCAACCTTATCAGCCTCAAAATTACGGAAGTAGCTGCCGGTTACCAGCACCAGGCTCAATATCTGTCTGCCGATGTGCCTGTAAAGATCCAGGCTCGATCTTTGATATGAGATAAGATGTTCAAAATCTCTTATGCCGGTTATGCCGAAATTAGGGTGCCGGCATGAATGCAGCCACCTGTCAAGCCTGCCGCCATGGCGCCATTCGTAGACTCCATGATCTTCTCTTCTGTTGCGTTGCACACGATTATGAAAAAGAGGAATAGGGGCCGAATGAACAATGCCCAGAGAGGTTAATTTCCCAAACAGCCAGGAATTTCTTAATATTACTTCTCTGAATTTATCCTCAGGCAGTTGCCTTGCCTTTCTATGGTCGTTCGGATAGGTGAAATAATCTTTATGCGCTATATAACCTATGGCATAGTTGTATTTTGGATTAATATCTGATCCCTCAGGGAGTCTGACAGGCAGCTTTTTAAGCCGGAACAGATAGGTTCCGTTAATTTGAATGGGCTGAGGAATCTTAAATCTAACCGGAAAGGAATCACTATAAGAAGACAGATAATGCATCCAGTCTGCCTCTTTTTTTATCAATTCCACTGCGCTTTCGGTAACAGCGAGTTTTACAACAAATATTTTGGAGCTATTATTGATTGATGCGACCAGACTCCTGCCAAGAATTACAGGAGTATCACATATGGCAATATTATTAAGCTTTAATATGTCATCCCATTTTACATACGGTATCTTCTCAGACCGGTCATCAGGTATCCTTGGACCGCAAATTTGAAGGGGAAGCGAGCCCATGGCTTCGGTAGCAGCTCTTTGCTGCATGCCGGAGCCTTTATTAACAACCTGTTTCAGGGAAGAAATGCTCTGTTTTGACAGGGGCTCATCAACAGAAAGAACCAGAACAGAGGCCAGGGCATCAGCCGCTTCTCTGTACAGGAAAAAGGATTGTGTCTCGGAGGTGTGCTTTGAATCCTCAAGAACATTTTTCAGCGCCGAGATCGTCTCCGGTCTGATAATAGCCGGATTTGCCTCGACAAGCTGATGCAGATCCTGAACAACCATAAATGCAGCGCTAAAATCCAGATCTCTATTTGTTAAAGCATTCTCCAGACCGCTTCGTTCTTTTTCTATATTCCAAGCATACATCGTAAAATAAATTTAATCCAATTTTATTCATCAGAAATTTACAAACTCAAAAAATAACCTGTCAACAACCTGATGTGGCGGGCACTTAAATTTAAAACGGCTGACTGTTTGAGCGCGTTAGTGAGCGTTAAGAAAGAACGACGACTGAATAAAACTTTCTATGAATCGGATAAATGTCTGGTTTAGCTTAGCTTGTTATAAAAGGATTGCTCTGAGTTCTTTCTTTACGCTCACTTATGCGTGAGTTTCAGCCGTTCTTAAATT
>JAPVVG010000038.1 GCA_028571455.1 Desulfobacteraceae bacterium | reverse complement strand
TTCTCCTTTTTGTGGGATAGAAATCAAAAAATCGCAATGTTTCTTTACAAGAGTGCGAATTCCTTTTTCTTCTCCGCCGATAACAATGGCTAAAGGGCAGGAAAAATCAAAGGAGAAAATCGATTTTTGCGCGCTTTTATCCATTCCTGCAATCCACAACCCTTTTTTCTTTAAAGCCTTTATTGCACTAACCATATTTGTCACAAGGCCGAGGCAGATATGCTCGAGAGCTCCTGCAGAAGCGCTGGATACAGCCGGAGTGGGCGAGGCTGAACGATCCTTTGGAATTAGTATACCCTCTATGCCCACGCAAAGGGCGGTTCTAATAAGGGCGCCAAGGTTGTGTGGATCTACAATGGAATCCAGCAGCAGCAAAAATGGATTTTCGTTGACTTTGATATTGTCGAAAATATCGGTTGGTTCTGCAAGAGGATATGGGCTTACCCTGGCTCCAATGCCCTGGTGCTCGTCGGTGCCTGTGATGGATGAAAGCTCAAAAGTTTTTAGCTTTTTCAGGGGTATGTTTAAAGATTTGGCAATCGTTGCTGTTTTTTCAGCACGTTTTGAGTCCTTATGCTGCGCTAAATAGACCTCAAAAAATTTTCTCCTGCCGGCCTTGAGAGCTTCAGATACTGGATGGATTCCGTAAAGTATTTCGGTTCTCATATTCAGCGATAGCTTTCTATCTCAAGTTTCGCACCCTTTTTATTTATTAAAGTCCTTAAACGGTAAGGGCCAAAATAAATTTTTAAAGCGAAATATTATACCTTAAGCTTCGATAACGGCACCAATAACAAACATTAAGACAATGCTTGAAACCACGTATGAGTTCAGCATGTTATATATTCCTTGTGCCTGTCCTTGGCACAAGTCGTGGAGTGCTGGTTAAAAAAGACAAATGAATCATTTCGCTTGAAAAATTGAATTTGGCTCCTTTACCATCTTGACTTTAATAGAAATCAAGGGTACGAAACTTCAGTTTCTATAATTTCGATTAGCTCGGAAACAGCCTTTGATAGCTCATCATTGATAATAACATGGCGATAAAGGTTCTTTTCCCCCATCTCTTTTTTTGCGGCTTCAAGACGTCTTTCAATGATCTGCCTGGTGTCCGTACCTCTTGATTCCAGACGGGCTCTCAGCGTTTCCAATGAAGGCGGCACGATGAAAATTGTAACGCTGTCAGGATACCGATTTTTGATCTGTATGGCCCCCTGAACATCTATATCGAGAAGTATGTGCTTTCCTGATGCTAAACAGGTATCCAGAAATTCTGCTGAGGTGCCGTAAAAATTCCCATAAACCTCCGCCCATTCCGCCCATTTGTTGTTTTCAATTTTCCTTTTAAATTTCTCTTTTGTTATGAAATAATAATCAATTCCGTCTTGCTCACCGTTGCGGGGCTTTCTTGTTGTACAGGATATAGAATAGGTTATGTCCTTAAACCGTTTCAGCGCTTCCCGGCAAAGGGTTGTTTTGCCGGCCCCTGACGGCGCTGAAATAATAAAAAGCTTTCCATTGCTTTTGGCTGCCATAATAACCTATTCCGATTCATTAAGGTGCGATTCCTTAAGGCTGGCGTATCGTTGAGCCATTGTTTCCGCCTGGATAGCTGAAAGTATAATGTGGTTGCTGTCCATGATAATAATAGAACGGGTTTTGCGGCCATGTGTCGCATCAATAAGATGTTTGTTGTCCCTTGCTTCATCTTTAAGCCGCTTCATTGGGGCTGAATTGGGAGCTGTAATAGCTACAACCCGTTCAGCAGCCACAGAATTTCCAAATCCGATGTTAAGTAAATAGGTTTCCATATTACCTCTTACTGCTCAGGTTGTTAGGTTCACGGTTCACGGTTGGTTGTCTTGAACCCTGATCTCTGACATCTGATCTCTGACATCTGATCTCTGACATCTGATCTCTGACATCTGATCTCTGACATCTGATCTCTGACCTCTGACCTCTGACCTCTGACCTCCGACCTTTATTCCACGTTTTGCAACTGTTCCCGTATTTTTTCAAGCTCTGTCTTAATGTCGACAATCATGTATGCCGCATTTGCGTTTCCTGTTTTGGAGCCCATTGTATTGAATTCCCGGTTAAATTCCTGGAGTAAAAAAATGAGCTTTCTACCCGAGGGTTCTTTTGAATTCATGATAGATCGGAATTGATTGATATGGCTGGCAACCCTTGCGATCTCCTCGGAAATATCGCTTCTGTCGGCTAAAAAGGCGGCTTCCTGGGCTATTCTCCCTGTATCTAATTCCACCAAACCTTTTGTTAAAGCCTGTATGCGTTCCCTAAGGCGATCCTGGCATTTGGGTAAAAGGTCATCTGATATTTTGGCTATTTGCTCGGTAGTTTTTTCTATATAATCAAGGCGGTTTGCAATATCTCCGGCGATAAAATCTCCCTCCTTTTGTCGCATTAAACAAAGCTCATCCAGCGCCTCGCTTATGCAATCCTTTACAACAGCCCAGCAATCTTCAATATCTTTTGTATCTTCAACCGGTTTTATAATGCCGGCAACATTTGCCATAATATCCAGCGAAATTTCTGTATCAATATTTAATCTGTTTCTCAATTGAATAAGGGCATTATGATACGCAGCCGCCTTTGGTTCGTTGACTTCAAAGGCTTCCGCGGCTTCAGAAGCATCATTGATCTGCGCCTTAATCTCAATACGTCCTCTTGACAGCATATCTGAAACAATGCGCTTAATCCTGTCTTCAAGGCACATATATTTTTGCGGGATATGTAAGGCAATATCAAGAAATTTACTGTTATAAGACCGGATGTCGATTATAGCGGTCAGCTCATCTTGTGTGTTTTCGGCTCTTGCAAAGGCTGTCATGCTTTTTATCATTATTTATTATTCCTTACAAATCTCTTAGATATTTGTTGCGTATCAGATTAAGGTAGCCGAGCATTATCTTATCGGCATAGTCAGGATATGTCCATGGAAGCTTTTGAAACAAGCCTTTTGTATAAATCAGTGTCAAGTCCGCATAAATTCCCTTGCCGATATAAATCCTGTGGGAATAATTTTTTCCTGTGGCAAGAACAAACCTCGACTTAATCATATAACCTGGATCAAGATTGACTATACGCTTGCCTTTTTTTGAGTATTTATGCTCAATATCGTTTGTTGCAAGTTTTATCTCGGCCAGAGCGCTTTGTTTTATGAGGTTTTTAAATGCAAAAAATCGCCGGAACAGGGGAGAACCCATTTCAGTCTCGTAATATTCGGTATAGTCAAATGGAAACCATGAGCTTACCATATCGACAGGGCCGAACTTTTCGGAAAGGTCGTTTGCTACATCAACAATAATATCCTTTTCCTTTAAAAAAAGGCTGACAACAAGTTTTGCAGGTTCAGGTGGTTGAGGTATGCTCATGTTATTAAGGCTCAAGGTTCATAGGTTCAGGGTTCTATCGGTTTTGCTTCATCAATAAGCATAATTGGGATATCATCTTTTATCTCATATAAAAGCTGACAGTTATCACATATAAGTCCGTCTTTGGCGTCATTTAGATATATGTCCCCTTTGCACTTGGGGCAGGCCAGAATATCAAGAAGTTCCTGACTGATAGCCATAGTTTTCTCCGTTTATTTTATACTATTCGTATTCTTCGTGAACTCCGTGGTAATAACAAATTATATTTATAGCAGATAATCGCAGAGGTTGCAAAAATAAATTTGTTATATTATTTTACATTGAACCGCAATAGCGAGCGTATTCCAAGTAGCTTGTCGAAACGGAAACGAAGATCCCGATTATACTGGGCTGCGGGGAGTTTCAATACATTCTTTACGTTTCTTCTGGTTTCTGTCATAATTTTTTAATTTATATACAGTGGCATTGTTCTAAAACTGCAAATGTGAAGAGCCAAAACCACTCATGAAAAGCAGTCTGTTTTTTTTGGCCCTGCCTTTTTTATGTTCAGTTAATACCATTGTATAGCTCTGGCAATTGGTGCTGGTTAGTCCCTATGCTTACGGGTCCTCTGTTGAAGGGGTCGGGTCTTTTTCAGTTTCATCGGTTTCAACTGCCTTGTTTTCCTGCTTGCGCTGCCTTTTTTCCTCTTTCTTTTTTTTCTTGGCCAATT
>JAPVVG010000037.1 GCA_028571455.1 Desulfobacteraceae bacterium | reverse complement strand
TTGATTACATCGCCGGCAAAAGAAAACCCATCATAGATATTTCCTCTGATCGCAACAAACAGCTCATCAACAGATATACTGCGAGAGTCAATGGAGATGCCTGAAAATGCGCTCTTTATATCGCCAATAAGCAAATCTCCCTTTGTGGCATCAAGAATATCAGCGCTTGTCCATGGCATCGGTTTTGTGTAATTATCAGTCATAGAACTCATAGATAAATATATTCGTAATTTAGGAATTAGGAATTTAGGGATTTAGGGATTCGCTTCGCTTAATTGCGAATTGAGGAATTGAGGAATTTAGGAATTGAAGGTATTCTACTAATTTTAATCCCTCAATTCCTCAATCCCTCAATTCCTCAATCCCTCAATTCCTCAATCCCTCAATCCCTCAATCCCTCAATCCTTAAAGCTGTTTCAGCCTCTTTTCTATCATCAAAGGAAACAATTTTATTCCCGATTATCTGATAGGTTTCATGGCCCTTGCCTGCTATCAGAACAATATCGTCTGCCCGGGATACTGTAACGGCAAGCTCTATAGCCTTTTTACGATCAGGTTCCACAACATATCCTTTTTTTCGATTTAACAGGCTATCCATATCAGCACGGTCATATTCCAACATTGACGTTTTTCTCATTCCATCAAGCACCTGCGCAATGATATCCATAGGCGCTTCTGTGCGTGGATTATCCGATGTAATAACAGTAATGTCGCATAACCTGCCGGCAATTTCACCCATTTGGTGTCGCTTATCTTTATCCCTGTCGCCTCCGCAACCAAATGCGCAGATTATTCTTCCTTGAGCCATTGATCTTAAAATTGATCTTAAAGAGGATAAAACATTTTCCAGAGCATCAGGAGTATGCGCATAATCTACATATACAAAACGCCCGGCAGTATTTGCAATAGCTTCAAGCCGGCCAGGTATGCAGGTAACATGCTCTATTCCTCCCTTTATGACATCAAGCGGCAGATTTAAAGTAATGCCGACACCTGTGGCGCTTATTATGTTTTTCAGATTATGTTTGCCTACAAGGGATGATTTGAAATCAAAATCCCCTTTTATGGTTGAAAATCTTCCCGTAATGCCGCTCGGTTCGTACTTAATGTTAGAAGGCCTGATCATATTGTCCGAAAGTTCAAAGACTTCCACCTTTGAGCTTTTACCTTTCAGCTTTGAGCTTTGAGCTTTGAGCTCCAACGCGAGTTCCTTCCCCCTTGTATCACCGCAATTGATTACAGCCAGAGTCCGGCCTTTTTTTGGTCCGGATATTAGATTTTCTGTAAAAAGCTTTTTCTTGCATGACCAGTAGGAATCCATATCCTTGTGATAATCAAGATGATCCTGGGTCAGATTGGTAAATACACCGACATCAAACCAGCAATTTGCAATCCTGTGCTGGTCGATGGCATGTGATGAAACCTCCACAACAACATGTGTAATGCCCTGGTTTATCATCTCGGCTAAAATCCTCTGAAGATCAAGCGATTCAGGCGTTGTGACAGGGCTATTAAATATTTTGCCTGAATAACGGTAATTTATTGTTCCTATAACGCCGACTTTGAAACCGGCCTTTAAAAGTATGCTTTCGATCAAATACGCCGTGGTTGTTTTGCCGTTTGTGCCGGTTATTCCTATTAAAAACAAATTTTCCGAGGGGTTGCCGTAAAAGGCGGCAGACATGGCAGATAGAGCCTTCCTGGTATCTTCAACCTCGATAATTATTGAATCCCGCTCAATCGACTTTTGTGTAATAATTGCTGATGCGCCATTTGCCAATGCCACGTCAACATAATCATGACCATCCGTTACATGGCCCTGTATGGCCACAAACATCCCGCCCTGCTTAACATCCTGTGCTCTATAATGAATTGACACTATTTCAGCCTTATCCATTGCATCCTCTTTTTTTTTACCAAAAACACCCTTTACAGTAATTGATTTAAGCAAATGCGAAAGTTTCACGCTGAAACCTTTGAAAAATGGTAACTATTCAGGTTTTTAGGCTGTAGGCTAAAGGCTGTTAGTTTCGTATGGTCACGCATGATTCCCTCCTGCTATGCTACAGCCTAAATGCCTATAGCCTATCTACCTGAGTAGCTACGAAATCAGACCGGCCCGTCTATTAATATGACCGCCATAAGGCGCATTATGGGTAGCAGGCAGGTTCATATAATTCAGGGTTTCAAAGACGATCTTTTTAAATGTGGGGGCTGCGACAATACTGCTGTAATACTCTTTTCCCGGCTCATCAATTACAACCAGGACAGCTATTTCAGGATTTTGTGAAGGAGCAAACCCGACAAATGATGCTATATATTTATCTTTGGCATATGTTCCTTTTTCATCAACTTTCTGGGCAGTGCCGGTCTTGCCGCAAACAGAATAACCTTCGAGCGCTGCATTGACCCCTGTGCCTCCATTCTTGGTTACAGTTTCC
Organism: Desulfobacteraceae bacterium; assembly: GCA_028571455.1. Lineage (GTDB taxonomy): Bacteria > Desulfobacterota > Desulfobacteria > Desulfobacterales > ETH-SRB1 > Desulfaltia. The sequence continues at coordinate 1,610 of JAPVVG010000037.1, read as the reverse complement.
ATTATCTTTTTCAAGGTTCTGGCTGTTTTGATTGAAATAACCCTTCTAACCTCACAAGGGCTTGAACTTTTTATCAAACGTCCATTCTGATCCATTATGGCCTGCACAATATAAGGCTTCATGAGAATCCCGTCATTGGCGATCGCGCAAGTGGCTGTTATAAGCTGAAGCGCTGATACGGAAATGCCCTGGCCGAATGAAATTGCTCCGGCATCTATTTTTGACCATCGCTTATATGGAGCCATGCTTCCGGCTGTTTCCCCGGGACAGTCTATTCCGCTCTTTTTGCCAAAACCAAAGTCGCTCAGAGTCTTATAAAGCAAATCCGGCCCAACCATTTCACCAACCTTCACTATACCGATATTGCTTGAATATTTAACAATCTGCTGCAAGGACATCCAACCGTGAGGCTTGGTGTCATGAACAATATTTTTTCCGATTCTGTATGCGCCGTTTTCACAATAAAAGATAGTATGCTGTGTGCATTTCCCGGACTCTAACACGGATGCCGCGCTGAAGATTTTCATGGTTGAGCCAGGTTCAAACTGATCGGCTATTGCTCTGTTTCTCCACACCTCCTTTTTAAAACCTCTGAAAGCATTAGGATTAAAAAAGGGATAGTGCGCCATAGCCAATACAGCCCCTGTTTTTGGGGACATTACTATCGCTATTCCAGACTTGGCAGAAAATCTATCGACCGCTTCCTCAAGAGTACTCTCCGCTATGTGCTGTATTGTCCTGTCAATAGTGAGAATAAGGTTGTTTCCGCCAAAATCTCCGGCAACTGCTTCCCCGCTGTTAAATCCACGGCCGAATGCATCCTTTAAAACCGTAAATTTAGCCGCGGCGCCTTCAAGATAATCGTTATAATAAAATTCAATCCCTTCGAGACCATGACCATCAAGGCCTGAAAATCCGAGCGCCTGTGCAGCAAGGATTTTGTTTGGATAAAAACGCTTGTTCTCAGGTATGAAAGCTATGCCTTTCAAATTTAAATTCTTTACCTGTTCTGCCTCCCTGGGTGTGACATGACGCTTTACCCATACAAACGATCTTTTTTTTGAATTTAGTTTCCTGCAGAGTGAGCTTTCATCGATTTTTAGCGCCCTCGCAATGAGCCTGGCTGTATCCCCTAACTTTGAAATATTTTTGGGATATGCTGCTATCGATGCCACCTCTATGCTGACCGCTATTTCTCTGTGATTTGCATCATATATGGTTCCGCGCTTTCCCGTGGATATAAAAGATTTTTCATATTGGCCAGCCGCCTTTTGAGACAGCCACGGACCGCAAAAAACTTGCAGGTATACGGCCTTTGCCCCTATTGCCGCTAAAATGATGCTGAAGATAAGACCAATAAGTATAGAGCGCAGTCCAATACGCCTTTGTTGAAAATCCATGCCGCTTAATCCAGAAAATTTCCGGGCCTTTGGTTTCATGGAATTATAATAACCTGTTTTGGAGTCGGCCTTGTCAGATTGAGCTTGTTGCTTGCTATTTCTGCAAGCCGTTTCGGAGATTTCAGAGATGCGAGCTCAATTTTTAATTTGTTTTGCAAAGTTATAAGGCTTTGCTTATTATTTGTTTCTTTTGTTATCTCATATCCGATG
>JAPVVG010000036.1 GCA_028571455.1 Desulfobacteraceae bacterium | reverse complement strand
TTCATCTTTTAGATAAATATGGAGTGGGGCTTATTTCCATAGGTGACAGGAATTTAAGAATTGCCTTTTCATGCCTGGAACAAGAGGATATCCCCGAACTGTTTGATATTATACTCCAGGGAGTAGAAGATCTCAAAAATATAAAGTGATGAGATTAAAGAAATGGTTTAAGGCAATTGCAGTAAAAGACCGCTCTATCAACATAGCCCGTGCAGGCAAATGGACCTTCTATTTTGTTGCGATAGGTATTATTGCAGGATTAGGCTCCATTGTTTTTCATTACCTCTGCCAGCTCGGGCTCCATTATTTTATGGATTTTATGGCCGGCTACCGGCCTCCTTCCCCTGCCGGAGAACATCACCTGCTCACGCCGACAAACACACCTTTCAGCCGTTATACTCTTTTATTGCTGCCTGCTTTTGGAGGGATATTGAGCGGATGGCTGGTATATACCTTTGCGCCGGAAGCAGAAGGGCACGGCACGGATGCAGCAATTGATGCATATCATACAAAAGGCGGATTTATTCGTGGCAGAGTGCCGATAATTAAAACAATAGCATCAGCTATCACCATCACAACCGGTGGTTCCGGCGGAAGAGAAGGGCCAATAGCCCAAATAGGAGCCGGCTTTGGGTCATTTCTGGCGACAAAGTTAAAGCTTTCAGACAGGCAACGAAGGATAATGATGGCCGCAGGAATCGGCGCAGGCGTGGGCAGTATCTTCAGGGCGCCCCTTGCAGGTGCCATCTTTTCTGCGGAAGTGCTCTACAGGGATCCCGAGATTGAATCCGAGGTTATCATACCGGCCGGAATCTCTTCGGTGGTGGCTTACTGCGTGTATTGCCTGGTATTTGGCTGGGGATCTTTGTTTGAATCTCCTGATTTTCAGTTCCGCAATCCATTGGAGCTGGGGCCTTATATTATTCTTGCCTTTGTTCTTGTGGGCACAGGAATATTATATATTAAATCATTTTACGGCATAGTCAGGCTGTTTAAATCCTTTAAGATTCCAAATCACATAAAACCGGCCATAGGAGGGCTCTGTACAGGTATAGTGGGTTTCTTTTTGCCCCAAACCCTTTCCTTTGGATACGGCTTTGCCCAGAAAGCCCTTAATAGTGAACTGACCATCCCCTTCTTGCTGTTGCTTGCCTTTGGCAAGATAATTACCACATCATTTTCAATAGGATCGGGCGGAAGCGGAGGGGTGTTCGGCCCGTCGATCGTTATAGGTGGAGCAATGGGGGGCGCTGTCGGGAAGCTGTTTCATCAAATCATGCCGGGCATTGTAACACAGCCGGGCGCTTTTGTCGTAGTCGGCATGGCAGGTTTTTTCACCGCTGTTTCAAACACACCCATTTCAACAATTATATTTGTCAGTGAAATGACCAATTCATATCACCTGCTTTTGCCGAGCCTCCTTGTATGTTCCTTGGCGTACTTAGGAGCCCAGAAATGGACTATTTATGTAAAGCAGGTCAAAGGGAAAATCGACTCTCCTGCTCATACAGGCGAGTTTTTTGTAGATGTTTTGCAGACCATAAAGATTAAAGATTTAATGCATCTCGTGAAAAAGGTCGAGCTAATACCCCAGGATATGACCTTTTTAGATTTTAAGAAGTACTTTTCAGAAACAAAGCAGCATTATTTTCCGGTTATGGATCAGAATGAAAGGCTTGTCGGAATATTCTCCAGCACCGATATCAGGAGTGTGCTCTTTTCTGAGGATATTGAGCATCTTGTCGTGATGAAGGATATCGGCACCTCTGATATCATCATAACCACTCAATCTGATGATTTAAACACAGCGCTTCAAAAATTTACTATAAAAAATATTGATAGTCTTCCAGTGGTAAAGGATGATGATCATCAAATTCTTATCGGAATGCTGAACAGAAGAGAGGTTATTTCATTTTACAACCAGCAGATACAAGAAATGAAAAACAAAGCTAAAAGATAAAACCGTTCAGGGTTCAATAAGAGATAGGGGACGTTCGTTCCGAACGTGCCTGGCTTGTTTTGCAGCTGACGTTATATATTAAAACGAAAGAGGGATGAGGGTTTCTTCGGGCAAAATATCAGGATACCCCTAAAAAAGTAGAGGGGTATCCTCAATTTACTTAAAATACCGCAAATATTATTCTTGACAAACTTATCGATAATTGCATATTTATTCAAATTTGCGATCAATAATACTAATTGTTGTTTTTTGCTTGGGAAAGTCTATATGAAATTCTGGCGGGTTCCACTTGATGCGGATGAAATACATATCTCCAGGGGCATAGTATATATTCTTGAAGATCGGTGCAAGGGATGTGGTTACTGTATTGAATTTTGTCCACAGCAGGTTCTGGAATTTTCTTCACGGTTTAATAAAAAGGGTTATCATCTTCCATCTGTCAAAAAGCCGGAAGACTGCCTGAATTGTCATTACTGCGAAATAATTTGTCCTGAATTTGCAATATATTCTAAGGATTTATGATTGTCGATTTATGATTGTCGATTGAAAAGATAGAGCAAAGCGATTCCATCAATCAACAATCGACAATCCAACAATCGACAATCCAAAAATGAAACCCGCGATAAATACAGGTGAATATTTTATTACAGGTGATGTTGCATGCGCCGAGGGCGCGCTTGCAGCAGGATGCCGTTTTTTTGGGGGATATCCCATAACACCGGCTACTGAAATTGCCGAACATCTTTCTGTCAGGCTTCCGGATGTTGGAGGCACCTTTATACAGATGGAGGATGAAATAGCATCCATGGCTGCCGTGCTTGGAGCTTCATGGGGGGGCATAAAAAGCATGACAGCCACTTCCGGACCCGGTTTCAGCCTCATGATGGAAAATATCGGGCTGGGAATCTGCACTGAAACTCCCTGCGTGGTTGTAAATGTGCAGCGGGTCGGTCCATCCACCGGTCTTCCAACGCAGGGAGCCCAAGGCGACATGATGCAGGCAAGATGGGGTTCCCACGGCCACTACGAGATTATCGTTCTTGCGCCCTCCTCTCCACAGGAATTTTTTTATCAGACAATTACGGCCTTTAATCTAAGCGAGACATATCGTTTGCCTGTGCTCATAATGGCCGATGAAATGGTCGGACATATGAGTGAAAAGGTGATTATTCCTGATGCAAAAAAGATTAAGACCGTATCCCGGGCCAGACCAAAAGGGAGAAAAAATCGCTTTAAACTCTATGAGCCGGGGCCAAACCTGGTTGCTCCCATGCCTGACGCAGGAGAGGGCTATAATATACATGTGACCGGCCTTACTCATGATGCAAGAGGCTATCCAGTCATGACGCTGGAAACTCAGAAGCAGATGATGGATCGACTGATCGGGAAAATTCGCAAGAATTTAAAGGATATTATACAAACCGAAAGCTATCGTTTAGATGATGCGGAAATAGCCATTGTTTCTTATGGCATTTCTGCAAGAACCAGCTTTGCCGCAGTTGATGAGGCCAGAAAGCGGGGAATCAAGGCAGGTCTTTTGCGTTTGATTACAATATGGCCCTTTCCAGAGGATAAGATCAGGGAACTGGCCAACACGGTGAAAGGTTTCGTGACTGTGGAAATTAATCTGGGTCAGATCCATCAGGAGGTTCAGCGATGCATTGGCGGAAAGGTTCCTGCATTTCTGGTGGGACATGCCGGAGGAACGGTCATTCCCCCTGACAGGGTTCTTGAAGTGCTAAAAGAGGCTTTTTAAGATATGGCATTAAATATTAAAAAAGCTCAAAAAAAGCCTGGTCATCCACCCGGACATCCACTGGATGATTTATTGCGAACAGATCGGCTCCCGCATATCTGGTGCCCTGGATGCGGGATTGGAACGGTCTTTTCATCATGTTTAACCGCCATAAAGGAAAGCAAAATTGATCCAAAAAAGATTGTGATGGTATCCGGGATCGGTTGCTCAGGACGTGCCGCAGGTTACATCAAACTTGATTCCTTTCATACCACCCATGGAAGGGCGATTCCATTTGCAACAGG
>JAPVVG010000035.1 GCA_028571455.1 Desulfobacteraceae bacterium | reverse complement strand
TCAAAAAGGTCGGCTCCAAAGTCGAATATTTTCAGCACCGAATCTATACTTCGAAAAGCATCCACAATCCGCAAAGCGCCAATCGGATCAATCATTTTCTTTAATACAAGCATGTTTATCTGTTTGACAATTTTGAAAATAGAGGCCATTGCTGCTGAAATGTTCAAGTCATCATCCATGGCGCCGTTAAAACCGTGCTTGATGTCGTATAGAAGCTGATCCAGTTCAGGATAGGGAGCACCCACTTCTATGTTGAGCAGGGCCTGGATGCATGCATCGAGCCTTTTCAGAGAATGTTTTACGCTGTCAAGCCTGTCAGTGGACAAGGTTACAGGTTTTCTGTAATGGCTTGCAATAAGCCAGTATCTGATAACCCTTCCGGAATAGCCCATGTTATTTAAGTCTGAAAGTGTGCTGTGGGCCTGGTTTTCATCTATTTTTTTGCCGTCAACCAGCACCCTGTCGCAATGCATCCAGTATTTCGCCAAAGGCTTTCCAGTCGCAGCTTTTGCTATTGCCATTTCATTTTCATGATGCGGGAATACAAGCTCCCTGCTGCTTGTATGAATATCAAAACTTTCTCCAAGGTATTTCATAGATATGGCCGCGCATTGAAGATGCCACGAGGGACGAACATTGCCCCAGCCTGTTTTGACATATATTCCCCTTTTCAGCTCCGAAAGTTTTGACCTTTTCAGGAGTGTAAAGTCCCTGGGATTGTCTTTTTCATATTCATCAAGATCTACAGTGGCCCCGAGCCTTATCTTGTCTATATTTATACCCGACAGTCTGCCGTAATCGGAAAAGCGGGAAATATCGAAGTATATGGAATGAAGTTTTTCATATGCAAAGCCTTTATTGACAAGTTTTTCAGCCAATGCAACCATATCTTCGACATGCTCGCTTGCCCTTGGATATTTATCGGCAGGCTTTATATTTAACCTCTTTAGATCCGCCATAAACGACTCGATATGTTTGCCGGTAAATTCAGAGAGGCTAAGGCCTGCCTTTCCAGAACCATGTATGGTCTTATCATCCATGTCAGTAATATTCATGATATGGGTTACAGAGTAGTTTCTGTACTCAAGATACCGGCACAACAGGTCTGCAAAAACAAAACGCCGGCATTCTCCCATGCCGATCCGAACATTTGCCGTAGGGCCGCAGGAATATATTCCAACCTTTCCGGCATGAATCGGCTCAAAAGGCTCCTTGCTTTTGCCCATAGTATTGAACAGTCGCAACTTAGCCCTGTCTCGTGCATCGAAAAGGGTTGTGCTCAGGTATCGCTCCCCTCCATCCGGAAATATTACTACAATCGTGCCCTTAGCCATAGTTCTGGCTTTCTTTCGGGCAATAACCATGGCTGCGCCGCTGCTCATGCCTGCAAAGATTCCTTCCTCCTTTGCGAGGCGTCTCGTCATTTCAAAGGCCTCTTCGTCATCAATATTCAGTTTCTCATCGAGTAGTTTTTTATCAAATATTTCCGGGCGATAAGCCTCCTTCATATTCTTTAATCCCTGGATTTTATGATTGAGGTATGGCTCGACGCCAACTATGCAGATATCGGGATTATATTCTTTCAGCCTTTTTGAAATGCCCATAACGGTTCCTGTTGTGCCCATTGTAGCGACAACCATTGTAACCTTTCCTGTGGTCTGATTCCAGATTTCTTCTGCCGTACCATAATAGTGGGCTTGCCAGTTGGCCGCATTATTAAACTGATCTGTCATAAAATAGATTTCCGGATTTTCGCGAGCTAAGCGATAGGCCTCCTCTATGGCGCCGTCCGTGCCAAGATGGCCTGGGGTAAACAAAATTTCTGCGCCGAGAGCCTTCAGAATCTTCTGCCGTTCGATACTTGCCGATTCAGACATGGTCAGCAGGAGTTTATATCCTTTGACAGAGCATACCAGGGCTAGTCCGATACCGGTATTTCCGCTTGTTGCCTCTATAACTGTCTTATTCAGGGTGAGCTCGCCCGATTTTTCACCAGCTTTAATCATGAAAAGGGCGGCCCTGTCTTTGATGGAGCCTCCGGGATTAAAATATTCGAGCTTTGCCAGAATTTTTACCCTTGGGTTTGGATTAAGCTTTTTTATTTCAACAAGCGGTGTGTTTCCTATGGTATCTAATATTGAATAGCTCATGGTTTTTTAAAGAAACTATTTTGACAGGATTAACCGGATATTCAGGATTAAAAGATCAAAACAAAATCGTAACTTTTTAGAATTATGGTAAGCGTTCACGGAACGTTGAAATTGGAAATAAGTTAGGATTCGCGGTTGAAAGCCGCTCCTACTCGATCCGCCAAAGTGCTCTGGCGGAACCAATTCCCCACTCGACCAATTCCCTAATTATCTGTTGCTTAACCTGGTCTTTATTCTTTGATGCATCTATTATGCGAAACCGCTTGGGCTCAAGACGCGCAAGCTCAAGGTAGCCTGCTCTGACTTTTTCATGGAATGAAAGGGTTTCCTTTTCAAACCTGGTTTCACCTTCGTTCCTTAAGCCGTGATCAATCTGTTCCCATGCCCGTGAAAGGCCGATTTCAGGCAAAAGATCAAGCAGGATAGTAATATCCGGTTTTAAGCCATCAACCGTCATATCGTGCAATCCGGTTATCAGGTCTAAGTCGAGACCTCGCGCATAACCCTGATAAACCAGCGTGGCATCGAAAAAACGATCACATATTATTGTTTTACCTTCAGATAAAGCAGGATTTATTAGTTCTTTTATATGCTGAACCCGGTCCGAAAAATACAAAAGAAGCTCACATGCAGGTTCCATGTTTCTATTTTCCGGATCAAGGAGGATTGACCTGATTTTTTCCCCGATTTTTGTGCCGCCCGGCTCCCTTGTAACCACGCAGTCATAGCCCTTGTTTTCAAGGAATTCGACTATATTTTTTATCTGGGTTGTTTTGCCCGAGCCTTCTATTCCTTCAAGAGTGATAAACATAATTGTAATAATTGAGGAATTGCGAATTTAGGAATTCGCTTCGCTTAATTGCGAATTTAGGAATTTAGGAATTCGCTTCGCTTAATTGCGAATTTAGGAATTTAGGAATTGCGAATTGAAGGATGTTATCATTTTTAATCCCTCAATCCCTCAATCCCTCAATCCCTAAATCCCTCAATTCCTCAATCCCTCAATCCCTCAATTCCTCAATTCCTCAATCCCTCAATCCCTCAATCCCTCAATTTTCCCCCAATATAAAAGTGACGTTCCAGTAATTTATGATACGATGTCCAGGTTTCATTCGGATCTGAGCTTGCTATAAATTCGCGGATGCAGTTAACCTTGGAATCTATCTCGTCAATATAGTTTAGCAACACGGCCTCGATGGTTTTAGGCGGTTCCGGCGACCCAAATTCTCTGACTCCATGATGACTTATAATCATATGCTTGAGCAAAATCGCCTGTTCTTCCGGAAAGTCCTTAATTTTTCTAAGTTTTTCATCAAGCATTTCGATTCCGATAACAATATGATTAAGAAGTCTGCCTTTAACCGAATAGTCAATACTGAATTTATAATCAAATTCAATCGTCTTGCCGATATCATGAAGAACCGCGCCTGTAAGAAGGAGATCCCTGTCAATTCCTGTGTAATACTCACTGTAATGCGTTACAATTTTATTGGCCAGAATTGTCATAGAAAGGGTATGCTCAAGCAGGCCGCCAAGATAGGCGTGATGCATTTTTTTTGCCGCAGGAGCGGTTTTAAATTTGCGAACAAAATCTTCGTCGTCCCAGAAGGCTTCAAGCAACTCCTTTAAATAGCCGGTTTCTATGGAAGCGGTTGTTTTTAAGAGGCGTATATACATATCATCGATATTAAGATCGGTTGCAGGAATAAAGTCTGACGGATTTACCGAGTCAGGCGAAACAGCC
>JAPVVG010000034.1 GCA_028571455.1 Desulfobacteraceae bacterium | reverse complement strand
GATAGAATATGCTGCCGGCGATGCGATTTATCTTTTTCCTCTGGCAAAAATCCTCGAAAAAGAGCTTGCTGAAAAAGAACGTCTTTCCTGGGTATATGAAGAATGTGCAATTTTAAGCAAAGTGAGACCTGCTGCATTAAATAGCGACCCATTATATCTGAAGTTTAAAGGCGCCGGGCAGCTAAACCGCAGGACTCTTGCAGCTCTTGAGAGGCTTCTTCAATTAAGATTAAAAATAGCAAAGAGGAAAGATAAACCCCTGTTTAAGATTTTCTCCAATAGGTCAATGATAAAACTTGCTGAGGCAAAGCCGGCAAATTTGCGGCGATTAAAAAAAACAAACGCATTAAGCGCCAGGCAAATCGACATGTATGGCAATGTCCTGGTTGAGGCAATAAATAAGGCTTTGAATATGCCTGAAAACAGGCTTCCGGTTTATCCCCGCAGCAAGGCACCTGTAAAAAAACCTGAAGTTACGGAAAGAATAAAAGCTCTTAAACCCTTGAGAAATAATAAAGCCAAAGCTCTTGAAATAAATCCTTCGCTGGTATTAACCAACGCAATGATAAACACTCTTGCCATCCACAACCCGCTTGATAAAGACGACATCGAAAGAATTAAGGGACTAAAGAACTGGCAAAAAAAAGAATTTGGAGAAGATATAACAGCAATTTTAAGAAAGGTGAAATAGACCTTATTCGGCGGCCCGTCCATTGGAGGTGTTTTATGCCTAAGACCCTTTTGTCTTAAGGTACTCAATTAGTTATGTGATTTTCTGTATTGTTGGGCACAAAATTGATTTTTATCTTGTATCCAACAGCCCTGGCATATTCTTCAATTGTTGAAAGTTTTGGGGACATTTTGAAATTTACACTTTCTAATCGAGATATATTGCTTTTTTTAGTGTGCAACAGCTCGGCAAGCTTTTCTTGCGTCAGACCCGCCCTTTTTCTGAGCCTAATCATTTCTTTTCTAAGCTCATATGCAGTAGAAAGATATTCATATTCGTCTCTGACCTGTAAATTTCGCAATGCCTTTTCTTTAAATGCTGTAAATGTAGGGCGTGTCATCTTTTCACCTCTTTCATACGCTTGATGGCAATATCTAAATCTTTTTTGAGAGTCTTTTGTGATTTCTTGACAAATGAGTGAAGGATTATAATTTCTCTCCCCTTTATAGTGCAAAAAAGAGAACGACCTATTCCTTCTTTTCCTTTGGCTCGTATTTCAAAAAGTCCATGTCCCATCGGCGCTGTATATGGCATTCCTAACGATGGACCAAACTCTTCTATCATTTCAATAATATGTAACAGGTTTGCCAAAATACCTTTTGGAAATGAAAGAGTCTTGTTTTCTACTTTTTCGCTCTATTTCAGGAATTATTGATGTGCTGATTGGTGTTGTCGAATATTTACACTCAATTAATGTTAAGACTTGCCTTTTTTATGGACTAAAATGTCTATCTGCAAACCTTCATCATGGCTTTCATTTCTTTTTCGCTGTCTGAAAAATGGCCCGAAACCGATAATTTGATGTATATCATAACCGATATTCTTAAAAATATTCGGTAGATTTTTCATACACAGTTTTTCAAAAGCCAGCCCGAAATAATTATTCAGGCTTTGTCCGGCAACTTTATCAAACAACCCCGGCTCAGTATTAAGATCGGCAAAAATTTATTGTCAATAATTGTTTGCTGATTTAACTAAAATTGAAACAGATCGGCAAAGACAAAATAAATTCTATCTTTGCCGATCTGTTTTGTTCAACTGCAACTTTGCCATTTGGTTGCAGGATTATATTTTGTATGGTTCTATCTATTTTTTTTAAAAAACAATCTTTGGGGGGGACAAATGTCAATGATATTGTTTTTAGAAGGTCTGACTATAAGCGCCCTTTGGGTTTTTTTGGCACAAAAGCAGTGTCCGAAAAAAGGTACTATGGATAGTTACGAAACAACAACTACAGGTAAGGCTTTTGAGGCTTTATTTGATGAAACAAAATGGAAAGCTTTTGAAAGTAAGAAGGGCTAAAGTGTTACAAATTCTTTTATCTTTTTTACTACATAGCCTTGTTGATCATCTGAAAGTTCGGGGTATATGGGGAGGGCAAGTGTGTGTGAGGCAGCATATTCAGCCACAGGAAAGTCACCTTTTTTGTAATTCAGATATGAAAAGCATTCCTGGAGATGCAGCGGCACCGGGTAGTAAATCTCCGTTCCTATTTTAGCATCATTTAAAAAAAGGCGAAGCTCATCCCTTTTTTGCTTAAGACTTATTACAAACTGGTTGTATATATGACGATTTTCCTTTTCAACCGGAAGCTTAACAATATCTTCTAAGCCAGCATCAGCAAAAAGCTCCCTGTATTTACGGGCATTTTTCTGGCGGGCTTTTGTCCAGTTGTCAAGGTGCGACAGCTTTATGGAAACAATTGCGGCCTGCAATGCATCCAGTCTGAAATTGCCGCCAATCACTTTATGATAGTACTTTGGGCTTCCCCCATGAACCCGGAGTATTCGCAGTTTATCATACAACATTTCTGAATTTGTGGTTACGATTCCTCCATCGCCGAAAGCTCCAAGATTTTTTGAAGGAAAAAAGGAAAAACATCCAAAATCACCCATAGCGCCTGCCCGCATTCCATTATGTTCGGCTCCGATGGCCTGGGCTGCATCCTCAATAACAATCAGGTTATATTTCTCAGCTATCTTTAAAATAGGCTGCATATCCGCGCACTGCCCATAAAGATGAACCGGCATTATTGCCTTAAGACGGGCCTGCTCTTCTTCGCTCATATCGGCTATAAGCCTGTCAATACATTCAGGAGAGATATTATATGTATCTGGATCAATATCGACGAAAACCGGTCTGGCGCCTGCGCGAACTATTGAGCCGGCTGTTGCAAAAAAGGCATACGCCGCAGTTATAACGCCGGCTCCAGGCCCAATATCAGCGGCCATAAGTGAAATAAGCAAAGCATCTGTGCCTGATGAAACACCTACTGCATGACGCGTGCGGCAATAGCCGGCAATTTCCTTTTCAAGGGCCTCAACACGAGGCCCTAAAATAAAATACTGGCTCTCAAAGATTTCTTCAACAACCTTTATGACATCATTTTTAATGGTTTTATACTGGCTTTTAAGGTCAAGTAAAGGTACTTTCATTTTGAATTAACCTACCATTCGCTTAAAAAAGTTGTGTTTTATTGAATTACCAACCACAACATATTGTGCTTAATGTGGTATGGCAACAAAAATCAAGAATAACGAAAAAAGATGAACGTCCAACATCGAACGTCGAACGTCCAACATCGAATAATGATGTCGCTCCGCTCCTCAAATTATTCTAAAATCAAATGAAAAAACAAACACCAAATGAAGAAACAAAGGCTCAAGGTTCAAAGGTTCTGATCTCTGACGTCTGACCTCTGTTTCTTTTTTTTCCCATTCAACGTTCGATGTTGGACGTTCGACCTGCCCGCAATGCCTTTGTGCAGATTCTCTGTAGCGCTTATAACGTTGATGTTAGTGCTGCAATTATTATTCTGACCATGAATACTTTGCATGGCAGGCGGGTGTTCGATGTTCATTTTTTTTCAGTCCCTCCCCGGCAAAAATAACTTAGCGCTTATGCCCCGACCTCCGACTTCTGACCTCTGATCTCCGACCTCTGACTCCTGACCTCTAATCCCTTATTCATCTGGATCTGAATAATATATAGCGGTCTGGTTCCGGGGTTTTCCACTTCAACAGCCTCCTTATCAGAAATAAGGATTGATTCCCCTTTTTCAAATAACCTTGTTTGTTTATCTGATTTAATCTTTGCGCGGCCGTTTATTATCAGCAGATGCTTCGTTGTTGACGCGT
>JAPVVG010000033.1 GCA_028571455.1 Desulfobacteraceae bacterium | reverse complement strand
GGGAGATTTGCTTATTGGCGATATAAAGAGCGCATTTTCAGGCATCTCCATTGACTCTCGCAGTATATCTGTTGATGAGCTGTTTGTTGCGATCAGAGGAAATATCTATGATGGGTTTTCTTTTGCCGGCGATGTAATCAAGCAAGGTATTCGCGGCCTTCTTATAAACAAGGATAAAGCAAACAGTTTGCCATACGAAAAATGGAGAAAAAAAAGGGTTGTTTGTATTGCGGCAAAGGACACGATAAAGGCCCTGGGGGATCTTGCCCGCTTTAATCGCAAGCGGGTGAATCTTTCCGTTGTGGCGATAACCGGATCAAACGGCAAAACCACCACCAAGGATATGACTGCCGCGGTCCTTGCCCGGAGATTTTGCACCTTATCGACTGAGGGTAATCTAAATAATGAAATCGGGCTTCCATTAACCCTTCTCAGGCTTTGCCGTCGCCATGAGTGGGCCGTTCTTGAGCTTGGCATGAACAGCCCCGGAGAGATAGGAATGCTTGCGGATATTTGTTTGCCTGACATCGGTATTATCACCAATATAAGCCATGCCCATTTAGAGGGATTGGGCTCAATACAAGGGATTATGCGCGCCAAGGGGGAGCTTCTGGAGAAAATCAGGCCGGACGGCACAGCGGTTCTCAATGCAGATGACCGGAGAGTTGTTGATCTGGCGAATAAAACCTCAAGGGAGGTGCTTTTTTATGGACTGTCAAGCAGCGCCGCTATTAGAGCTGAGTCTGTGATTAACAATGAGTGTGGAGTTTCATTTACACTAATTTTGCCGTCTGAACCTGTTTCCATAAATCTTGGGGTTTTTGGCAATTTTATGGTGTCAAATGCGCTTGCCGCAGCCGCTGTTGGATATCTTTTGGGACAAAGCGCGCTGGCAATTAAAGCCGGTCTTGAGGATTTCAAGCCGGCTCATGGAAGGATGAATATCCTTATGATTAGCCAGGCTCATATAATTGACGATACATACAATGCCAATCCAGATTCAATGAAAGCCGCAATAATTACGCTTAAATCATTAAGGGGCAGAAATAGAGGGGCCATAATTGCCGGCGATATGTTTGAACTCGGAGAATACGCTGAGTCCATGCATAAAAAGATCGGTTCTTTATCTGCTAAGTCGGGTATTGCAAAGCTCTATATCGCAGGTGAGTTTGCAGAAAGTGTCGCGGCAGGCGCCAGGGAAGAGGATAATTTGCTGGATATCTTTACAGGCACTAAGGAAGAGATTCTTGAAGACCTGATAGATTGGCTCATGCCGGGCGACTGGGTCCTGGTTAAGGGTTCCAGGGCAATGGGTATGGAGAAGATTATTGAGGGATTGAGGGATTATAAGATCAGAAGTCAGAAGTCAGAAGTCGGAGGTCAGAAGTCGGAGGTCAGAGGGCAGAGGTCAGAGGATAAGAATGCTGGAATGCTGGGATTAAGGGATTAAGGGATTAAGGGATTATGTTTTATCATTTACTTTATCCGCTTCATGAAACAATTTCGGTTTTTAATGTATTTCAGTACATTACATTCCGAACTATCTATGCCAGCCTGACGGCTTTGTTGATCTGTTTTTTTTTGGGACCGTGGGTTATCAAAAAGCTCAGAGACAAACATATCCAGCAGCATATCAGGGAAGATGGCCCCGAAGCGCACGGCAAAAAGGCCGGAACACCCACAATGGGTGGAGTCCTGATTATATTCTCGGTTGTAATATCGACACTTCTCTGGACTGATTTGTCAAATTTTTACATATGGATAATTCTTCTGATTACAATCGGATACAGTGTTATCGGCTTTATTGATGACTATCTCATGCAGATCAAGAAGAGAAGCAAGGGTTTAAGTGGTCCAAGCAAGCTGCTGATGCAGGTAACACTTGCAATTGGAGCAGGCGTTTTGCTTTTTTCTTACAGCGGTTTCAATACAAGCGTAACCATACCTTTTTTTAAAAAAATATCGTCGGATATCGGCTGGGGATATGTATTTTTTGCAACCCTTGTCATTGTCGGGACTTCAAACGCTGTCAATCTCACAGACGGTCTTGACGGTCTTGCAATTGGGCCTGTGATCATAGTTGCGGCCACATACATGGTTTTTGCCTATGTTACCGGCCATATCAGAATTGCCGATTATCTGCAGATCAATTATGTCTCTGGATGCGGGGAGATAACGATATTCTGCGGAGCGTTAGCTGGAGCAGGCCTGGGTTTTCTGTGGTTTAATACATATCCGGCACAGGTTTTCATGGGGGATGTTGGTTCGCTTCCAATAGGGGCCGCATTAGGAACAGTAGCGGTTATTACAAAGCAGGAAATACTGCTCGTGCTTGTGGGCGGGTTGTTTGTAGTTGAAGCGCTTTCGGTGATATTCCAGGTCGGCTTTTTCAAGATGACAAAGGGTCGCAGGATTTTTAAAATGGCCCCTCTTCACCACCATTTTGAATTAAAAGGGTGGGCTGAGCCAAAAATTATAGTTCGATTCTGGATAATAGCAATTATGCTTGCCCTTCTTTCCATGAGTACACTAAAGCTCAGGTAGATAGAGAATGGAGCTTGCCAATAAAAATATTGTCGTAGTCGGCCTGGGAATGTCCGGGTTTGCGGTTGCCCGTTTTTTAAAGAAAAGAGGAGCAACAGTTATTGTTACAGACAAAGCAGAAAAGGACAAGCTGGAAGCTTATGCGCCTGTTTTGCATGAAATGGGCGTCAAGATGGAGCTTGGGCAGCACAGAATTGATACTTTTGAAAAATCGGATCTCATTATTGTAAGTCCCGGGGTCCCTCATAATATTTTGCCGATAAAAAGAGCCGCATTAAAAGGAATACCGATATTGGGAGAAATCGAGCTTGCCTATAGATTTATACGGGAACCTGTTGTCGCGGTGACAGGCACTAACGGAAAGACCACAACCACAACACTTTTGGGAGACATGCTTAAAAAATCAGGCCAAAGGGTTTTTGTTGGAGGCAATATAGGCAATCCTTTAATTGACTATGTGGACAAAGGGGAAAAGGCTGAAATTATTGTGGCCGAAGTAAGCAGTTTTCAGTTAGATACAATAGATAGTTTCAGGCCAAAGGTGGCAGTGGTGCTGAACATTACTGAAGATCATCTTGACCGTTATTCTGATTTTGCGGCTTATGCCAGGGCCAAGGCACGGATATTTGAAAATCAAAAGCAAAGTGATGTTGCCGTGTTTAATGGTCTTGATCCTTTTATAGGTTCGATATGTAAAGATATTAAAAGCAAAAAATTGTCCTTTTATAATCAGATGGTAGACGATGCTGAAATAAATACTTTTTTTAAATCCCTTGATTATTCATCCATAAAGCTCTTGGGCAAACATAACCTTGAAAATGCTTATGCGGCATCGCTGGCAGCGCTGACGATTGGAGGGAGCTTAGAGGGGATACAATCGGCTTTAAGTAATTTTAAAGGGCTTTTGCATCGGCTTGAACATGTTGCCTCAATAAATGCGATAGATTTTTTCGATGATTCAAAGGCAACAAATGTTGATGCAGTTGCAAAGGCGCTTGAAACTTTCAGCAAACCGATAATCCTTATTATGGGGGGTCGTGATAAGGGAAGTAATTTCCAAATCCTCAGAGATTTAGTACG
>JAPVVG010000032.1 GCA_028571455.1 Desulfobacteraceae bacterium | reverse complement strand
TAAGATACGCTTTTCAAAACGATCTTTTACTCGCTGTATATGCGCAAGAAAACTGTCGTCATTTGCCAGTTCATCAAGCCGTTTTTGAGAAATCAATGTTGAAAAAATAATGGGATTTCGCCCTGACTCCTCCCAGAGTTCGGGATCAATACGGTTGAAAAGCGCCAGAGCATCAGGCTTCCAGGACCACCAGAGGTTTCTCGACAATACCTCCAGAAAAGAAAGCTGCTCAGGAAAGGTCGGAATTACCTGATATGTTTGAAAGTCATCCATTATTTTATATCCTTTTTAAACGTACCTTGCCACAAAGACACTAAGACACTAAGGTCATAAAATTATTATTCACTTCGTGTCTTAGCGGCTGAATACTTACCTTTGAAGAACAACTACGGAATTTTCACCATCCCCGTATGGATGTGTTACATACCTGTCAGCTTCTCCATCATTTTCCCAGGTTTTATCATCCAGCAGATAACGAAACTGATATTCTCTGTTCGGTTCAAGATCAAGAGTCACGACAAACGACCCGTTTTTTAGCTTTCTCATGGGAGTAGCATAAATATTCCAGTCGTTAAACTCGCCGACAATATTGGCGGATCCGGCGGATTTGGGCGCTTTCTCAGGCAGCCTGAAAGTGACTTTGCATACAGGTTTGGTTTTAAGATATTTTTTTTTGATACTCATAATAATCTCCTTTATTCAATTAAAATTAATAATATCCCAAAACAACTTTTTTTACAATTTATTTTTGAGTTTTAACCATACCCTCAGCAGCTCACTTGCCCCCCATGCCTGTGCGTCACATCCGCGCTGGGTGTGCGGAAAATCTCCATCCATAATCTCCGGCACATGACCTGCGCATCCCTGGCTGATAAGCCCGCCGCTGCTTCCAAGCCATGCCAGAGCAGTCTCTCTCCCCTTATTGCCATAAGTTTTAACCCAGGCCTCACAAAATGTGGGTAAAAGCCATGTCCATGCAGTGCCGTTATGGTATGCGGGCTTCCGTTTTGTATCCTCCTCTCCTGTATATTTTCCCTGGTAGGGATTATACGGATCATTAATTATTTCTCCCTTATATTTAATGGGAAGGGGGTAATGAACAGGCTGGTCTGCCAGGCTGCGAATAGCGCCTGGAATCAGGAGCTCTTCACATGCCCCCACAATTTTGCGGATGATTCTTTTGTCTGTCACAGCTCCAAGCGTTACCGCCAAAAGCTGGTTTGGACGGAGAGCGTCATCGGGGTTCGCCTGGCCGGTCGGGATACCGGGATCTGCATGCAGGCAATCCGATAGGTATCCCTTCTCTTCCATCCAATATAGTTCATAAATTGACGAACAAACCTGTCCGGCAATCTTCTCCCAGCAACCCTCTTTGCTCTTGCTGTCAATGCGCGCCAAAAAGGAAAGGGCAAAAAACCAGAGCGCCTGGATTTCTATCGGATATCCCTCCCGTGGAGTGCCTGCCGGATGGTTGGTATCCATCCATGTAAAATGGGCAGGACTGAAAAGCAGGCCCGATTCCTGATCCATCACGATGCCGTTGAAAGTGCCTGAAATCATACAGCGCCCAATGGAAAGAAGTATTTCGCGAATTGTCCGGCCGTTGCACTGCGCATCAAGAAACGCCTCGCTTTTTTCAGTATCTATCAGATCGGAACATGCCACGAAAAACCAGAGTGATGCGTCGGACGTGTCCCTGTTTTCAGCGCTTTCACCTCTGATCATGTTTGGAAGGGTCCCTCCTTCCTCAAACCGCCCAAACTGATGCAAAATGTCTCGGGCATCTCCGGTATTGC
Organism: Desulfobacteraceae bacterium; assembly: GCA_028571455.1. Taxonomy (GTDB): domain Bacteria; phylum Desulfobacterota; class Desulfobacteria; order Desulfobacterales; family ETH-SRB1; genus Desulfaltia. The sequence goes on along the minus strand of JAPVVG010000032.1, from coordinate 1,825 downwards.
CTGCCGCGATCAAACCCCGTGCAAAAATAAGGGCATCACGCCCCCAATCCAGAAACCAGGGATATCCGGCGATCACCGTTTTTAAGTTTCCCCGCCTCACCACATAATGATCCAGTGCCTTTCTCAGCGCTTCATTCAATTTCCATGAATCACCGTCATCAAATAAGTTGTCAGGATTATTGTTTGTTGCTCTTATTGGTGATCTCTTCTCCTTTTGAGCCTCCACAATATCGGCATAAAGCTCCACGGTCTGACCGCCTTTTAGAAAGGCGCTAAAATAACCCGGACTGAACAGATCCGAATCAGGGTCGATTCCACGCTCAGCATCCACAGGACGGCGCACCATGTAATGCCATTCAGGCTCACTGACAAAGCTCCCTCCGAAAATCTCAATCCTGAGCAAATGCCCTGTTGCAGGAAAAAAAGTAAACCCTGCGGGATGTATTGTGACAGCCTTTGGCCAGAGATATTCCGGCCCCTGATATGCTTTTGTGCTTTCGTGGAAGTTTCTGTCTTCTATGTCAGGCCGAAGTATAAGCTTTATCCGCTGACTGTCGGCCAGCTTTCCTTCCTTACCTCCGGATAGATGCCGGAAAAATAGCATTCTTACGGCATTTTCTCCTGGAATCATCTCAATTCTTACAGTAAGCAAAACATGTTCACCCTGGCCTGTTGGAATAAAGTATCTCCACAATCCCTTGGAATCATAATCAAAACAAAATGAATCAATACAATCGATTGAAATTTCCTGGGAATAACCTTGAAACACCGTCCAGGCCCTGCACCTTGTAAACATGATCTGCCTGTCTTCAGGAAACTCAGAATTCAGATTTGCTGCAAGAATAGCGTCATACCGGCTGGACAGTTTTCCCCAGGAAACATTGGCACGAAGCATGCCCCCTCTGCCATTTGTCCCCAATAAAAGAGGCGGCCTCTGGAGCAACTCAGCCCTTTGATAACACTTTTTTATCATGATATCTTTTGGCCTGGACAAAAAAAGGAGAGGCGCTTCTACATGTTCACATTTCCCGGGCGAGTAAACAGATATCTTCAAAATAGCGGAGCAATGGCCTTTTGAAGGAGGCAAGGGAGAAAAAAGGGCAAAAAATGAGCCATCAGCGCACGACAGGCTCTGTTCCTGGGCCAATGACCTGTCTTTGTCTGTAATTCCGGCGCGAAAAGAGAGGCTGGAGCGGATAAGCAGAAAATGATCCGGAGGGACCATTACTTCCCGCCTTGAATCACGGGGCCACTGCCAGATTATAACTCGCGGCTCCTTGCTCAGGCAGTTAACACTACGGCAGTATTCGACAGGATCATCAGCTAATTGCCGCGCTGCATAATCGGGATCAAAGTCTTTGAGCGGTCGAGTGGTCGAGTGGTCGAGCGGTCGAGTGGTCGAGAGCGAAGCGACATCATTATTCGACGTTCGATGTTCGATGTTCGATGTTCGATGTTCATCTTTTAATATGGTCGAGTGGTCGAGTGGTCGATTTGAGTTAATTCTGTTATAATAACAGAAAACATCAAGGGCTTTGGCGCTAAGCCGCTGTTTCATAATCCGCTCTGGAATAATAAAGTCCGAAGAAACTCTATTTTGCAAAAGATCAATATCCTTTTTATCATCAGTCAGGCAAAGAACCTGGCCAGGTTCTAAAAGAAAAGTATGCATTCCACTTGACCTGGTAATTACCACCTCTTTTTCTGTAAGAAGATCCAGATATGCCGATCCTTCCATGCCGGTCTCTCCAGGATCCCATGCGGCAAGAGTCTGGTTTTTATCATCAAGGTTAGCAACGATTAGAAGCTTCATCCCGGAAGGAAT
>JAPVVG010000031.1 GCA_028571455.1 Desulfobacteraceae bacterium | reverse complement strand
TTTTCAGGCGCCACTCTCCTCAGAGCGTTTTAAGGCAAATGTAGTATCCGCCATGCAAAAGAAAAAAATAATCGGTGTAACCAGCAGGTACGTCATCATTTCAAAGAAAAAATAGGTCTTTAAACAAATCAAGATTAAAGGTAACTATTCAGCCACAGATCTACGCTGATCATCACTGATATAATTCTGTAACAGTTCAAGGTTTACGGTTCAGAGGTTAATCCCTTTGCGATTTTCTTCATTTTTTTTGCTTTTAAGTTCAGTACCATCTTGCTTCCTGCCCGTTCGTGCCTTGCAGTGGCATGAGGAGATGTATCATAGAATCTAATAAATTCTGCATCAGACTCAGAATCGAAGCTTTCTTTCAGGGGATCATATGTTATGCCCCGCTAAATCAGTTTAACCTTGAACCTTGAACCGTGAACGGTTACCTGTAGTTAAACGCATCTGTGTTAATCCTCCAAAGGCGGACAGGTGTTGATTCCCAGATTAAATAAACCGCTAATTTCTAATTATTTTGAACCACATGAAAATTTTTCAAATTATTTTAACCGGAACCGATTAGGCCGGTTCCGGTTTGTGTTTAGAAGTTCATCTGATTGGTCTGGGATCAGATCGATGCTTCGATAAATTCAAGATTTCTTTTTCCGATTTTCTGTAAAGCGGCGATCATTGCATCCAGTCCCGCCACAGGCGGGATTCCAATTGTACTGTGATTTCATCCATTTTTTGTTCATATACCAACTCTTCTTCTAAAGGGTTCATATTTTACTCCTCTCAAGTTTTTAGGCTATTTTCTACTCCTTTTGTCTAAAAGACTTCCGTGGCAGCCAGCCGGACATGCTCGGCATTGACAACACCGGACTTATCAACCGTTGCTGCAATAAGGGCACCTCTTGCCAGGTGGTTTGCTTTTCTAAAAAGTCCGCCGGAGCCCTGATGGATGGCTGTTGCAGCTGTTGGATCAAAAAGCATCTGATCAACACCTGCAATAGTTAGATGATGTTGCAGGTATTTTTCCATGCCTTTCAAGTCAACACCTTCAAGATGGCTTTTGGCTACTATTCTGGAAGCCAGTGATTGTGAAGACCGCCAGGTAAGTTTATCGATAAGGTTATTCTGGCCTGCCAATATGATAGGCAGCCAGGGTTTGGAGTCTTTTTCGAACTGGCAGATGGTATGCAGTTCGGCAAAGACTTCCAGGCGCATTAAGGAGGCCTCATCGACGATCAGAACGATTTTCATTTTTTTCTCCCGGATAAGATTTGTTATTTCTTTTTTAATCATCCTGACCATAATGGCTTTGGAGTTACTTGAAAGATGGATATCCAGGGCATCCACAAACTGTCTGTAAAATTCCATAATAGAGCCCGAGGAGGCGGTTATATATAAGGGGCGATACTCTGAGGGGTGCAGTTTTTCCAAGGCATATCTTAAGGCAGTTGATTTTCCGCTGCCCACCTCTCCGGTAACAAGTCCAATAGCTCCCAGGCGGATAACATAATCAAAACGGTCTTTGACACCTACAAGTTCCGGTGTTTTTAATATTTCCGACAGGCTTATATCAGCTCCGAACGGTTCTTTATTGAGTCCGAAGAAAGTACGGTAATTATCATTCATTTTGATTTTTCCCTTGTGAAGACCAGAGCTTACCGCCCTGGTAGCTGGTTGTAGAATTAACATGGATTTGAGGGTTGTTGTTTTTATCCCTTTTGACCCGGCAGTTGACATGAAGATTGACCGGACGGATCATGCCAAAGGATTTATTCTTATATTTAACCTCAACATTTTCAGGCGCTGACTCATGGTATAGGAGTTCTATCCGTTTGCCGATCAACGGTACAGGGCCTTCGTATAATCTGCCGTTTAAGGTGATGGTTCGATCTTTAGCAACTGTTCTGCGAGCTACTTTGCGAAAATAGTCTTTCAGGCTGGCGGGTGAACTTCTTAGGCAATGCATCTTACTGGTAAATCGTTCAAAGGGGGTTTGGCCGGTGGAACTATGTTTTCTCTGATGGTAATCTTCATTGAGCCAGAGGTCAAAGTCCGCATTAAGTTCGGTCAGAGTGGCAACTGTGCAATTGGTAAGAAAACGGCTCCTTACGGTTTTAAACCACCTTTCAATCTTTCCCTTTCCCTGAGGTGTGTATGGTTTGGCATGGATCAAGGTAATTGCCAGTGAAGCGGTGATGTATTCGAGGTGTTTGCTGCGAAAGGCCGCTCCATTGTCCACATAGAGCTTTCTTGGCAGTCCGCGTCTTGCCAGTGCATTTTCAAATGCATCGAGATAGCAAACCAGATTTTCTGACAGGTAAAAGTGAGCATAGGTTATAAGCCGGCTGTGATCATCGATAATGGCAATCAGATAAGCTTTTTTCATTTTACCATCTACATTGACCTTAGGGCCATGCATTACGTCACTTTGCCACAGATCGTTTGGCAGCTCGGCCTCGAACTTGCGCCGGTCAACCGGTTTATACTCAGTTAAATTCATCAGGTTCTGCTGATGCAAAAAACGATAAACCGTGGATTTGTTCAGCAAGATGCCCGGAGTGAGCAGCTTAAGCCGGTTCATCTGTTCGATAAGCTTGGGCACGGTGGCATCCGGCTTTTGCATTTTTAACTCGATCAAAGCGCCACAGGTATCTTCATCCATGGCCCGACTTTGGTCCTGATCGGATCTGTCTTGCGGATATAGTGACTTCAAATCACCATGGCTGTCCGTGTAAAGACGTATCCAGCGTCTGATAGTACCATTGCTGATCCTGGTTTTTTCTGAAAAGGGGATTCGCCATTTGCGGGCGCACTTATCCTGCATAAGCCGCCTCCGTTCGGAACGGGCCATCTGGATTGCATTAATAAAGTCGCTGATCACCGAAAAGCGGAATACCCCAACCTCCATTTTTTCATCTTCTGTCATAAAAAGTCCTCCTTTCATGTTTTTTATCCCTGTACAACAGAAAGAAGGCTTTAAAAACGACACTCTTCGGTAGGGTGTATAACAAACGGAAATAGTTGCAGATTAAATACAGCGGCTTACCGGGATATGGCCATGCTCGATAAGACAATCAAAGGCTTTCAATAGTCCCTGGTCCCAGGTGTTATTTAGAAAAGCGGCTGCCTTCCTACGCAAAGCCCTTAGCCAATGACCCTGTCGAGTATGGGGAAGACCGGGCGGCCATCTTCCTGTCTTTAGTCTGTGGGATATACTTGAACGGATAGTCTCAACGGAGGCCTGAAAACGCCTGAAATAGCCTCGAGGCCTGAGCCTTATTACGCATCTACACGCCGGGCATCGGTAACGCTTCAGGAATAAAGGCCGATTGTAATCATCAAAAAGCGTCAGCACAAAACCATGCCCCCACAATTTACAGCTATTGCAGCGCGGACACCTGTCAGGCTTAGGCCATGGATAATCACGGCCTTTTATAAAAATATCCTTGAGTTTGGCAGCAAAAAAGATTATCAATTGTATCGGTTATTGAGGACCATTCCTTGATCCTCTTTTTGTGAAAGGGCGGTAGGTTCCGTCAA
>JAPVVG010000030.1 GCA_028571455.1 Desulfobacteraceae bacterium | reverse complement strand
TAGGCATTAAATCTTTCAGCTATCTTTTTAAATACATTTAGGAGAAAAGCCAACAATGGCAAATCTCCTAAATGATAATTTATTGAGAAATAATATCTATGGAAAGAGCTCAACTTCATAGGCATTTGGCGGAAATGGCAATGCTGCCAAATCCGCCAAAAAGCAATTGCTCAAAAGCATCATGGGTGTCAAATGCATAGTTCATAACCCTTTTACCGAAAAAGCCAGCATTGGCAAAATGGGTAAATAGCTTTTTTATGGGGCGTTATCCGTGCTACATGCTTAAAATCATCGCTATTTGGTCAAAATGCCAATATTGGCAAATCGGCCAAATAAAAATGGGGTCAAGTCTACTATTGACCCATGGAAGACAATACAAGACGCAAACCTTAATAAAAGAAGAGTTTTGAAGCTTAAAAATACGACAGAAAATTAAAAGACAGATAAAAAAATACCCTGCAACATTAATAAGGGTCAAAGGCAGACCTGACCCCTTTTTCTACGCTTTAATCAATATCTCCCGTGTGAATTATGATTTCTTTTTGTGATTTCGAAAGTTTTTTAATTTTTTGTTCCATCTTTAATGCCGACGATTTGCTCCCTGTTTTTTTTTGAAACACCAACTCAAGAGGGCCCCTGCCACGAAGATATTTCGCTCCTTGTTTTCCCATTTCCCGATGTTTTTCAAAACGCCGGGTAACATCATTTGATATACCTGTATACAGTGCACCATCTTGGCATCTGATCATGTATAAATACCACTCGGCTCTCTCCGCTTCCAACAGGGCCATCCATAGTTTTAAAGCTTTCCTAACTTTTTGATCTAAAAAGGAAAAAATACGTTGAACAGTATTGCGGGAATGAGAACGTGTGTGGCCTGCCACCTTTGTGACCTCGAACTTTAACCGGTCATGAAATTCGTAATATTTGCCGTATAAAGATGCGTTTTTTAACAGACGATTACCTCCCCTACAATGGAAACCGTTGCTTTCCAGCCGGGCCCTTCTTGGCAAAAGCCCTTCAACACACTGGGAATCGGAATAAATATGGAGTTTCCCTGACCCGGAAATGGTTGATCCAATACAATATTCTTCCAAAGCCCACAAAACTGTTTGGATCTCAAGTTTTGTAGAAGAAGTGTTTTCAAATCTTCTTAACACCAGAATTTCGTCCAGTTCCGATATTTTGATCAGGTTTGATGGGGTTTTAATAAACGATTCAGGAACGATAAGATAACCACCCACACCAACTTTGAGCTCAGGGTTCAGACTTGCATCGGTAAAGAGAGAATGATTGTTCATTAAGAAAAGGATTTACGGTTCAGACGCATATTTCCTTCACCCGCCCAACTTCGCCGCTTTCCAAACGGACTTTAATGCCGTGGGAGTGATGGGGAAATTTTGTCAAAATGTCTTTTACAATACCTTTAGTGAGATTTCCCGATCGTTGGTCTTTCTTTAATACAATCAAAACCGACAACCCAGGTTTTATATTCACACGATTTGTACCATTCATAATTTTTTTATCTTATGATAAAAATCAGGAGCAGTCAAGCGCCTGGCCGGTCAAATGCTTACAGCGTAGTGTGACCAAAGGAGTATCTCATCACAAGTGGCACTAAAAGCACAAACTCCCACTATCTCTATCCATTGCAACAGTTATTGCATGAATTATAGACTCTTTGTAGAGACCATGTGTCAATAGCGACCCCATTTTTCTCTTTTGAATAGATGCAATTTTTTGATCATATAGGTTGCCGCCCGATCAAACGGGTCAAAAAAAGTGTATTTTAAACTTGCCAAACACAGTTAAATAGGATAGCCAGTATGCGAAGTGATTTAATTTTCCTGAACGGGAATATCATTATCCCCGCATCGAGCGGTATCCATTATGCGGTTTAAATCCCCAATTTTTTTCGTTTCACATACGTAAAAACGAGTATCAATAGGTGACCGGAAGAGATAACCAGATTCGCAGAAAAGGCCATCTGGCATTTATGCGAGCACTTAACCGGTTCGCTGAATTAGGGGGGCAACCGGTTATTAGAAAAACAATCCACCCAAAAAGAAGAAAGATTAATGGAAGAGAGCAAACGAAAAAAAATTGAAGCAAGGCTGTTCCAGCTTTTTGCACAAAACGACCAGGACAAAAACGAAAATCAACTCACCAAAAACATATACAGTGGTGTCAAGGTAATCAGGCGCCGCAAGGGAAAACAGGACCTGCATATCTCCTGAAAAAAAGCATTTCAGGCCGAAAGATCGGCCTTCGGCTGGCGCAATTGCGCTTCCGTCTCGAAAAACAAATTTACCCGCTCCAGGTACTGATCCGGCCGGCGCGTTTTTGTGATTTTTTTCATCGTCTTTCTGCAGTCTTCGAAGGGCAGTAAAAAATAGCGCCAGAGGGAATGGGGGTCGGGCCACAGCAACATATTGAGATAATATATAAAACGTTAAAATCTTGCGTTAAATAGAAAGAATGGGGTCAAGTCTACTGTTGACCCATGGAAGATAAAATGTTATATATTGCAACATGTCACGTCCACTTAGAATAGAATATCCCGGAGGATGGTATCATGCAATGAACCGTGGCAGGCGGTCCGAATCCATTTTTTCAGATAAACATGACTATTTAATGTTTATTGATCTGCTGATTGAAGTATCTGAAATGTGTAATGTAAATGTAGCTGCATACTGTTTAATGACAAATCATTATCACATTCTGCTCCAAACACCCGATGGAAATATTTCAAGATGCATGAGACATTTGAACAGCGTGTACACCCAGAGATATAACAGGAGGCAAGTGCACCTTTGGGGACGCCCTTTAGTTTTACAGTTTACAAATAATGATTGATGTGCTGAGTGTTTATCATGCCAAGAAAGTCGAGAATAGATGCGCCTGGCGCGTTTCATCATATCATAGCACGTGGGGAAAGGGGTCAAGTCTGCCTTTGACCCTTGTTCAAAATTAGTGCGTGGGACATGCGGACATGTGGGACATCCTATAATCCTTCTGTCAAGCACAAAGTATGCGTTTTTAATAAACTAATTAAATCAATAAGATAGAAAATCGGCTGATTTCTGGACGTACTTCTCCTTAGAGTTTATCAAAAAATTTTCGGCGAATTTCCCACTATCGCGAACCACGCATCTGATCGTTACGATTATCCAACATGCAGCAACTAAATGCTGCCGCTAATCATCCCTTATCCAGAGTCCAAAGTTCAGTCCCGCCAAACAGACGGCGGGCAGGGGGCGGCCCAGTATTGTCCCTCCAGAGGTCTTTTTGCCCCGACGTCCTTAATCGGGCTCTCTCGCCGAAGGTGTAAAATCGTCTATTCTATATTTATATAATCAGAGTTAAATACTTCCCTTTTTTTCATCAAAGTCCAGGCGATCACCAGCATTTTTACAGCCAGCTT
>JAPVVG010000029.1 GCA_028571455.1 Desulfobacteraceae bacterium | reverse complement strand
TAAAAAAGTCTGATGGATGGTGGATTGGCTGGCTTATTGATCTGCCCGGAGTAAATGCACAGGAGAAAACAAAAGCGGAAGTTATTAAATCTTTACGGGTTGGCGCTGAAGATATGCTGGATACCGAAGTGCCTTTTGAGCTTGGCGCGGAAATGACCACGATTGACATTTCCGACCCGGTTTGGGCAAAACCACCATTTGAAAATTTAACTGTATCCTAAACCAGTCCTCCGTTGTTTTTATTATGCAGAATCTGATTCCGATGAAAATAAAAGCCAGGAACGTTTGGAACGAACGCCCCATATCACAAATTTGATATATTAGGAAAAATAAAATCGTAAACAAAATTTTGAGTTATGCAAATTAGAGAGGGAGCTATGAAAGGTATAAAAGCAAAGAGGATAAGATTTAAGATCGGTAGCTTATGGGAAAGTCCGGCACTACATATATTATTAACCAAAGAAAACGATGTAATCGTTGCCCGCTGTTTGGATTTTACAGTTTCTTCCCATGGTAAAGATGAGAAAGCCGCTTTAAAAGCATTAGCTGATTCTATAAAGGAATATGTTTTGACTGCGGTAGAAAACGATGCGATTAATACAATTTTTGACCCAGCTCATGGTAAGTATTGGAGAATGTATAATGAATTGGAAACCAAACAGTCTTCCAGAAGCCTGAAGATGTCTATAATGAAATCATTAGCGTCTGTTCCCAATGATAATCTCAAGCAATCAACTGCCGAAATAAACTATGCCTAAGCCTTTAGAATTAAGGAAAGTAATAACAATACTCAAGAGGTACGGCATTATTTATGTGACAGGCAAAGGCAGGCACCCCAAATTTTATGATCCCGAGACACATAAGTCTTACCCAATCAAATCACATGGTAAAAAGACGCTTATTTTGCCATATGCACTTGATGATCTGATAGAGAAGTTTGATTTGCCCGCAGACGTTTTTGACAGATAGCTTTATGCCACGCCAACCCAGGCTTTCAGTTAAATAAAAAACCATCATGCATAATATTTTTCCATCGCCATCATCTGTTTCCACTGCTGATCGACATCTTTTAAATGGCCATAGCGGAGGTCTGCTTTGGTTCACGGGTTTATCAGGAAGCGGTAAGTCCACACTGGCTCATGCTGTTGAAGAAAAGCTGCACAGCCTTTGTGTGCGAAGTTACGTACTTGACGGAGATAATATCAGGACAGGTCTGAATAAGGATTTGGGCTTGAGCCCTGATGACAGAAAAGAGAACATCCGGCGTATTGCAGAGGTGGCCAAACTTATGGTGGATGCCGGTCTGCTTGTTTTTGCCGCCTTCATTGCTCCATATAGGCAAAGCCGCGAATATGTGCGTACCTTAATGACCAACTGGCCTTATTATGAAATTTATCTCAAATGCAGTATTGAAGAATGCGAAAAACGTGACCCAAAAGGCCTTTACAAAAAAGCCCTCACAGGCGAAATAACAAACATGACCGGCATCTCCGCACCTTATGAAGAACCCGAACATCCCTCACTTATTATTGAGACAGATAAACTCGATTTGCAGCAATGTGTGGATAAGGTGATTAAATTTTTGCTAAAACAGGATTTAATTAGCACAGAGTTTCAGCCCGAATTTGATACATTAAGAAAAATAAAATCATAAGCAAAATCTTGAATTATGTAAAGCTCTCTATTCCCACAAAAAGTTCTTGAAAAATCACCCTCATCGCTATAAAGAGCAACAAACTACCAACGTTATTCCGTCTATGCGAATCAAATTTAAGGAGGTGGCCACATGGAAACACAAGAGATACAAATGAAATATCCAAGCGGATTTGAACTTGCAGTTCATATGACTAAAAAAGAATTAGAATATCATATCCGTTTGATGGCTGCACTGAAAATGTTTGAACTTGGCAAGGTTTCGTCTGGTAAAGCCGCTGAACTTGCTGGGATGACACGGGTTGATTTTCTGGAGACTTGTGGAAGATATAATGTTAGTGTGTTCAATTATCCACCAGACGAGATCGAACAAGAATTAAAAAAAGACATAGAAGCTTTGAGAAAAGCGAGTAACTAATGAAAATTGTTTCGGATACAGGGCCAATCATAGGTTTGGCAAAAATCGGCAAAATTATACTACTTAAAAATATTGCCGATGAAGTAATTATTCCTCCCATGGTGTACAAAGAACTTTTCGGAAAAACCGGACCGGAGTCAAATCAAATCGATCAAGCATTAAATACCTTTATAATGGTAAAGAGAGACATAGATGTAGAAGAAGCCACTAAAATCGAGCTTGCTGGTTTGGGTGAAGGGGAAAAACAAGCTATTGGACTTGCCTCTCAGCTTGATAACGATGTGATTTTATTACTTGATGATCATGCAGGAAGACAGGTTGCTGCAAGACTGAATATTTTCACCACTGGATTAATAGGCTTGTTATTAGTAGCAAAGGAGAAAGGATTGGTGGAAAGTGTTGGGACACATATCAAAGAATTGCGGAACAATGGATACTGGCTTTCAGATGATATAATGAAAACAGCGATTAAACTTGCAAGTGAATAAAGACAAAGAAACCCTTAGCTCGGATATTTCACAAGCTGATATTGCCGAAACCATAGAACCTTCAATCGTCTTCCGTCTTTGTTGTTTTGCAATCATAAAAATATCCAGTAAAATCCAGTAAATCCTGCCTGCCCCGTAGCTCCGGCAGATGGTACTGGGGTCCTAATAAAAAAACTATGCCACGTCAACCCAGACTTGATGCTCCCGGTGTCTTGCAACACATAATGGCCCGGGGGATCGAACGCCGAAAAATCTTTTGGGACGATAAAGATCGCTCTTCCTTTCTGGAACGACTTGCCGCCATCCTTGAAGAAACACAAACCCAATGCTATGCGTGGGCGCTGATCCCAAATCATTTTCATTTGCTTTTACGCACTGGCACTACGCCGCTTAGCACCGTAATGCGCCGGCTTATGACCGGTTATGCAGTAACATTCAACATTCGTCATCGGCGAAGTGGGCACCTTTTTCAAAATCGGTACAAATCTGTTGTATGCGAAGAAGACCCTTACCTGTTGGAACTGATTCGATACATCCATCTGAATCCATTAAGAGCGGGTATAGTAACAGACCTAAAGAAACTTGACAAGTACTCCTGGACCGGTCACAGCACCATCCTCGGCCGTCGCAAGAATTCCCTGATCCCAAAATTAGAAAAAGAAGTTTCCTCCGCTGATAAGCGGATTGGTTTTTCTCAGTTTCATCTGGAAACTGAGAAAGCAAGAATGAATCCTGAAAATCCAGTTAATCCTGTCAGAAACATATCTCTTGCGGAGAAGACG
>JAPVVG010000028.1 GCA_028571455.1 Desulfobacteraceae bacterium | reverse complement strand
GGGGATGACGTGGCACGCAGCTTAAGAATAAGTGGCAGGGGAGTGAGCGATTGCCGAGAGAGGGGAAAGAAAATCCTTGACAAGCCAGAAATTATAGGCGAATATCTGGCATAACTTCATAATGTAACAACGTCCCCCATTGTAGCGTCCCCCATTGCATAAATAAAATAAAAAAATGAGAAACTTATAATCTGAAAAGATTGCCTGGATTTGAAAAAGAAAAAATGTTATAAATAATAAATTTGCTGAAATCCTTACAAAAATAAAAAAGGGGGCAAAGATGAGCGAAATAATATTAAAAACAAATGAGCCTGGCAAGACAGCAAGTATATTGTTTGAAGCATTGGAAACTGAAGAGAGACGTTTGCAATACAGCCTTAGTCTTGCAAAGAAACGACTAAAAAAATTTGAAAAAAAATATAATGTTTCATCGGATAAATTTATTGCTGAATGGAGTGCTGAAGATCTAAAAGGTCAAGACATGGAATATGTAGAATGGTCTGGTGAATATCAGTTAGCTTTACGATTGAACGAACGTCTTTTTAACCTAAAAAGCATTGAAAATGTTACTTAATGAATATCTAAATCGGTTTCGTAAAGGCATACAAAAGATTGAGGATTATGGTTATGCAGATTCTATTGATATTAGAGAGGAAATACGCGCCAACAAGCAAGCAATTTTAAATGTAAAAGTTGTTTTGATTAACCAATCTGTTTTACATATCAAAGAGTATCTTGATGCTAAATACAGAATAAACAGGGTGAGTTATGCTTATCAATATCAGGATAGAACTGGTCGAATGATTTTCAGATACGATAATGCTGCACACAGGCCTGTATTAGGTTTCAATGAGCATAAACATTCAAGCGATGGAACAATCTATGAAGCTGCGTTGCCAGATATATTTGATTTTGTTGATGAAGTTATAAGTCATTTGTAAGATGCAACATTTTATGGGTAATCAAAACAGTCAGGACTTCTTAGAAAATATCAATCTAAATTGAAAGCAAAACGCATGAAATCATGGGCGTCTACCTTGGACAATAATGGGCATCCCCTTGGACAAACTAACAAAATGGAGTTAGTCCAGTTAGTCAAGGATGTCCCCAAGGACTGCTTTAAAAGAATTGGTTGATAAAGCATCCTTGAAAGATATATTCGATGAAGTTGAATCCGTTTTCGGAAAAGAAGCGGCTTTGGGCCGAAATGTAAAAATGTTTCTTTGCCAGAGATATACTAACGAAAAACTGAAGGATATTGGCGCTTATTTCGGGGTTGGAGAATCCGGTGTATCGCAAGCATGCAGGCGTGTTAAGGATAAAATAAGAAAAGACAGAAACTTTGAAAGAAAAATCTCAAAGGTTGAAAAAACGATAAAAGTGTGAAGAATGAAGACCTGACCCCTATGTCTTCTTTTACACATATGTAAAACAAGAAAACTTAAATCAAAATTATGGAGTTGTGCACACTCTGCACGAACATCCCCCATTATCGATCCCTGACCCCAAATGAAAATTAATATTTCAGATCTAACTTGGGACCAATTCATATACCCGAGAGGTGCCAAAAGCCAGCAAACCATCAGCGCGTATGTTGAAGCCCTTGCGATCGGCGCGCAATTTCCGCCAATCAAGATCCAAAGGGTTTTTAACTATGCAGATGGCAATGAAACAACCGAAGCGACCATAATCCTGGATGGTATCCACCGCTGGTCTGCGTTTAAGGAAAAGGGAATCAAAGAGATTGCAGCCGTTGAATGGAAGGACAAGCCCATTGATTACGAGAAAAACAAAATGCCCCTTCTCCTTGAATCCGCTCAATGCAATACCAGCCATGGCGATCGATTAAGCTCAAACGATAAAAAGCGGATCGCGCGTGATGTTGCATCAACAGACCCGGAATGTAAGTGGACAGAATCCGCTCTTGCGGAAAAACTGGGGGTTATCCAGCAAACCGTCAACACATGGATCTCTGACATCCGCGCTCGGCAAAAAGCAAGCAGAAACACAGTTATCCTCCGACTGAGCCGCCTCGGATGGCTCCAGGAAAAGATTGCTGAAACGAGCGGAATAACACGAGGAAGAATAGCGCAAATTGTTAATAATACCAATTTTGGTGAAATTAACATTCTCCTCTCCCAGGGCCGGGACATGGATTACATAGCGAGGCATTATAACATGGACCTTCCACTTGTTTGGGCATTACGGCTGGAAGGAAAAACGGATCAGGAAAAATTCAAAGAGCTTGATTGGGGACTGCGCACATGGGATCAATGGTATTTTAACCAATGCGATGAACGATTCGGAGACGATTGGCCTGGAAGGATACCGGCTCAGCTCGTTGCGCACACACTATTCTACTTCACAAAATCCGGTGATCTTGTTCTTGATCTGATGGCAGGGGGTGGCGTTGTGTCAGATGTGAGCCTTGTTTTTGAGCGAAAATGTCTCTCTTTTGATCTTGCAACCAGGGACAATCGCCCTGATATCTTGTACCATCACTGGGACCCTCGGAACTGGAAGTGGCCCATCACAAAACAACCGGATCTCATATTCTTCGATCCCCCTTATTTTGATAAGAAAGCTGGAGACTACTCAGAAAAAAGCATATCCAGTTTTCCAAGGGATGAATACCTGAAGTTTTTCGAAGAGTTCTTCACCTTAATGAAACAACACGCAAAACAAACCACAAGGCTCGCCTTTATCAACGCCGACTGGCGAGACTTTCAAAATAAAGCGGCCCTTGATGAAACCCCTGAAGATTCGATCCTGGCTGACGATTATCTTAACATATTAAGCAAAACCGGCTGGCAACGCACCCATATCATCCAGGTCCCACTCTCATCCGAACGCTTTGACGCAGGGATCGTATCGGCGATGCAAAAGAAAAAAATCCTCGGCGTAACAAGCCGATACTTGATAATCGCCAGGAGATCATAATTAAAGCTCACGCAAGGGCGCTGAAATATGACGGAAGCTGTAAATTCTCAGGCTTATAGGTACAATGGCGATTGTAAAGCAACAAAAGCACCAACTTCCCCCTTTGACTTGGGCATCCCCCTGGCCCTCCAGTTATTATTCAAGCAGTTGGGAAGGGGAATGCAGTTAAGTAGCAACGTCCCCCTCAACCAACGCCCCTCAACGCAAACTGCAGGGTTCTTCAAAGGATAACATTTGTTGATTTTTATGGCTGGATGTGTTTTTAGGAAGAACAGATAAAAGGAGGTTAAGCAGATGCTTGCTCAACAAAACATCACTCTTGAAAACATTTATAAAATGGTAGTTGATTTAAAGCGCGACGTGGCTCTGATAAAGAAAAGTT
>JAPVVG010000027.1 GCA_028571455.1 Desulfobacteraceae bacterium | reverse complement strand
GAAGCTACTCGAATTTTGAAGAATGATCCGGAAACCAAAGCCTGTCCTATAATCATGTTAACCGGCAAAGGCCAGCAGCGTGAAAGGGAAGATGGCCTTGCTACCGGCGCGGACGACTATTTTGCAAAACCTTTCAGTCCTCTGGAATTGATAAGGAAAGTGGAAAAGGTACTTGGATAGCGGACAGCATTTTGACCCTGATGTTGCGGATGTATTATTTGAGAATATGGATGAAATTCTAAAAATCAAAGCAGAAGTGGATACAGCGGACCAGCTCATAGCCGTATTTGAACATATTGGCTCTGACAACAGTGCTTCCTGCGACGCCGTTAAAGCGGCTATAGAAATGCAGCCTGCCACCGAAGATTTGATGAAAGCGAGGAGCAAAGAAGGTAAAGAAACATTTGAGATAGGGATTGGGATCAACACGGGCAGCGCGATCGTTGGAAACGTAGGCTCTGAGAATAGAATGGACTACACTGTCATCGGCGACAGCGTAAACATTGCCGCAAAATTTGAGCAGATGGCAAAGGGTGGTGAAATATTTATCGGCGAACAAACATATCTCCAAACCCAGGGTCGCTTCCATATACAAAAAAAGGGTAAACTACGCGTCAAAAATAAAACTGAGCCGGTTATGTGTTATGAGGTGTCAAGGTAGGCACTCCTCTCTTTTGTACACCTATATTTACCGTAAGAACTATTTAGCACGGTTCTTCTCTATTATCGAGAAGATTGATATGAAACTCAAAGAAATGATGAACAAATAAGAACAGTTTGGAAAGAATATAAGGGACGTAGTTGACAAGGCTGAATAATTATGTTAGTGATCTATTAACTTTTTAATAAGGAGGTACCCCATGCCCAGACAAGCCCGCCTGGATGTCCCTGGAACGCTGCATCATGTGATCGTGCGAGGGATTGAAAAACGCAAGATCGTCGATGATACAACTGATCGAAAAAATTTTGTATCCCGAATGGGACAAATTGCCGCTGATACCGGCACGGCAATCTATGCCTGGTCATTGATGTCCAATCATGCTCACATATTGTTGAGAAGCTCATCTTTTGGCCTATCCCTCTATATGAGGCGGCTACTCACCGGATATGCATTATCCTATAACCGGCATCATCGTCGTCACGGCCATCTGTTTCAAAAGCGTTATAAATCGATAAGTTGTGAAGAGGATGTTTATTTTAAGGAGTTAGTTCGCTACATTCACTTAAATCCATTGCGAGCCAAACTTGTGAAGAGTTTGCCTGAACTGGACCGCTACCCCTGGTGTGGGCATGCGGTTGTGATGGGTAAAAGAAAAAATGGCTGGCAGGATCGTGATTACACATTAAGGTGGTTTGGCGCAAAGGAGGGTGATGCGAAAAGAGCTTATCGCCAGTTTGTCAAAAAGGGGATTGATCAGGGCAGACGGCCGGAATTAGTCGGCGGCGGCTTGATTCGATCTATGGGTGGCTGGTCTAAAGTCAAGTCTATGCGATTTTCAGGCATGCATGAGAGTTCGGATGAGCGGATATTGGGCAGCGGAGAGTTTGTCGACTATCTGTTGAAAGAGGTTGCTCAAAAGGTAAAACATCAATTTTCGGGACAAGGCCGTCTGAAAAAGGGAAAGCAATTAATAGCAAAGGTATGCAAACAGGAATCCATTAATATTAAAGAGCTTAAATCCAGCAGCCGCAGGGGATCAATATCAAAGATAAGGTCGAAATTAGCGATCAGTTTAGTGGAAAAGTATGGGATTTCACTTGCAGAGACAGCGCGTCAACTGGGAGTATCAATATCGGCCATTTCAAAAACTATCAGCAAAACGAGAAATAGAAAGTTAACATAGTCAACAACGTTATATATTTCCCCAAGTTTGCGTCTGCGTCAAGTGAGCAGAGAGCGTGCTTTTGGGCTGCTCAGGAACAGGGCATCTTGCTTTTTTGGCCTTAAGAAATTATTATTTAATAATAATGCAGAAGGCAAAATAATGAAAATCATTAATTCGCCTAACGAACGTTCCACCTGACATTTTTCCGCTACGCTCCAAAATGCAGGTGAACTCAAACGTTCATCAGCAGGAAGAGGTTTTGGAGCGCCATCTGTAATGAACAATCTTGCCATTCCTGATTTTGATGCAAGCAATAACATCCATAAGAAATTAGCTGAACTTTCTAAGAAAGCACATGGTTTGGTTAAAAAAGACAAAAGCATAGAGGACATTGAAAAACAAATAAACAAGGTGGTAAAAAAGCTATGGAATATAAAATAATTACCCCGAATGATTCTAAATATCCTCAAAAACTTATTGAAAGGCTGGGCCACAGATGTCCTGACAAAATTTATTACAATGGTCCTTTAGAATTACTTGACCATTTCACTATTGGTGTAATTTGTTCAGATGACACTGGCGGGATTGTTTTGATGGAGACAAATCAGGTTCTTTTTACTGTAAGAGAATATGAAATGAATTATATCGGCAGTTGGCATTCAATAATAGAAACTGAAATCTTTAGATTGAGCTTATTTCGAAAAAATAAAACAACCACTCTCTTTTCAGCAAAAGGCCTGCAGACTGAGACATTTGAATCCTATCTGTTGGACAGGTTTTATCCGCCTTTGGGTGACTTTCCCGAAAGAGATGAGTATTTCAGGAGGGCGAAAACCGGCGAGATGCTGATATTATCTGTCTGCAATCCGGAAGAGAGAAGGCAACTTCGGAAAAATATAATGGAGAGAAACTGGACAGTTTGCATGCTTGCAGATATCGTTTTTATACCTTATGGAGAAAAAGGCTCAAAAACTTATACCATGGCAAAAAGAATTTCCAAAGAAAACATACCCATATTTACAATTGATCATGAAGAATCTAAAGATCTTCATGACCTCGGTATTCCCGGGTTTAATCGAAAAACCGTTAAGGCTTTTCTTGAAGATCATGGCGCAAAAGTAGCAATCCCTAAAAATGAGATGATATATTTAACTGACATCCCAACAAGTCAACAGCCTCCTATTAAAAAGAGACCCACACAGATGGAACTCAAGTTTGATAAGCTCGGTAAGTAAGAGGGATGCCTTTCGGTTAGTAGGTCATTCTTGGAAGCATCCATTTATAAATCAGTTTACAGCTCAACATGTTGATGATATTGTATTTATGGTGTTCCTACAGGCTGAAATCATTTAAGGTCAGGAAGTCGAAGTGGAAATATAGGCTTCCATAATTGACCTGGCTTTTTCTGTCTTGACCAGGCG
>JAPVVG010000026.1 GCA_028571455.1 Desulfobacteraceae bacterium | reverse complement strand
TCGGAGGTCAGAGATCGGAGGTCAGAGATCGGAGGTCAGAAGTCGGAGGTCAGAAGTCGGAGGTCAGAGGTCGGAGGTCAGAGGTCGGAAGTCAGAGGTCGGAAGTCGGATATGGAAACAAAACAGATAAAGTCTGCAAAAGACTTGAGGGTCTATAAAAAAGCCTATGCGCTTGCGATGGAGATATTCAATATTAGCAAGACTTGGCTACAAGAAGAAAAATATTCCCTTACTGATCAGATTAGGAGATCCTCGCGTTCTGTATGCGCAAATTTGAGAGAAGCATGGGCTAAAAGAAAATATGAAGCTTATTTCACAAACAAGCTTACAGACTCTGACGGAGAAAATAGCGAAACAGATACGTGGCTTGATTTTGCGAAGGATTGTGGGTATCTCAGCGAAGAACACCACCGCCACCTTATAGAAGAATGTCAAGCTGTCGGCGCAATGCTCGGTTCGATGATCAAGAACCCAACACCTTTTTTAATTAAATCCCCTTGATTTTCTGACATCTGACATCTGACATCTGATTTCTGGAATGCGGGCGATGCTGGGCTCCATGCTTAATAATCCAGCCCTATTTTTGATCAAAGATCGTTGAGTTTTTCCGACCTCCGACCTCCGACCTCCGACATCTGACCTCCGACCTCCGACATCTGACATCTGACGTCTGACATCTGGATTTTCATAATGCCCATCTTTCTATTGTCTGATAGAATAGCTTTTCCCCATCCCAATCTTGCGCGAAAGGACGGTTTACTGGCTGTTGGAGGTGATTTAAGCCAGGATCGTTTACTTCTTGCCTACAGCATGGGTATCTTCCCATGGTATTCAGAGCCAGAACCGATTTTATGGTGGTCCCCTGACCCGCGTCTTGTGCTGTATCCTTGTGAAATAAAGGTTTCAAAATCCTTAAAAAAAATCCTTAAAAATAAAATATTTAGTGTAACAATTGATCAGGCTTTTAATCAGGTTATAACATCCTGCGCCCGGATTCGGTTGCAGAAAAATGAGGGAACCTGGATCGATGAGGATATGATTAAAGCCTATTGCGGTCTCCATGAATCAGGTTTTGCGCATTCAGTGGAGGCGTGGTATGAAGGTGAACTGGCAGGAGGATTGTATGGTGTTTCCCTTGGAAGATGTTTTTTCGGAGAATCGATGTTTACACGAATCAGCAATGCTTCAAATGTGGCTTTTGTTTTTCTGGCAGAGTATCTTAAATCGCTGTCATTTGATATAATAGACTGCCAGATTTCCACAAAGCATCTAATAAATTTCGGAGCAAGGGAGATACCGAGAAAGGATTTTTTAAAGCAGCTTGAAAAATCGTTGGAAGCGCCGACTAAAAAAGGCCGCTGGATATATTAATTTTGAATTAAAAAATCAGCAATATTGAGGATACCAGACATGGAAAAAGACTGCATTTTTTGTAAGATTGTAAACGGCGAAATGTCGACCAAATTCTTGTATGAAAACGATACCCTCGTTGTTTTTAAAGATATTAATCCTGTGGCTCCTGTACATCTTTTGATTGTTCCAAGAAAACATATACGCAGCATAAATGATCTGACTGAAGAGGACAAAAAGATTGTGTCTGAAACAATTATGACCGGAAGAGACATGGCAAAGCAGGAGGGTGTTTCAGAATCCGGGTATAAACTCCTTTTTAATGTTGAAAGGGGAGGAGGTCAGATTATTTTTCATCTGCACCTGCACCTTCTTGGCGGATGGAGGAAATAGGTGGATAGGCTGTAGGCTGTTAGGGGGACTTTTGCATAACCCCAGCATTATCATTGCGAGCGAAGCGAATCAATCTCAAAACATATTGATAATCCATCCGCCAGAGTGCTTTGGCGGACCACGTCGCTTTGCTCCTCGCAATGACCAGAATTGACCAAAAATGAGGGTTGTGCAAAGCTCTTTTTTGATAGGTGAACTATTACGCTTAAGTCAACAGTGCTGGCCCCACCCCCCGAACCCTGACTTCCGACCTTAGACCTCTGACCTCTGACCTCCGACCTCAGACCTCTGACCTCTATTTATCGCTGATGCCATATATCCTGCTCCAAATCCATTGTCTATATTAACCACGGCAACATTTGAGCTGCAACTGTTTAGCATGGCAAAAAGGGCTGTCAGGCCGCCAAGGCTTGTGCCGTAACCTGTGCTTGTGGGAACAGCTATTACAGGGCTTTTTACCATGCCTGCCACTATACTTGGGAGCGCCCCTTCCATGCCGGCAACAACAATGAGAACCGAGGCGCTGTTGATTAATTCATTATGATCAAATAGTCTGTGAATACCGGCAACGCCGACATCAAAAACCGACTTTACATCATTACCCATAACTTGTGCCGTAAGATACGCCTCCTTGGCTACAGGTATGTCGGATGTCCCTGCTGAGATGACGGCTATCGTTCCTCTGCCCTGGTTTTGGATTTTATCTTTTTCCCAGATAATCATTTTTGCGTCTTTGTGATATGTTGTATCCGGAAAGTGTGAAACTACTTTGTCGGCATTTTGTTTGTCAATCCGTGTAATTAGAACAACTGTTTCCTGGCGGATCATCCTTTCCATGATGCCGATAATCTGGTCAGCGTTTTTACCCTGGCCGAATATTACCTCGGGAAACCCCTTGCGAAGTGATCGGTTATGGTCTATATGTGCATAGTCTATATCCTCAAAGGATATATGTGTAAGTTTTTTTGCAGCATCTTCGATAGATATTTTGCCTTCGGCGACGGAACAGAGGAGCTTATTTAATGTTTCGATATTCATAGAAAGGTTCAAAGGTTTATTAATTATTTTCTTAATTGAGCTTTTAGCAGTTAGTCCGCCAGAGCCCTTTGGCGGATTAGCACAATAATTTCAATATATTGCTAAAGGTCAATCCGCCAGAGCCCGTTGGCGGAGGTGAAAATCTAATCGCTGGTAACCACCTGAAACAATAAGAGCTAATCCGCCAAAGGGCTCTGGCAGACTAAGAGCTAATCGCTTATCTTAGATATTTATAACTTATAATTGATACATAATGCAAGAGGCAAGATCCTGGTTTTTCATGGGGAAAGTAATATGAAAATAGTGGCAATTATTCCTTCAAGATACGGCTCTACAAGATTTGACGGAAAGCCTCTTGCCCTTATTGCAGGAAAGCCGATGATAAGACTGGTTTATGAAAGGGCGATTCAGGCGGAAAGAATATCGGACGTTTTTGTAGCCACTGATGATCAGCGGATTTATGATGCTGTTTTGGCTTTTGGCGGCAAGGCCGTTATGACTTCGGCTGAAAAC
>JAPVVG010000025.1 GCA_028571455.1 Desulfobacteraceae bacterium | reverse complement strand
TATTTTCAAAATTGTCAAACAGATAAACATGCTTGTATTAAAGAAAATGATTGATCCGATTGGCGCTTTGCGGATTGTGGATGCTTTTCGAAGTATAGATTCGGTGCTGAAAATATTCGACTTTGGAGCCGACCTTTTTGATCCTGAAATTCAAAGCCTGATTAAACAAAGAGATAAGGCCAGGATGGAAAAAAACTGGGATCTTGCCGACAAAATTCGTGATCAATTAATAGAGCGTGGAATTACCATAAAGGATGGGAGCGCGACTTAAGAAAAGATGAAGCCGATATATTTTCCATTTACCTGTATTTTTGATTTATCTGCGGAAATAATCTCGGCAATTTTTGGGCAAATTGTTGTATATCGCCCCTCAAGTAAAAACTTTTCTGAAATGATGCAGAAATTGGCAGAAAGAGGGGCCATTGACATACAACTACCCGTAAAAAAAGATGAGAATAAACTTGATGCGATTTTAAAAGATTACAAATCATGGCTAAACCTCCATCTGGGTGATAAGCAAGGCATGACCGGATTTTTCAAGACACACGCAGATAAGATACCCTTTTTTGATGATACCATTACTGCGCAAATCAGGGCAGACATAAAAAAGAAAACCCAGCAAAAACAAACTGAAACAAAACCCGACCCTCTTTTTAACGCAAGAATATTCTTAAGCATTGCCCAGGAATTTGACACTCAAAATTGGGAAATAAATCAAAAGCTTTTTATGGTTGAAGAGATGCAGCAAAAGCTCATTGAGAATATTAAGGGAGAAATTGACAGCTTTTATATTGAAAATGCTGAAAACAATCTGCTTAAATCCTGCGACCTGCCCAAATCCTACGATCCAGGCGCCTACGACGATCCAGGCGCTTACATGACAGCCGACAGGATAAAGGCCTGGGCTCTTCTTATGCAACATGATAACCAGGGATCCGGGCTGTTTATTACAGACAGCTCCTCGGCATTTGACTATTTGATTGACAAAGCCTCTCGGGCCGAGATTATAATTAGGTTTGACTCAATTCCTCTGCAAAAAAACAGTATGGAGAAAGCGGATGAATTGCGTGGCAACTTCATGAAACAGCTTGAAATTATAGCAACAAATCCCTGGCCAACATCAACCGGCAAAATCGTTAACCCGTGTTTTGCTAAAAATAGTGACACAAAGGTTTCTTTGACTCTTGCTATTGTGCCCGGCAAAACGCCGCATGAATTTTTTGCAGGTTGCTGTGGATATAACCAGCCGGAATCAAAGGAAAAGCCTCAATTTCAAAATACCCTGTTAGGGCTTGTTGAACTAAAAAAATATCAGAAAACTTGACTTGAGTTGTCAATTGATATATGGGATTTTTTTAAAACAAGAGATAATTGGTGATTTGGTTGCAATCGGTTTAAAGCTAAGTTGAGTGATTTTTTGCGAAGGTATGTGCTGAGATCTTGATGCATAAGGATTTGCAAAAACCGCAGGTCCGCCTGAGGCGGATCGAGGATTTTTGCGAAGCCTTTATGCGCAAGAGATCGGCGCAGATCGAGTAAAAAATCGCTCAATTTAGGTTAAAGCAAAATAAAATTTTTTTAAGAAAGGAGAGATGAATATGCCTCACCCAGTTATTGATCTGGACAAATGCGAAGGTTGTGAAGAATGCGTAGATATTTGTCCAATGGATGTATTTGAAATGAAGGATGAAAAATCTTTTGCCGCACGTCCCGAGGATTGCGAGGCCTGTGAAAGTTGCGTTGAAGTTTGTGAAGCAGGCGCTATTACTCTCACAGACGACTAATTAGTTACATATCCTCTGGTCTTTTACAGGGCCAGAGGATAACCTTATTTATCGGAAAAAGTGGGAGGCTTCTTTTTCCTGGTTTTCAGAATTTTGATTGTGTCCGATATCTCCTGGCTTGAAACCTTTTGCCTGATCTTTTCCATTTTCTTCATTACCTCGGCAAATCGAACACCTTCTGCGGCGCTGATCCATTCAAGCTGAAGCCGATCGGGCTTGATACCCAGCTTTTCCATCCTTTTTTGCAGCTTTTGAACCCTTTTTTCAGTCCAATGGTTCGCATCAATATAGTGACAATCACCTATATGGCAACCGCTTATAAGCACAACCGGCGCCCCTTTAAGAAATGCGTGCCAGATAAACTTTTTATCCACGCGTGCCGAACACATGGTCCGTATTATATGCACGCTGGCAGGATACTGGAGACGCGAGACTCCGGCGTAGTCTGCTCCGGCATAAGAACACCAGTTACAGGCAAAGGCCACCACCTTTTCCTGTGGCCTGTCTTCGAGTATGGCGTCGATCTGACATATAATCTGGTCATCAGTAAAATGGTTCATTGTGATGGCGCCAAAAGGACACTCTGCAGCACAGGCACCGCAGCCGGCACACGCCGCTGAATTAACCACAGCCGGAGTCTTCTTTTTAACATCAACTGTAATTGCATTATAAGGACACACCTCGGCACATTTACCACACGAGTTGCATCGCTCAGGGTTCACCACGGATGTAATCGGCTCGGTTATAATTTCCCCTTTATGCATCAAGCGCATGGAACGCGCTGCAGCCGCAGATGCCTGGGTAACGCTTTCCTTAATATCCTTGGGGCCCTCGGCGCATCCAGCATAAAAAATTCCCTTAGTGGCGGCATCTACCGGCTGCAACTTGGGATGGGCTTCCAGGAAAAACCCGTCAGGCGTCAATTGAAGACCAAGCATCTCTCGAATCTTTTGAGTGCTTTTTGCCGGCTTGATCCCAATAGCCAGCACAAGCATATCCAGATCGTGGAATTCAAGCTTGCCTGTTCCGGTATTTTCAACAGCAACCCGCAGGCTTCCATCGGAAAGCTCCTCAACTGTTCCGGGCAAACCTCTTAAATAATGGACGCCTGATCGACGACTCCGCATGTAAAGCTCTTCGAATCCTTTTCCGAACGCTCGGATATCAATATAGAAAACATTTATATTAATATCCGGATAATGCTCTTTGAGCACAAGTGTACTCTTAATTGTATTCATACAGCAAACATTTGAACAGTAATCGCCCCCTTTCCTGACGGAACGTGACCCAACGCACTGTATAAAACCGATGGATTCAGGACGCCTTCTGTCTGTTGGACGGATCAGCTCCCCTTTGGTCGGGCCTCCGGCATTTACAAGACGTTCAAACTCAAGGCTGGTTAATACATTTTCAAACCGTGTATATCCGTATTCGTCAAGCTCTGTGGGATCATATGGCTCCAGC
>JAPVVG010000024.1 GCA_028571455.1 Desulfobacteraceae bacterium | reverse complement strand
TAGGAAGGACAACAAAGGAGAAAACTATGGAATTCAACATCTTCTATAAAAAGAAAAAAGACTGGTTTATCGGGCATATCCAAGAATACCCTGATTATGAAAGCCAAGGTAGAACTTTGGATGAATTGAGAGAAAATCTGATAGAAATCTATAATGATATCAATGAAGGCTTAGTACCTGACGCTGAACCTTTTCATTTAATGGAAGTCGCAATTTGAAAAGAAAAAAGTTGCTACGAATAATTAAATCAAATGGTTGTATCTTTGTTCGCCATGGAAGCAATCATGATTGGTATAAAAATCCTCAATCAGGGAAAAGCCAACCTATAGCGAGGCATACCGAAATTGAAGATGGTCTCGCCAAAAGAATAATTAAAAGACTATTATAGATTAGTCATTAGGGTTCAGAAGGCATCTCAGTTATAATCGATACGAAAATATGAATGCCCCCCCATTCGTTTGGGATAAAATGTCCATTAGCTTTTTGTCAGTGTATGTCAGTGTGTGTCTGTGGCTAATAAAGATTGCTGAGGCGAGGGCATTGGTTGCATATTTGGCAGTAGAAGAGACAGGGCATTCAGCGGCTGATGCGGCGAGATATCCCCGCCTGCCAACGCCTGGCACTGGCGGGCAGGTTGGGATAGGACGAACAAATGTCCTTCGTTCGATAAAAAGGGGCCGTGAAATCTGAATAAAGCAACAAAAGCACCAGCGTCCCCCATCTAAGCAAGAATAGTGGAATAGTAGCAACGTCCCCAAAGTTTTTTTTCATAATGTAACAATGCCCCCATTAAATGTTTAAAAAAGGATAGAAACTGCAAAACTAAAGGGCGTCCCCCACTTTTCTTTTCATCGGAAGCAGGCAGAGCAACAAAATAATCCAAAAAATCCCGTTAATCCTGTCCAAGAGCTTTTAAAAAATAATAAAAATGAGAAACTTATAAACTGAAGAACGTCCCGGAAATGCCCGGAAATGCCCCTTATTTCTTGTGCGATTTCTGGCGCGTGTGCAGCGGGATTAATGAGAAGGCGCGAGACCGTGTTGTAGAATTCCTGTCATCGGTACTCAATGTGGATAAGTATCCCCTGACCGTGCTTGACCGTCCCATAGAGAGTGAGACATGCAAGATCGTGGAAAACTCCTATCGAGCCACGATACTTGCCTATCTCCATGAATGGAGCCTTTTTGCCGAGCGCAACGGTGTAGACCTCATAAAGGTGATGAACGCGATCAAGGTTCGACCCACCCACTCGAATATGATCTTCCCCGGTCCCGGAATCGGTGGATTCGGAAAATCGGGGGACATGACCCGATTTAGTTCCATCAAATCGGGATCGTGTACCCAGATAAACAAGCGCTGGTGGGAATTTGAGAAACAGGACACCTATCCCGCACCCGGCCATTCATGGGCGCGCTTCTTCCGCAACCAGGAAAACCTTACAGAACTGCGCATACAGCAAGACCTGCCGGATACCCTGAAAGGAGCAGACGCGGTAGTCCTGGCAGTCAGACACCAGGAATACCTGAAACTGACACCCGATGAAATCGTCGAAATGGCAGGCAACCCTGTGGCCATCATCGACTGCTTCGGCATCCTCGATGACGAGAAAATAAAAAGGTATTTTGAACTGGGATGTGAAGTAAAAGGCCTCGGCCGCGGCCATGTAAAGAGAATCAAAGACCAGGTAAGACTTGAAAAGTATTAGCGCCTTTGCGCCTTTGCGTGAGACAGAAGGTTTCTACTTATGACTAAATATGAATCGACAAAACAAACTCTGATGAAGGCCCCTGAAAAATGGCTAATCACCGGCGCTGCCGGTTTTATAGGCTCGAATCTTCTCGAAGCGCTTTTAAAACTCAACCAGACAGTAACTGGATTAGATAACTTTTCCACCGGTTATCAGCACAATCTGGATCAGGTTGAAAAAGCAGTCACTCCGAAGCAGTGGAGTAATTTTACCTTTATCAAGGGAGATATCCGTGATCCTGAAACTTGTAGCAGGGCATGTGAAAATCAGGATTATGTTTTGCACGAGGCAGCGCTGGGATCTGTTCCAAGGTCAGTAGAAAATCCGGCACTGACAAACGCCAACAATATAACCGGACATCTGAACATGCTCATAGCCGCAAGGGATGCAGATGTTAAGCGCTTTGTCTATGCAGCGTCAAGCTCCACCTATGGAGATCATCCCGGCCTTCCCAAGAAGGAAGATGAGATCGGCAGACCCTTGTCTCCCTATGCAGTTACAAAATATGTCAATGAACTTTATGCAGATGTATTTGCCCGAACCTATGGCCTGAAAAGCACAGGACTCAGATATTTTAATGTGTTTGGCAGACGCCAGGACCCGAACGGGGCATATGCCGCAGTCATCCCCCTGTGGTTTGCATCATTGATCACCGGCAACACTATTTATATCAATGGAGATGGTGAAACCAGCCGTGATTTCTGCTACATTGATAATTGTGTTCAGGCAAATATCCTGGCAGCCACGGCAGATGGAAATGATGATTGTGGTGTTTACAATGTTGCGTTTGGCGAGCGCACCACATTAAATGAGCTTTTCCAGCTCATCAGGGAAAGAGTCGGCAGGAAGCATCCCCAGGTCATGGGCGTTCAACCTGAATATCGCGATTTCCGGCCCGGAGATGTTCGCCATTCACTGGCTGATATTTCCAAAGCAAGACAATCCATAGGCTATGAACCACAATTTTCAGTAACCCGGGGCCTGGATATGGCAGCGGCTTGGTATATGGAAAGAGGTCTTTGAATTTCTTCCGTTTTTGCGAGGTCATCAATTATGGAATTGTTTAACAAAAATAGTGGAATAGTGGCAACGTCCCCTATTGCACGCTGTTTGTTAAGAATGGTATCGAGCAAGGAAAAAGGCCTGAATTCCAGGGAGGTGGTCTGGTCCGAAGTGCCGGTGGAGATAAAAGAGGTCTTTTAGGCAGGAAAAAAGGAGAACGTGAAAAGGGAGACCAGCGAATTTTGGGCAGTGGTGATTTTGTTGCTAATGTTATGAAAGATGCTAACGAAGTCCTGAATCAAACAGCGAAATTCGATATTTCATTGGATGAACTAATTTCCAGGGTCTGCGCCAAATTTGAGATTAGAGTCAAGGATTTGGTTTCCAAGAGCCGGAAGCGCTACCTCAGTCAAGCGAGGGGAGTGGTATGTTATTTGG
>JAPVVG010000023.1 GCA_028571455.1 Desulfobacteraceae bacterium | reverse complement strand
TTTTGTTCCACTTATCAAAGTCGTGCCAAACCATATCTGATAACTCTTCCGCCAGTTTGTAGACATCCAACTCGTAAACTCGTTTCATCTCTCCCTAATTTCTACTTTCTAATTTCAAGTTTCAAGCCGTGAACGGCTACATATTTATAATATTTTACAAGCCATTTTGTCCTTGACAAAAATGTGAATTTTATAATAGAATATTTTTTGTTTTTTGTCTGTTTTGGTTCAATCCAGCTCTATTATCACAGGCATGATTGATCGTTGCAGATACTATCTAAATTGGTCAATATATTCAAAGGAAATTAAAAAATATGGATCGTATATATAAAAGGAGGTGAGGCTCGGATTGCCCTGTAGACAGGGCTTACTTGATAGTCAAAATTGGATTTGAAAAGAGGGTAATGAAATTTTTTAAAAGAAGGGGGTAGACAATGTTACAAATAGAAACTCCTCCTCCTCACGGAGGAAGACTCATAGAAAGGGTTGTAAGAGATCCTGAATTGGGAAGGAAGTGGGCAAAAAATTGTGCTGCTGCCTATGACATTAAACCCACCTTGAGTGATGGTGTGCCAATTAGAAATGTTTACAGGGAAATAATGTCTATCTGCTATGGTTTCTTTTCTCCTGTTGAGGGGTCAATGAAAAAAGCAGAGGTTGAAAGAATTTTAAAAGAGAGAAGGCTGCTAAATGATTGGATTTTCCCTTATCCACTGGTCTTTGACATAACCGAAGAAGAACTAAAGGATTTAGGCGTTACAGTGGGAGACAGGCTGCTGCTCAGGCTTAAGGGAAAGCCCTTTGCAATCCTTGACATCACCGAAATATGGAGAATAGATGATGCTGAAGAGCTTGCCACAAAGACCTTCGGGACTCCTGAAGGCAATCCCGAAGTTGTGCAAGAACCATTTAACGCAAAGATGCCGGGCTGGGTTATTTACAAGTCTCTTAAGCCGGTTGTATTAGCCGGCAAGTATACGATCATCAATGAGCCCACGTTCCTGGAACCCTTTGACCGGTTCTGGTTCCCGCCCAGAAAATCCAGGGAAGAATATGCCAGAAGAGGATGGAGGACTGTAATTAACCATCAGACCAGAAACGTCCCGCATATCGGCCATGAGTTCCTGATGAAGGATGCCGGTTTCACGGGCGATACGGAACCATGTCACGGCATACAGGTAAACGCGATCATCGGTGTTAAGAGAGCCGGGGATTACCCGGATGAGGCGATTATTGAAGGTCATGAGGCGGTTAATCTTGGGGGCTATATTAAGCCGGAAAGGCACATTGTAACATTCACTCTGTGGGACATGAGATACGGAAATCCTCTCGAGTCCATGCTGCATGGAATCATCAGGCAGAACATGGGCTGCACTCACCATATGTTTGGTAGAGATCATGCTGCAGTTGGTGAATATTATGAGATGTTTGCCACACAGACACTCTGGAGCAAGGGAATACCGAGTTATGGTTTTCCTGCCTCTGTCAATGATGTGCCGTATGGCTTACAGATCAGGCCTCAGAATATGAAAGAATTCTGGTATTGCCCTGTGTGCAACGAGATCGCATACAGTGAATGCTGCGGTCACACCAAAGAAAAACAGAAATTCAGCGGGAGTTTTGTCAGGGGCATGGTGGCGGAAGGTATCTTTCCACCAAAGGTTATCTTCAGGCCTGAGGTATACAAGGTTATCGTAAAATGGTGGAAAGAATTCGGTTTTCCTTTTTGCAACGCAAAGTATGTGAAAGAAAAGGAAGTGAGATTAGAGGTGGATTTACCTGACATGGATATATAATTTGGAGGTGCAGTATGTCTAAGTTTATGAGTGTGCTTCTCGATGATAAGAGGATGGAGGCAATCAAGGGAAGTGGCCTTGAAGAAAAGATAGACAAAATGTTTGGCGGGGCTCTAAATGCCTTTACTTTAGAGCTCTCTGATGACAAGGCCAAGGAAGTAATGGATGCGTTTTTCTCTGCAAGAGTAGATTCAAGGGGTTTCATAACAGATGTGCCCATAGCATTTAGCAGGACTCTCTTTGAAGAGATAGCCAAAGCAAAGTCCCTTGGCGATGATGTAATAGATGGGGTTTTGGCCCGGGTAGATGAGATAAAAGAGGCTGCTGAGAAGGAATCAGAGTTTCTGCCGGTGCCGGAGTTATAGTTAGTATAATGGTCGAGTAGTCGAGTGGGAAAATGGTTTCGCTCCGCTGCTCGTACTTGACAAACAAAAAGGGAGATGTCGTAAATATGGCATCTCCCTTTTTTGTTTTATATTTTTAGAAATTTACAAACTCATTTAGCTCATCGTGGATTTGTGTGAAATCCGCAATTTTTACACCCCCCTTGCCCCCCTCAAGGGGGGAATAAATCGGAAAAATTCCTTTTTTCTCGTTCCCATGCTCCAGCGTTTCTCGTTCCCATGCTCCAGCGTGGAAATGCATAAAGACTTTCCGGCCACGATCGTCACGGCTAGAAAGCCGTTCCTACACACAGATTAGATATTTTCCCCACTAATTCGCGATGAGCCGATCAGTTTAACCTTGAACCTCTGAACCGTGAACGGTTACTTTATATTTTAGTTATTTTATTACAAACCCTCTGTTGCCGTATTCAGCATATGCCATGGCAACTGTCCTGTAAACAAGATGAGCCAGTTTTGAAAACGGAATAAACATAAATAAGTTAAATACAAAAATAAGATGAATGAAATATAAAGGATAAGAAAGACTCGCTATATTTGCCAGCCTTGTCATCTCTGTCAGCATGCCGCTGACCCCAAGCCCAAAAACAAGCCATAATAGATACCAGTCCTGGTAGACGGACACCTGATCTGTTTTGGATAAACGGTTTTTTATCATCAATGAGCTGCCGATAATAAGAGCAACACCGCTGACATTGGCAAGCCATTTCACCGGGTTTAACTGGGAATATGGACCATGAGTCTGAAAAGCATAAAGCACGACAAAAAATATGCTTGTCACAATAAAAAGCCCAATAAATGAATAAAATACCATAAGATGCGCTGTGGTTCGGTCTTTATTTTCGAGGCACTCAGAAAACTTATTGTGCTTTAATATTGTCGGAAGAACGGTGAAAAGCGCCCGTATAAGTCCTCCAATTTCAAGTTTCTTTTTG
>JAPVVG010000022.1 GCA_028571455.1 Desulfobacteraceae bacterium | reverse complement strand
GAAACATATTTGTAGAATACGTAGTAGAATAGGGTACTTAAAATTAAATATTAACAATTCAAAAGGTAAGT
Source organism: Desulfobacteraceae bacterium (assembly GCA_028571455.1). Classification (GTDB taxonomy): domain Bacteria; phylum Desulfobacterota; class Desulfobacteria; order Desulfobacterales; family ETH-SRB1; genus Desulfaltia. The sequence goes on along the minus strand of JAPVVG010000022.1, from coordinate 2,935 downwards.
GCGGTAACGCAGAGATAAGATTACCTGGTTGTACAGCAAAAAGGCAGAGCCACCAAAGGCTCTGCCTTTTGACCTCTTTTCAAGAAAATTCTTAGGGAGAAAAAACTCAAATTATATCTATCCAAGTATTCAAGCAACAAGGTTCCACAGAACAATATGAAGAAAGGAGATAAAAAGAGATGAAGAAAGTATTATTTCCAATACTGGCACTGATTCTGGCACTGGTGACACCAGTGTTGGCCGCACGACCCGTTCAGTATGATGGGAGCACAGCAATTACGTTTTCAGCCGAGCCGGCTATATTATCGGGGGACAGTGACCCCGATGTCACCATTACCACTACGACGACGGCGGCACCGACAGATGTGATTGATGCGGGAAAGGTTACGATCCAGTTGGCTGTGGACGAATTTGGCGACCCGGTATCGGCGGGTTCTGTCTCTGTCTCTGACTGGGTGTCTTTGAATCCCAGTGGGGATAATCCAACAGGCGGGGTTTTTTCGCTGCCAGTAGACCTTGAGGATTGGGGGTTTGTCCCGGGAACGGTGGGAGGCTTCCGGGCTCACTATGTTGGCAGCTGGTATTATGATGAGGATGACCGATATAAAGTTAAGAACCATTTTTCGCCCGAAGTCGACTTGATGGCCATTGCTTCCTCTGGCTCCATCAGCGGGGCCAAATTCTACGACGCAAATACGGATGGGGTCTGGGATGTCGACGAGCTGGCAATTGAGGGTTGGAAAGTAGAGCTGTATGACGGCGAAGACACACTCCTTGATACGCAGTTTACCGATGAGGACGGCGAATACACCTTCGCCGACCTTGACGCCGGGACATACACGGTGAAAGAGGTAATGCCCCCTGGTGAAACTACTTTCAACAGTGTCACATATCCCAAATGGCTGAACACCACCGATAACAGCATCACCGTTGAAGACCTAAGCGGGCCGAGCGTGGACAACAACTTTGGCAACGTTTGTATAGGTTATGATGGGGGCGGACACTCCAAAGGCTTCTGGGGCAACTCTAACGGGGAGGAAAAGATTGGGGAAATGGGTTTAGAGGACACCCTCGCATACCTGCGTGATGATTTGCACCTGCGCAACGCCGATGGGTCAGACTTTGATCCCGAAGACTACGACGGGTTTGAAGCCTGGTTGCAGAGCGCAAATGCCGTCAACATGGCTTACATGCTGTCGGCCCAGCTTGCGGCTATGGAACTGAACGTACTTGCCGAATTTGTAGACGATAGTTCACTGGTCTATGCCCCGGGGACTACCTCAGCCAACTCGGCTGGCTTCGCCTCCATAAGGGACCTGAGGACCGAAGCCAATGCAGAGATCGGTACTTATAGTACAGCTTTCGATGGTGATGATTGGCGAGCCTATCAGGAAGCGCTGAAGAATGCCCTTGATGCCGCCAATAACAACGTGAATTTCGTTTGCCCAGAGTTTTGTCCTTTTACATACGAATAGATAATGGAATAGGGAAAAAGTTGGGGACGTAGTTGACTACGTTGAATAACTTCTTTTTTCACTTAGCATTTTCAAGATAAAAATTTATTAGACCCCGGTTAAATAGCCTAAATGGATTTAACAAGGCAGGATTTTCAGGATTATTTTGTTGCTCTGCCGGCTTCCTGATGAAGCTAACAGAAAACAATCGGCATGAGAAGTTAAAACAAAGGGAGTAAGGGCTTCTTTTCTGTTTACCAGATAGTAGCAACTTTTTTGGATTGTCTTAATTTCTTGTCAGCAGTAACAAGTTTGGCATTTTCGATGATTGAAGTTGCAGCGATGATTCTATCAGCGGGATCCTTGTTATTGTCCGAAAGCAAATCCGTGGAAAGTGCTGCTATCTCCGGCGTAATTCCCAGAAAAACGTATTCGTTGGACTCTAATATCAGTTTTATGAATTCCAGATATTCGATATCTATACTGAGCCTTCCTTTATGCATCAGCATTGCTATTTCCCACAGCGAGATTTCACAAAATATTATTCCATCCGAATTATTAGCTGCTGAAATGGCTTTTTCTGCTTTTTCGGAGAGCATCTCTGGCTTCAAAGCATTCCAAATGATTATGTGGGTATCTACAACAATCATTTCATAGCCTCCCACTCTTCATCAATTGGGGATAGGATATCCCCAATAGTAGAATTCTTGCCCAGTTTCAGCAAAAATTCTCTTGACTTCTCCTTCTTATCTTCCACAGGGACAAGTCTCGCCATTTCATGACCGCGTGAAGTAATTGTAATAACCTGCCCTTTCTGAACCTTTTTCAGAAATATTGACAGATTTTCTCTCAGCGTACTGATACCTATTTTTTCCATATTTTTGTCACCCCCCCTTTTTTTTGTACAAATTAATTGTACAACTCAATCCAGGGGAAATCAATGTTTTTTTAGTGGAATAAGGGGGACATCCATTTTAAAGGTAAGTGCGGTAACGCAGAGATAAAATTACCTGGTTGTACAGCAAAAAGGCAGAGCCACCAAAGGCTCTGCCTTTTGACCTCTTTTCAAGAAAATTTTTGGGGAGAAAAAGCTCAAGTTACAATAGTGGTCCATAAAAATATAACTTTGTGCCTTCAATCAACCTTTGATTTACAAATTTATAACGTCCCCGCTGTCTCATCACCATTCATGTAACCTTGACCATATTTAAGCTTACAATCCCCGAACCAAAAGAAATGGGGTCAAGTCTGCCTTTGACCCTTGAGGGTAAACGAGAGGAGTAAAATGTTAGTTTGGGCTTATCACCAAAAAGTTTCTAAACTTTGAAACTTTGGGGTCATTATGTTGTGAGTCTGATTATGTTGTGGGTTTTAGCCTTTAAAGTTCCTTTTACTTCTTCTTATTCCATTTAGTTCTTTTAATTCCTCTGGGTGTGGTGTATTCTTTAATTATTGAAGCACTACAAATATCTTAATGCCTT
>JAPVVG010000021.1 GCA_028571455.1 Desulfobacteraceae bacterium | reverse complement strand
TTATATCGGATGAAGTTAAAAAGGTTTATCCGGAAGCATTAATGGGTATACTGGTAATGAAAAATGTATGCAATCCCAAAAAACATGAAGAGCTTGATAGATGCAAACTCGAACTTGAAAATAGCTTAAGGAAAAATTTTACCGGATTAGATAGAGCTGATTTAAAAAATATGGAACCGCTCAAGACTTATAATGATTATTACAAAAGATTTAAGAAAACATACCACGTATTATTACAATTGGATTCAATTGTTTTTAAGAATAAATCAATCCCTAAGGTTGCATCATTGGTGGAAGTAATGTTTATGGCTGAATTAAAGAATCTGTTATTGACAGCAGGGCATGATTTGGATGCAATAGATTTGCCCATTAAACTTGATGTTTCAAACGGTGGAGAAAAATATACCCAAATAAGCGGTCAGGAAAAAGAGTTGATTTATAATGACATGATGGTATCTGACTCAAAAGGAATAATCTCCAGTATAATATATGGACCGGACAAACGTACACAGATAACACCTAATACTCAGAACGTCTTATTCGTTGTATATGCGCCACCGGGAATAGAAAAGTCTAAAGTATTTCAACATCTTCAAGATATTCAAAACTATGTACATATTATTGCACCGGAGAGTGAAATCGAATTGCTGAAAGTATATGAAGACAAGGACTGAAATAAATAGTGAAGGTGTGCCAAGTCAATAATCTGGTTACTTTTAGCGGAAAACCTATGGGATTTGTGGAGTTTCTTAACCAGATAGTTGAGGTTTTAGGTATTACCATAGATGATAAATAGGTGTCTGTCCCTATTATTCTAACAATTTTTTAGTTCTGAAAAAATTGTCGTACTTCAGCTAACAGCGTGTTTGCGACGCTTCGCTAAATTGCCTAAAGGCAACTTCGAAAACACGCGGAACGTTAGCCGGAATGGCGCATCTAACGACAGACAAGGAGGGACATCGTGACATGGCGTAAGATCCTAATTGGCTTCGTGGCGATAGTGGGGTTGCTCCTGATTTATCTGCTGTTTTGGCCGGTTCCTATTGATCCGGCTGCTTGGACGCCGCCAGAGGCACCGGCGCTAACAGGGGTTTATGAACCCAACACCCGCCTTACCTCGGTGAAACGACTGGGAGCGGGAGCAGGCGTTGGCCCGGAAGATGTTGCCGTAGACGGTCAGGGCCGAATCTATGGCGGCATGGCAGACGGCCGCATCCTGCGATTTCAGGCCGATGGCAGCCAACCGGAAGTCTTTGCCTACACAGAGGGACGACCACTGGGGCTTCACTTTGACGCAGCTGGCAATCTGGTGGTGGCCGACGCTTACAAGGGGTTGCTCTCAATTGCCTCAGACGGTTCGATAACTGTTCTGGGCACTGAGCAGGGTGGCGTGCCGTTCCGGCTCACTAATGATGTCGACATTGCTGCCGATGGAACCATATACTTCAGTGATACCTCATTTAAGTTTACTGATGCAGAGACTACGGTAGACCTGATGGAGCATCGGCCCAATGGCCGTTTGCTCGCCTACGACCCCAGTACCAAGACCACGCGGCTGGTGCTTGATAAGCTGTATTTTGCTAACGGCGTCGCCGTCAGCCCCGATCAATCTTTTGTTCTGGTTGTGGAGACTGGCAAGTATCAGGTGCGGCGATACTGGCTCACCGGACCTCGACAAGGTGAATCAGAGATCTTTATAGACAATTTGCCGGGTTTTCCGGATGGCATCTCTTGCAATGGGGAAGACGCGTTCTGGCTGGCGCTTGTCTCGCCTCGCAAGCCGGACGTGGATGCCATCATGCTCCCGCGACCGTTCCTGAGAAAGATTATCATGCGATTGCTCGAGGCTCTGCTACCGGCCGCGGAAAACTACGGGTTCGTATTAGGGTTGGATATGGATGGTCACGTTGTCCATAATTTGCAAGATCCGTCGGCATCGTATACTCAGATAACCAGTGTTCAGGAACATAAAGGGATGCTTTACCTAGGCAGTATCGTAGAGGATGCTATAGGTCGTTTGCCGGTTCCTTAAACAAACCTGCGTCGGTGAAGTGGTGGCCGAATCAAATTATGCTCACGAAGAGAAGGTTCCTCTGTCTATCTTAGCCCCCAGGATAAGATTCGGGACTTACAAATGGGCCTTTACGCGTCACATCGCTGGAAAAATATATGGGGTTTTGCAATATAACAAAGTTGGTAAAGGTAACTCTTTCCAATAAATGGTTTACATACCCAACGATTCAACCAAAGACACAAGAGAGTTGGACATCTCATACAAGGTAGATACCAAGTGATTCTTCCGGATGAAGATAACTATTTACTTTCACTTTAATATAAAATAAACAGATTTTTGATATAATAAGCACAAACCAGTAAGATAAAAGATTTTAGGAAAAGAGGACTAATAATGAAAAGTAAAATAATTATTATTGGTGGTGGGATAGCAGGACTTTCAGCAGGTGTTTTTGGTCAGAAGTATGGGTTTGAGACTGAAATATTTGAAATGCATACTGTTCCCGGAGGGCAGTGTACAGCATGGAAGAGAAAGGGTTACATGTTTGATTATTGTATTGGGTGGCTTATGGGTTCATCTTCAGGAAGTATGAATACACTGTGGAAACAACTGGGGGCATTATCAGAAGATATACCTATCATTAACACTGAAGTCTTTATCAGAAATG
>JAPVVG010000020.1 GCA_028571455.1 Desulfobacteraceae bacterium | reverse complement strand
GATGCACAAATACATCCGGTCCGTCTTCCTGTTCGATGAATCCAAAACCTTTGCGGTCATTAAACCACTTAACAGTTCCATTTATCATAATATCATCCTCCTTTCAAAAAATTTCAACGTTACAAACTGAAGGATGATTGCATTTAACAAACGGATAATCCCCACAGAAAGAAACCCTCCCGCCAATTTACCGCGGGATTTAATTGATGGCACATACTAAGCGCCTTAATACGTAATAGCAAGCCAAATATTTATTTTTTTGGGGGAAAGTAGGGAGCCTCCATTGGATTATTGGTTTACAGTAGTTTTTTGAGCAAAAGCCAACCTTGCTGAATATTCTTTACGTTTCTTCTGATTTCTGCCATAATTTTTTAGTTTTATGGGCATACCACCAAAAAAGATGCGGACAGATGATGACAAGCAGGATCAGTTCATTGCCAGGGCCTTGCGCGACAGGGAGCTTCGGGAGAAGACCTATCGGGAGCGAGCGCTCAAGCTTTACCCGTGGGTCTGTGCGCGGTGCGGGCGTGAATTCACAGGCAAAAGACTTCGTGAACTCACGATCCATCACAGGGACCACGACCACGAAAACAATCCGCCTGACGGCAGTAACTGGGAGCTGCTATGCCTCTACTGTCATGACAATGAGCACTCGCGGCATCTGGATGCGGAACAGCATAATGCGGCGACGCCTGGTGGCGAGCAAAAGCCGCCTTCTACATACAGGCCGTTCACTGGTCTCGAAGCCCTGCTAAAGAACAAAAAGGGAAAGTAGGGGGCATTCATTGGATTATTGGTTTACAGTCTATTTTTGGTGTAATGTGATAAGAGTTTTTTGGGAAGGAGACCTTGATTGATATGACAGAATATGATTTTTGGAAGATTTTTCCCAAAATGCCTAAAAAGGTAACTATCGGCGACGTAACAATTAGGGACGGTTTTCAGCATGAAGAAAAATTCATTTCCACTGCGGCAAAGATATTTTATCTTGAAGAGCTGATATTCGCGGGCTGCAAACACATTGAAGTAACCAATCTTGGAAGCGCATTTTTAATGCCTCAGTTCAGGGACGCAGAAGATCTGTTTGTTCATCTTAGAGGGGACCGGTTTAAAAAACGCTGTGAAAGAAAAGGGGTTAATTATGACGACATTTGCTTTACAGCCGTCACGATTCGCGAGCCGGCAGTTGATCACGCTATCCAGCTAAGAGAAAAGGGGGTCGGGCCCGATCGTATCTTGATGATGGTTTCTACAGAAGAGGAGCATCATTTTGCAAACTCAGGGACAACTCTTCCGGATTACTGGAAAGAGGCGGAGAGATGCATAAAAAAGTGCAATGATGCAGGCATGAAGACGTGCGGAACGGTCAGCACTATCTGGGGGAGCCCCATTGGCGGGGCCACGGATATGAAAGATGCAGCGGAATTTGCAAAACGATGGCTGGAAATCGGAGCCCATGACATTGAACATGCGGACCACGACGGCAGCGCTTCAGCTCCTGAGGTTTACCGCTATTTTTCCATGATTTTAGATGAAATTCCCGACCCTGCCCTCCATATCGCTCATTTCCATGAAACAAAGCGCATAGCATCGGCATCTGTTCTGGCTGCATTGCAGGCAGGGATTATACACTTTGAGGCTACTCTTGGAGGGCTGGGAGGACAGCCAGCCAATTTCCTGGATGACTATCCTACAAAGGGCACCGGAGAATACTATTATGAAGATCCCAGATATGTTGGCCTGGTTACACTGGAGGATACACTGGTCCAGATCGACGAAATGGGCATTGAACATGGATATGATGTTGACCGCATCCTATGGCTTGGCAGGCAGATGGAAAAAACAATTGGACGGAGACTCCGCTCCGAGGCTATAATCAATGGCCGGACTTTAAAGGAAGGGCATATGGAATTTGCCAGACTCGGACTAAAGGAAAGAAAGATAAAATTAGGCGAAGAGCCCGGTCAAAAGATTCCTGGGGACTGGAATCCAAAAGTTGTGTTGCCTGAAAAGTATCGCGGAGGCTAAAGGAGACTCACTAATGCTCGAAACAGCCAAAACGCCTGAAGATCTTAACCATGAAGATAAGGCACGTCTTGTTCTTGACATGTTTCACCGGATAATAGTTCATTATGCTCTCTGGTTTGCCGAGATAAAACATCAGATGGGCATGGAGAAGGCTCTTGAAATACTGGGCAACGCGTCGAAAAAAAGTTATGCTTATCAGATGAAAAGGCTTTCCAGGGTTCTTGAATTTGAGATGAAGGATGATCTGCCTGCGCCTTTGCTGGAAATGCCGGCAGAATCGGTTCATGAACTTATGGACAGTGTTGCGTTAAACTGGCTTGCAAATGATGGCATATGGTTTCAGGCAGTAGAATTTACCAGCGGCATGAACGATGCCAAGCGGTGCAACGATTCCTGCTGGGCGCATTTTTCTCCTTTCGAAGCCTGGTCAATAAAAAAATTTCTTAGCCTTCCTGAAAATTCCGGGCTTGAAGGTTTAAAAAGGGCGCTTAATTTTCGTCTCTATTCCCGCGTTAATACTCAATCTATTATTGATGAAAAGCCGGATAGTTTTGTCTTTCAGATGAATGAGTGCCGGGTTCAGTCAGCACGGAAACTGAAAGGACTTGATGATTATCCGTGCAAATCCGGAGGAATGGTAGAATATACATATTTTGCAAGAGCCATTGATCCGGCAATCAGCACAGAGTGCATAGCCTGCCCCCCGGATGCACATCCTGACGAATGGTATTGCGCCTGGCGATTTAAAATCAATGAACAGAAATTTGAAAACTCATTATACGATTAACCTGAAGCAGCGGACAATTAAATTTAAGAACGGCTGAAACTCACGCATAAGTGAGCGTAAAGAAAGAACTCAGAGCAATCCTTTTATAACAAGCTAAGCTAAACCAGACATTTATCCGATTCATAGAAAGTTTTATTCAGTCGTCGTTCTTTCTTAACGCT
>JAPVVG010000019.1 GCA_028571455.1 Desulfobacteraceae bacterium | reverse complement strand
CCAAAAACCATTGAATCAAAGTGGCAATCCTATTGGGATGAGAAAGGGCTGTTTAAGTGTAAAGAAAATCCTGACAGGGAAAAGTATTATCTTCTTGAGATGTTTCCCTATCCTTCAGGTAAGATACACATGGGGCATGTCAGAAACTACACCATAGGGGATGTAGTCGCAAGGTATAAAAGAATGCAAGGATTTAATGTTCTGCATCCGATGGGATGGGATGCTTTTGGAATGCCTGCGGAAAATGCCGCCATTGCAAACAATACACATCCAGCCAAATGGACATACGATAATATTAATTCAATGCGATTTCAGCTAAAGCGTATAGGTTTTAGCTATGACTGGGACAGGGAAATAGCCACCTGCAAGCCCGAATATTACAGGTGGGAACAGTGGCTGTTTTTAAAGATGTATGAAAAAGGAATGGCATATAGAAAGGAGTCCTTTGTAAACTGGTGTAATACATGCCAGACCGTTCTTGCCAATGAACAGGTAGAGGCCGGCATGTGCTGGAGATGCGGAAAACCGGTTCGTCAGAAAAGGCTATGGCAGTGGTTTCTTCGTATAACCGACTATGCTGAAGACCTGCTTGCTTACTGCGACAAACTTCCCGGCTGGCCTGACAAGGTCATCACCATGCAAAAAAACTGGATCGGAAAGAGCATAGGCGCGCAGATAAGGTTTCCGATCGAAAATGCCAAAAATAATTCAGACAAATTTATACCTGTATTTACAACCCGTCAGGATACTGTTTTCGGGGCAACCTTCATGTGTCTTGCCCCTGAGCATCCGCTTGTGTCCGAGCTTTCAGAAGGCACAAGCCGGGAAGATAAGATTAGAGAATTTGTGGAACGGATGTCAATGCAGGATAGATCAGACAGGGCTGTTGAAAATTATGAAAAGGAAGGGGTTTTTACTGGTTCATATTGCATAAATCCTTTGAGCGGCAAGCGTATGCCGATATATACAGCCAATTTTGCTCTCATGGAATACGGCACAGGCGCTGTTATGTCGGTGCCCGCACACGACCAGCGTGATTTTGAATTTGCCAAAAAATACGGGCTTGACATTATTGTTGTTGTTAAGCCTTTTGATAAGGACCTTGACGCCGCTGCCATGACCGAAGCATACATTGGCGAAGGGGTTATGGTCAATTCAGGCCGTTTTGACGGCATGAACAATAAAAAGGCGCTTGATGAAATCGCTTCTTTTCTTGATGAAAAGGGCTTTGGAGAAAAAACAGTCAACTTCAGGTTGAGGGATTGGGGTATTTCCAGGCAGCGTTACTGGGGAGCCCCTATTCCCATAGTTTACTGCAAGAAATGCGGCGTTGTTCCTGTTCCGGAAGAGGATCTTCCGGTTGTATTGCCAGAGGAGGCTGATCTTCTGCCCGGGGGAAGGTCGCCGTTAGCAGGTCTCGATTATTTTGCAAGAACTAAGTGTCCAGAATGCGGAAGTTCTGACGCAAAAAGAGAAACCGATACAATGGATACGTTTGTTGAATCATCCTGGTATTTTGAGAGATACTGCAGCGCAAATTACAATAGCGGCATGTTTGATGCAAAGCCTGTTGCTTACTGGATGCCGGTTGATCAATATATCGGCGGGGTTGAGCATGCTATTTTGCATCTTCTTTATTCAAGGTATTTTACGCGTGTGCTTAAAGATCTGGGGCTCGTCAAATACAAGGAGCCTTTTACCAGACTGCTGACGCAGGGTATGGTCTGCAAGGAGACTGTTTCCTGCCCCGAGCATGGACTTCTTTTGCCTGAAGAGGTTCAGGAAAGCAGCGGAGACAGCTTTTGTAAAAAATGCCGCGAGAAGGTCGTAATCGGTCGGGTTGAAAAGATGTCCAAGTCAAAAAAGAATGTGATAGATCCGAATATTATGCTCAAACAATACGGCGCTGATGTTACACGGCTCTTTTGTCTTTTTGCGGCTCCGCCCGAGAGGGATCTTGAATGGAGCGACCAGGGAGTTGAGGGCGGATATCGCTTCCTGAATCGTATATGGAGCCTTGCTGCAGGCTGGATGGATTTGATAAAAGGGGTAACTCCCTTTAATGGCAGTCCTGACGAACTGGACGAGAGTGTACGGGTTTTATATAAAAAAGCCCATCAAACCATAAAAAAAGTTACCTGCGATATAGAAGACAGGTTCCACTTCAATACAGCAATTAGCGCTGTAATGGAGCTTGTCAATACCATGTACGGCATAGATTTGTCGGAAAAAAGCTCCGAAGCGGCCAGGGTAATGAGATTTGCCATGGAATCGGTTATACTCCTTTTGTCACCCATAGTTCCACATTTTACTGAAGAGCTCTGGGATTCCCTGGGGCATAAATCCAGCGTTCTTTTGGAATCGTGGCCATCATACAGGGAAGATGCTCTTTTGCGAGACAGCCTTGAAATAGTAGTGCAGGTAAACGGTAAACTTCGCAGCAGATTCAGCGTAAGCGCCGATGCGGATGGTGCTGCCATAAAAGAGATGGCCCTTTCAGATGAACGCACAAGGAAATTCATAAATGGTAAACCGATAAAAAGGGTCATTGTCGTTAAAAAGAAGCTGGTAAATATTGTAGTATAGAACTTAGTTCGCTTCGCTCACAATTGGTCGAGTAGTCGAGTAGTCAAGTAGTTAAGTAGTCAACCACTCGACCAATTTCCCACTCGACTACTCGACTAAAGACGAAGGAGGAAAATGTTTTTCAAAGTAAAAATAATTTGGATTGTTTTTGCAATATTGTGGTTTTTGGCTTTTTTATCAGCATGTGGCTACAGGTTTGCCGGAGGCGGAACTCTTCCGTCAGGCATAAAGAGTGTTTGCGTAACAATTCTTGAAAACCGCACCTCTGAAATTGGAGTTGAGAATACATTTACAAATGATCTTATCTATGAATTTACAAGAAACGGCAAAATCGCAAGCATAGACAAGGCCGAT
>JAPVVG010000018.1 GCA_028571455.1 Desulfobacteraceae bacterium | reverse complement strand
TGGGCGATTCGCTCAGATCCCCGCATCCGGATTGCCGCTATTGCCGGCCCTGGAGAGCCATTGGCTAATGAGGCCACCTTTGAGACCTTTGCCCTTGTTAACCAGCGTTTCCCTGAATTGAGCAAATGTTTGAGCACCAACGGCTTAACCCTGTCAGATAAATTGCCAAGACTGAAAGAGGTAGGAGTGAAATATCTTACGGTAACACTGAATGCAGTAGATCCGAAGATTTCAGCGGCCATATATGCGCATGTCTGCTGGGAACGACAATTTTATCACGGCGCGCAGGCAGGCCGAATTCTTCTGGAGCGTCAATTAGAGGGTATCTATGAAGCCAGCCAAAAAGGATTTATGGTGAAGGTTAATACAGTACTTATTCCAGGTATCAATTCTGATCATCTGATGGAAGTAGCCCAAACAATAAAAACAGCAGGGGCATGTATTATGAATATCATGCCGTTGATTCCTGTTGGCCGCTTTTCCGGGTTGCGCGCCCCGACAACGGAAGAGCTGAAAAAGTCACGTGCCGAGTGTGAACCCATTATCAAGCAATGGTATCTCTGCAAGCAGTGCAGAGCAGATGCCGTGGGAGTGCCGGGAGAAGAGATCGGAACAAGAGCACAGCAAGAAGCATGCTCTCAGATTTATAAGGAACCGTTCACGATTCAGAGGTTCAATGTTTACGATTCAGAGGTTCAAGGTTCCGTGAACCCAATCAACCCTTTAACCTGTGAACGGCTACAAATAAACGGATAAGGAGATAACAAGGATGCCTATTCCAGAAAAATATAAATTAAAATGTGATATTACCATACCTGAAAGATATAAGCACCATGTGCTTACCAATGCAGACAAACCTAATATTCCTGCCTGCAATATTAAAACCATTCCAGGAGATATGACAGAACGTGGCTGCGCTTTTGCAGGGGCACGCGGGGTAGTTGGAGGACCGATTGGCGACTGCATCCAGATTATACATTCGCCGGCAGGGTGTGCCTGGTATCAATGGGGCACCAGGCGCAACCTTTCAGCCGTTTACGCCTGGGCAGGACCGGACACGCTTTGCAATGATTCACATAATCGCAGGCGGGCGATCACCACTGACCTTGACGAAAAGGATGTGGTTTTCGGCGGCACGGAGAAGCTGGAGAAGGCTTGCCTTGAGGCCTGGCGACTTATTCCAGGCGCAGCAGGTATCTTGATTTATACTACCTGCACCAGCGGGCTTATCGGAGATGATTGTTATTCGGTGGCCCGAAGAGTTGAAAAAAAGATCGGCATGCCCGTATTCGTCATTGACGCACCGGGCTTTAGCGGAGTGAGCCAATCCACGGGCCATCATCATTTTAATGTCCAGTTTTATGATCAGATGTTGGAGTACAGGAAGAAATGTCCTGAAGTCTGCATGAAAAAAGATGAGATGGGGCCTTACGACATTGCCATTATCGGCGAATTCAATATGGACTGGGACCTGGTATATATCAAACCCCTTTTCGAGAAGCTTGGTTGCCGTATTGTATCGGTTTTTACCGGAGGTGAACGCATGGAAAATCTTTTGAAGATACCGGATGTCAAGCTGAACGTCCTTCATTGCCAGCGTTCCTGCACCTACATTTCAAAGCTTATCAAGGAGGGTTTTAAGGTTCCATACCTCGATGTGAGCTTCTTTGGAATCGAACAGACAGCCAGTTCGCTTAGGGATGTGGCGGATTTTTTCGGCTCTCAGGAAATGAAGGAGAAGGCGGAGCAGATTATTGAGGAGGAAATCAGATGTATTACACCGGCCATTGATTTCTATCGCGAAAAGCTGACGGGCAAAAAGGTGGGCATGTATGTGGGAGGTCCAAGGGTGTGGCACTGGCAAAGGGTCATGAAAGAATTGGGAATGGAGGTGGTCTTCAGTATGTGCACCTTTGCCCATGAAGATGATTATGAAAAAATTAATGCCAGGTCAAAAGATGGCGTCTTTGTTGTGGACAATCCAAATGAATTTGAGATTGAGGAGTGCTTAGAGAAGTTTAAGCCCGATCTATTTCTCACCGGCTTGAAGGAGAAATATCTGTGCCGCAAGCTTGGTGTGCCGACGGTAAATTCACATTCCTATGAAAAGGGTCCCTATGCCTGCTTCAGAGGCATGGTGAACTTTGCCAGGGACATCTATCAGGGAGTTTATGCGCCTGTCTGGAAATTTGTAAATAGTCAGGTTGGTTAGGCTGAAGGCTGTTAGGCTGTAAGCTGTGGGATGTAGGATACTGATATCCTTTCAACGGAAAAAACTGCATTTGGTGGGGGCAGTATATTTGAATGGATAGGCTATTATTTTGTGAGTCTTTTCCTGACAGCCTGACAGCCTTCAGCCTAAACAACCTATAGCCTAAAAAAGGAGGAAGATCATGTCAGCACAATTAAAATTAAACGGAAGATTGACCATAGAAGACCTCAACGCGCTCACGGAGATGCCGATTGAGGGTATTACCTATGACCAGATGTATATAGAAAAGGAACCTATCTGTCCTGAATATAAGGAGCCGGATCAGGATATTATTCCTTCATCCAAAAGGACAGCCGTTGTGGATCCGGGCCGGATCTGCATGCCCTTTGGGGCCATGTGGGCAGGCGTGGGCGTTCATAGATGCATCCCCTTTGTCCAGGGTGCACAGGGTTGCGCCACTTATCCCCGTTATACCTTCTCTCGCATCTTCAGGGAGCCTGTTTCCATCGCCACGGCCTCATTTCATGAAGATACGGCCGTATTCGGGGGACGTAAAAATTTCATTGATGGAATTCGCAATCTCATTATCCGCTATCATCCCGAGGTTATTGCCGTCATTACCGTCTGCGCGAGCGAGATAATTGGAGACGATATGGAAGGCTACCT
>JAPVVG010000017.1 GCA_028571455.1 Desulfobacteraceae bacterium | reverse complement strand
TATATCCTTGAGGCGCACCTGTTTTGTTACAATGATTGTTTCATATTCTAAAGGTTGATCGAGATCTGTTGAATCAAGCCCGTACTTTTCCATATCCTTAAGTATATGAAGGACAGCCAGAAATCTGGGGACATATCTTGCAGTTTCCCTGGGAAGCCGTTCATATAAATCCCAGAAGTCGTCAAGATAGTTTACATTCTGGCTTCGGATTACACGTAGAACTCTTCCTTCACCGCAGTTATAGGCGGCCAGAACGGTTGCCCAGTCGCCGAAAATGTTGTGCAATTCCTTCAGGTATGCTATAGCAGCTTTTGTTGCTTTAAAAGGATCCATCCGTTCATCGATGAATATATCACGTTTAAGCCCGAACTTGTATCCGGTTGACGGTATGAACTGCCAGAGACCGAGAGCTCTCGCCTTTGAAAGGGCGCCTACCTTGAAGCCGCTTTCAATAAGAGGAAGCCATGACAGTTCAACAGGAAGCCCTGCCTCTTCAAGCGCTTCAACTATATGTTGGCGATACATGCCTGAACGTTTATATGATTTAACAAAGAATTTTTTCTCGTTTCCTTTTGTAAAAAGGGTGATTTCTGCCTGGATGTGTTTATTCATTACCATGGGGATGGCATCGTGGTTACCGTTGACGACAATATTTCGAGATGCGTAGATTTCAAGGATACGTTTTGATATCATAAAACGCAGGTCTTCCCTTTGCTGCACCAGTGCAAGATTGTCATTGGTATCGACATTCAGGATCAAAGAATAAGCCTGGTCCAGGGCTTCAATGGCATTTTCAAGCTCCCCTTTTTGCCAGAGGTCCTGTGATACCCGGCAAAAATCAAGGGCTTCGTCCAGGACCGACTGTATCTTTTTTTGAGTAGAGAGATTTTCATCTGTTTTTATACAGGAGCTTTTTGCGGGACTTAGTGTAGAAGCTTTGATTGTATTAATGCTGGTATTGTCGATTTTGTCAGGCTCGAAATCTTCAGATTTTTGGCTGATATAATCCTCTTTTGGGGCTGTTTCTGCGGATACAACTGTATTAGTTTCTGAACATACTGGATTTTCGCGCTGTAACGTTGAGGTATTATGCAGAGTTTGAACGCATCCATATAAGAGAAGTGATAAAAAGATTGGCAGGTAAATAATTCGAAAGTTTAGCAAATCAGGCTCCTTAAATATTTTTTTGCGAATAATGTTACTTGATGAATTTGACTTTTTACGAGCTCATCTTACTTTTACCTAAAATAAGCGATTAGCGATTAGCCGTTAGCTATTAACTAAATGATTTTAAAAAGTTACGATAAGTCTTACTTTCATCTGTTGGGTGATAATTTTTCATAAGAGAAAAACTTTAAAATTCAAAGGCTAACGGCTAATAGCTGATAGCTAACTGCTAATCGCTCAATTTAGATTTTATATTATTAACAATAATGGTATCCGCTGTTCGATTACACAATAATTAGTATGCTTGTCAAGGGCTTATCTTATAATCAATGCCGTTTCCTTAAGGGCCGTTCCTTTAAATTCCCCCTTTGAAGGGGGATTAAGGGGGATGTTATTTCAATAGGTTACACCCCCCCTGTGCCCCCCTCAAGGGGGGAATTTGAAAAGTTTTTTCCTTAAGGCAACGGCATTGATCTTATAATAATAAATTGTATGTCCGGAAAAAGGGTGCTTAAAGCAAAACTCGCACATTTTGAACATATTGCAATACGCACATGCAAAAATGCCTGATTTAGCTTAAAAATGAGAGAAAATCGAAGCGATGATTTAAAATATTCTGCCTATTATTTATAGCTCGCCCTATTGACTCAAAATGGCCAATAATTTAGGTTGATATTTATATTGAAGATCATTATGTATAATACTTTTTGTATTTGTTGCAAAAAATCCTGGTTTGCTCTTAACACGCCAGCGTAGCTCAGCTGGTAGAGCTACTGATTTGTAATCAGTGGGTCGGGGGTTCGAGTCCCTCCGCTGGCTCCATTAATCTATAATAAGGATGATAATTATTTAACAAACCTCATTCTATTTTGCAATCAAATATGGTGGGGTTCCCGAGTGGTCAAAGGGAACAGACTGTAAATCTGTCGGCAAAGCCTTCGGAGGTTCAAATCCTCCCCCCACCACCATTCTCAGGCCTAAGTTGAGCGATTTAGGTCAAAGTAAGTCGTATGTAGGAGATTTCGGTTTGCATATCGTTATCGATAAAATACTACATGACTTCCTGCATTACTCTTACTGCGCGAAGTACTTCTTGAGGAAACTTGCTTTCATCTCATTTAATGTTATGAATCTTGTTGGGGTTAACAATTAAAGTAATGATAAGTGGTGTTAGCGGGAGTAGCTCAGCTGGTAGAGCTCTAGCCTTCCAAGCTGGAGGTCGCGAGTTCGAATCTCGTCTCCCGCTCCAGACAGGCCCACGTAGCTCAGTCGGTAGAGCGCTTCCTTGGTAAGGAAGAGGTTCACCGGTTCGATTCCGGTCGTGGGCTCCATCGAAACCGGATCGAAAAAAATGAAACAAAAAATTATGGGAGGGCGATGATATGGCTAAGGAAAAGTTTGATCGGACTAAGCCGCATCTAAATGTAGGAACCATAGGTCATATAGATCATGGCAAGACAACATTAACCGCGGCGATAACAAAACATCTCGGACTAAAGGGCATGGCCGATTTTGTGCCGTTTGATCAGATAGACAAGGCGCCGGAGGAAAAAGAGCGTGGGATAACCAT
>JAPVVG010000016.1 GCA_028571455.1 Desulfobacteraceae bacterium | reverse complement strand
CTGCCAAAGCCTGGCACTGGCGGGCAGGCATTTCCTTCCAGGTCACGTTTGGCATATTACGCATCGGTGTCATAAAAAAGAATTTCTGCTTAAATTTGCCAGAGATCGATGCCGATGGTTGCAATGGCTGTTTGAGGCAAAAAATCGAAACGGTACGTTTTGGGAATGGAATTTTGGAGGGTATAATGAAATCCAAAAGACAAAAAATTATGTTCGAGAAAGCAAATGGTCTCAAAGCATCGCTGTTGGAAGTAAGAGTTTTGTAGAAGGAATAAAAGAGAAACTCGGCATTCGGGCAAAGGCCCGAAAGGTTGGGGAGTCGGGAGGATTATATCATCATAGCAAAGGAGCAGCCGACCCTTTCGTAAAGTTTTCTGCAAAGAGAAAAATTCTACCCTCTCATCAGGCCAGCCACACGCAATGAACGTCGTACTGCACGATAGACCTCATCAAAGTGGGGAAGATCTGCCATTTGATTGGCGAGCCGGACCTGCCATAGCTTTCTCAGGCGGGCTTCCTTTTTTACAAATTCATCGCCCATTTCCGCCAAGGCCTTGTCGCGAAACTCCAGCTTGCTTGCAACTTTTGGAATAAGTGCGGTCAGATCCATGTTTTCTACCGCCGTGAGATACCAGACGTCGTAGAGATCCCTCGGCTCGTTACGGGCAAGGTCTGTCAGGGCGACAATCTTTTCCACCAGTATCTCTTCCAATGAATATACCTGAATATTTGCGTTTCCCGGGAGATCGGCGTACTCGTCATACCCCTTAAGCACAGGTAGCTTCTGTACCGGCATGACAATCCGCTCATTAATGGTAATGTCCACCTTGAATTCCTTCGTGGATGCGCCGAGTAACGGTCCATCGTAGGCCAGGTAAAACGTATGGCTGTTTTGATGTTTTCTGCGGTCTTCCCGGGAGTAGCGGATAACCACGCCTGAAGATTGTCGGACTTCGGCATAGACTTTCTCAAACCCGGCAAGGATAGTTTCCAGCGGCATCTCCTCTGCAAGCGTGAAATCAAGATCCTCGGAAAAGCGGTATTTGCTGAAATAGCATCGTTTCAGCGCTGTGCCTCCCTTGAATATAAGACTTTTGCAGATCGGTGAGCTGGAAAGGCTTACAAGAAACCAGGCGAGACAGTAATCACGTTCGAGGACCGCTTCGGGTATACGGCGGCCGCCTTCGCGGGCAAGACGGTTGGAGAGAAGCGAAATGTTTCGTTGGGGAATCATGGGTCAGGTTCTCACTACTGCTTTAATTTCTTCCGGGCTCACATTAAGCCGCAGCCGCCAACGGGCCATGAACTTGCCCTCTTCCGGCAGCATTGGATCGAGGATGGCATAAGACAAGGTGAGCTTCTGCCGCAACGTTTCTATCTCTCTAAAGGCATCCAAATCAAACAACTCCAGCATATATCCGAGGCGGCGATAGACAGCCCCGATATCCAGCCGCAGTGCGTATTCCACAAGTTTTTTTACATCAATATCCTCCCGCCGCATCCAGAACCCCTTGGCAACCTCACTGAAGCCGCCACAGTATTCGGACTGCCTGAGCCCGTCAACAACCGTCCGCTCAAGATCACTAATCCGGACTTTCTGCGTCTTGGTGATCCAATGATCCGTTGTTCCGAAGAAATACTTCCGCTTGCAGAACACAAAGCGGAATTCAGTTCCCATCACGAAATGCGGACGAATAGCCCGAATAGTTGTCGTATAAACCACGAACTGCGGCTGGGTTACCATCTGGTGGATGTCCATCGCAGAGGCATGGGAAATATAGTACGCAGCTCTGCCGACGATCTCCCTGGCCACAACATAAGGATTGCCAAAGTAGTCGCGCTCGTGGCCAAGTTCAGAAGGCACAAGGATAAATAGGCCCGGCTTCAACCTGGTCGCCAGTCCCCGGTTGACGAGCCTCCTTACGAGCCCGCGTGCAGAATCAGAACAAAGGCCACTGATCTTCTCCACGTCCGCATGAGAAAAAATATTCTTTTGCCGTTCGTACAGTTCCGCAACCACGAATGCCGCCCGCGGCCCAACTGTTTTTGGATATTGATTAGTATTCATCTGCAAAACGCTCCATCCTGCATCACATTTTGCACTTAAAGAATAATTTGTCAAGAAAAAATATACAATTCATGAGCGATTCGTGTCATATTTCGACACGTCTTGCACATAAACAATAGTTTTAAAAATGTTCAAGCATCCCTCAAATTCGATCACTCACTCCATCATATAACGTCACACTATGCGTCTTCCCTATTCTAATACAGGGATGGCCTCGGCCACTTTCTCCGGAACATCTTCTTTGGACAAAAAACCCAGCTTGACCGCTCTGCAGACGAGAAAATCGTCTTCCATGGAAGAATAGGCTTTCCATAGCTCACGGGATGTTTTTTGATGAAAGCTGTGAATTCGATCATTTAGCTCGAAACAGTCGATTTCCTGCCAACGCTTGATTGAATGGGGGGGGGTCGGGCTACAGCAACATATTGAGATAATATATAAAACGTTAAAATCTTGCGTTAAATAAGGTACTAAATGGCCATTTTCAGGGCCAAAAACACACTTTTAAGAGAAGAACGCGGGCAAAATTGGGGTCTTGATTAGCGCACTTATCCCGTCATATTAAGTAAGATAATTAAAACATAATAGGTTCTATTCGCATCAACACTTCTTGTAGTAAATCCTCTGAACATTCGCTGATGAAAGAGGCTTTTCTTGCT
>JAPVVG010000015.1 GCA_028571455.1 Desulfobacteraceae bacterium | reverse complement strand
TACCAGTCTTATTATTTTTGACTACACCATATCCGCCACCGAAACTGGCAAAAATAATATTGATATTAACGTTGCTGAATACAGCATAACCTGGGGCACTGGAAATTTGAGATTTAACGTCTGGCTTTAGTTTATAGAGGTTTGACAGCACTTCATTTTTCATGACGAGAACTGACTGGCGCTTTTCCGCTGAAGTTTTACCACCAGTAGTAGCACACCCCCCAATGCTTAATGATAGTATTATACAAATTACTGCCGATATTCGATTCATATTTATTCTCCATTTTATATTATTAATTTTGGTAACAATGTTTTGATTGGATGAGTTTACTTTGAAAAATTACCATTATCAATACGTCATATACTTTAGTCCAGGTACTGGAGGTTTCTTGGATGGACCTTTTGATTTAACCCTTTCAATTTGGGATGAGATAAAATCTTTTAGCTTATCCGACAATAAACTTGGATTTCCAAGTGCCGCTTTATATGATTCAACTGCTTCCTCACTTTTTCCAATTTTCTCAAATGAGTTTGCAAGCCTATAGTTTGCAACTAAATCCCTGGGCAAAATCTCTAAAGCCTGCTCCAAGTAACTGATTTCTCTTTCATAATTGTCTTCTTTTTTTGAGCTATGTGCCAGCTTCATTAAAATCAGGAATTTTTGCTCAGTATTAGCTTCATTTTCTGTTATTCCCAGAAGCTCTATATAAATTTCATCACGTTCAATACCAATAGCACTCAGTTCGTCTAAAAATACCTTTATAAAGGTTTTCATGCCCAAACAATTTTTTATAACCTTATTAGCACCTTCTTGAATTTGTCGTTCTCTATATGCATATTCAAAATGGCCTCTGTATTCACCCCAGAAGTATTTATAGATAAAAAATTGGTATATGAAGAATGCTAAAATTGGAAACGAAATAGGTGAAAAGATAAATGGAATAATATAAAACGCCATATAGCCTAAAGCAAAACCTGTCGCTATGGCCATGAAAGAATTTATTGCCCAAAATCGCAAATAAAAACTATAGGAAACAGTCATTTGCTTTAGACCTTTAATAATCAAAATTAAGACGATTTAGTGGTTAAGAATATAACGATATCATCACCAGTGGGCATGGAGCGCCAGCGGAATGCCCACTGGTGGATGAAGTTGTTAAGGCCAAGTTTTTCTCTCACGACATCTCACGATCTACAAGCTCAAAGATGGCTTATTGTAAAATTTTAATTGTATCGATTATATGCTTCAATATTTGTTTTTCTTTTTGAAAATGCTTTCCTTCATCGGTGAGATTTAAGAGCAGAACTTTATACGGATCGCCAGGTTTTGATAGTGAAACTGCGTAGATAGGTCCCTCTTGTGATTTTTCGATTTCTATATCGCTTTCCTTTTCTTCTTGACCATCCTCGTAAACCGGCCAGGATTCCCTAACGACTGTAAGATAGATTTCAAGTGCCTTGAGGTTATTAGACGTCGTGAAACTGTTCCTTTTGATGACATCGGTTGCATACCGAGAGCCGTCGGCTCCATCAGCAGAGAACATTATTTTGGATCTTTGTATTGCAAAATCTTCAAAAGTCATTTTTTGCGGATTGTACTCCTTGCTTAGATATTTGGACATATCTTCGAAGTTGATTTCAATAAGCCAGCCAGCACCTTTTCTTTTAAGTAAAAAGCCGCCCTGATTCATTTCATAATCTTTAGGATAGGCGAATTCGAAACAATTCATTAAATCTCTGTAAGTTTTTAAGTCTGAAGGAAGACCTCCTTGCCTTTGTCTGAATTCTACTTTCTTTCCAGTTGTGGGATCAAGCATAAGTGTTTGATTCTCAATCGTTTCAGCTAAAAGATACCCGGCTTCGTTAAATCCTTTCAAATTCCCCCATCTTAAGCCTGATTGCGTTTTTTCTAACTTTGAGAAGTCGCTGATTATCTCACTTAACCTGATATCTCCTATAGATTTCCCATTTTTGAAGAAAAAGAAAATGATCTCATCTTTCGTGTAGTTTGATGGAAGCGCACCTTTTGCATAAGCCGCTCCTATTATATGTTGCCCATCATTTGCAACCCAAACCTCTTCGAAGCATGCTTTTATCGACCACATCGGAATTTTTTCTCTCATGCCTATGTTCCCACGCCAGTTTACTTTGTAAACGAAAGTGTTTTTATCGTCTGGGCAGACGATTGCCATAAAATTGCGGTTTTTAGAGTCAAAAGTTTTTAATGGAAGTTTGCTTATCGGCACTTCAAAAGCGGGTTCAACAAGTATCGGTTGGGCAAAAGCTAAAAGTGTTTGACCGATTATAAGAAAGCTTAATCCAATATTTCTGAGTTTTAGCTTCATACTCTTAGCTTCCTCTATTTTTCTCAAGTATCCTTAACGTTGCGATCAGTGGAAAACAGGGAACACAGAGCGTATTAACAAATAACCCACTCTATTTGTTGCGCTAAATGTCAACAAAACCAAGCCCTGATTTTCCACTTCCGGGTAAAGGCACCGGTTACCCGGCGCCCTCCCCACAGACCCGTACGTGAAGCTTTCCCTCATACGGTTCCTCGGTTCAAGCTCTTTTTACCAAGCTGTCAACCAATCAGGCGACACCCCGATTGGCGCATAACTTT
>JAPVVG010000014.1 GCA_028571455.1 Desulfobacteraceae bacterium | reverse complement strand
GATAAAAGCGCGCAAAAATCGATTTTCTCCTTTGATTTTTCCTGCCCTTTAGCCATTGTTATCGGCGGAGAAGAAAAAGGAATTCGCACTCTTGTAAAGAAACATTGCGATTTTTTGATTTCTATCCCACAAAAAGGAGAAGTAGATTCTCTTAACGCGTCTGCGGCAGGCGCGGTCGTAATGTACGAGGCATTCAGACAGCGAAAACTTAAAAAATAGAAGGATATTTATAATTATGGGAAAAAACGGCGGGATAGTAATAAATAATAATCAAACCTTACTTGTTCCGGATTGCCCGATTATTCCCTTTATTGAGGGGGACGGGATAGGCGGCGATATATGGCATGCGACACGAATGGTAATTGACGCAGGAGTGCATGCCGCCTACAGCGATAATAAAAAAATATCCTGGTTAGAGGTTTATGCCGGAGAAAAGGGATACCGGAAAACAGGCAAATGGCTTCCCGCCAAAACCCTTGATACAATAAAAAAATATGTAATTGCCATAAAAGGGCCATTGACCACCCCTGTAGGAAAAGGAATAAGAAGCTTAAGTGTTACTATAAGACAAAAGCTGGATCTTTACGCGTGCGTCAGGCCTGTAAAGTACATTGATCATGTTCCAAGCCCCATGAAGAATCCTGAAAAGGTCGATATGGTTATTTTTCGGGAAAATACAGAGGATGTATATGCCGGAATTGAATGGGAATCCAAAAGCGAGGGGGCAAAGAGCGTAATATCCTTTCTTAAAAACAGTATGAATGTTTCCATTCCTGATGATGCGGGAATAGGGATAAAACCTATAAGTGAAAAAAACAGTAAGAGGCTGGTATCAAAAGCCATCTCATATGCCATTGAAAACAGGCTCCCGACAGTGACTCTCATGCACAAGGGAAACATCATGAAATATACGGAAGGGGCTTTTAACAAATGGGGATATGAAGTTGCCAGGGATATGTTCGGAAATAGAACCATAACCGAAAATGAGCTTTTTGATAAATATAACAACATCATCCCAAAAGATAAGGTCATCATAAAAGACCGGATTGCTGACATGCTTTTTCAGCAGGTGCTTCTCAGGCCTGAAGAATATCATGTAATCGCCGCTCCTAACCTGAACGGCGACTATCTTTCAGACGCGCTCGCAGCCCAGGTTGGCGGCCTGGGCATAGCACCTGGCGCAAACATAGGAGATTTTTGCGCGGTTTTTGAAGCAACCCACGGCACAGCCCCAAAGTATGCAGGCCAGGACAAAGTAAATCCAAGCTCCTTGATCCTTTCGGGAGCAATGATGTTAGACTACATGGGATGGAGCCAGGCTGCGACCTTAATTAGAGATGCTCTTAAGTCAACCATAGCCGATGAAACGGTAACATACGACCTGGCGCGTCAAATACCAGGCGCAAAAGAGGTAAAATGCTCTGAGTTTGCCGAAGGAATTGTTAAAAAAATTGGTTAGCAATAAGCTTGGGCATACCCTTAAAACAATTCTAACAACTCTGCAGGAGGCTGTTTTTCCGACAAGGTGCCTTGTTTGCAGAGCTTTTTTGAAAAATAAACAACAAAAGAGCCTTCTTCAAAATTTTCAAGATGGAGCCTCTTTTGACTGCCAAAACATGCCCTCATTTCAAAACTTGATGACAGGATTTTTATGCCCAACTTGCCTGAAAGGCTTTATTCCTGTTGAACCCCCGATATGTCCTGTGTGCGGGATTATGTTTAAAAGCCGCGAAGGGGAGGATCATGTTTGCGGCGAATGTTTGATCTCTCCAAAAAAATTCAGGATATCCCGCTCTCCGGGCATATATGACAGGGAATTTATGGCTGTAATCCATTGCCTGAAATATAAAGGAAAGATTCAGCTTGCGAGGCCCCTTGGGATGCTTCTCTTTTCCGCTTTTATCAACTTTTGGGGTATAAACAGTATCGACATTATCGTGCCTGTTCCTCTTCATATTAAACGGTTCAGAAAACGGGGTTTTAATCAGGCTTATCTTCTGGTAAGAGACTGGAAGCAAATTGCGGAAAATTTAAATATCGGGCTGTCTAATATCAGAATTGACACAAATGTTCTTATAAAAAGCAGGTGGACTGATCCGCAAACCGGTCTGGATCGCAAGAAACGGATGACAAACATTAAAAATGCCTTCAGTATCAGGGACCAGGCTATAATTAAAAATAAAAGGATACTTCTTGTAGATGATGTTTATACCACAGGGGCAACCGCCAATGAATGCGCAAAGGCTCTTTTGCGTAGCAACGCCGAATATGTCGATGTGCTTACCCTGGCCAGGGCCATGTGAAGTCGGAGGTCAGAGGTCAGAAGTCGGAGGTCGGAGGTCGGAAGTCAGAGGTCTGAAGTCAGAGGTATGAAGTCACACGACAGATGTAATTGGTCATAGTAAATATGAGAGAGGAAACAAGTAAGAAGTAAATCAAAAGACGAAAATAAAGATTGGAACCACG
>JAPVVG010000013.1 GCA_028571455.1 Desulfobacteraceae bacterium | reverse complement strand
TAGGCATTAAATCTTTCAGCTATCTTTTTAAATACATTTAGGAGAAAAGCCAACAATGGCAAATCTCCTAAATGATAATTTATTGAGAAATAATATCTATGGAAAGAGCTCAACTTCATAGGCATTTGGCGGAAATGGCAACGCTGCCAAATCCGCCAAAAAGAAATTGCTCAAAAGCATCATGGGTGTCAAATGCCTAGTTCATAACCCTTTTACCGAAAAAGTCAGCATTGGCAAAATGGGTAAATAGCTTTTTTATGGGGCGTTATCCGTGCTACATGCTTAAAGCCATCGCTATTTGGTCAAAATGCCAATATTGGCAAATCGGCCAAATGGGAATAGATTAACACTGAATAGACTTGCGGCACATCCATAAATAAGTAAATTTGAAATCGTTCTTCAAAAATGGGTTCTGCACGAAAGGTATTCATGCACATCGAAACCGACATCGAGGGAGTGCGCGAGCTTGCTGAGGCCAAAGAAGACCAGAATTGGCGCTTCCGGACGTTTCTCAAGGGCGTCGATCTGTCTGTCAAGGAACTGGACAGCATTGCTCACCGGCACTACAAAGACATCGCCAGGCAGATAGGCTGTGGTACCTGCGCGAACTGCTGCAAGGAAGTCTCACCGAAGCTTTCGGAGGAGGATGTAACACGGCTGGCGAGTTGCCTCGGGATCTCGCCTTCGGAACTGACCGCCACGCACCTCCGACCAACCGAAGACGGGGATGCATACTGTTTCCGGCAGAAGCCGTGCCCCTTCCTCCGAGACAACTGCTGCACGGTCTACGATGCACGTCCTGATGACTGCCGTTCGTTCCCGCACTTGCACAAGGACGAGTTCGTCTTCAGACTCATCCAGGTGGTGAACAACTGCTCAGTTTGCCCGATCGTCTACAACGTGTTCGAGCGGCTCAAAGAGGAACTGTGGCACTCTAAGAGGATTTAGGGTCAGGACTTAGGAGCTCTTTACATTTACAGGTTTGAAATTATGATTCTTGTACACGTTAAGGCAAAAAGTCTGTTGTGCTATTGGCCGGTAAGAAACCTTGGTATTGGTACTGTAAATATGGAAATGTAAAGGGTGTCCTCAAACTCACACCGCGGGAGGCTTACGATCAGCGCACCATTGGCACGAACCGCACTGGAAGATCATCAACTTTTTCTATACGTCCTGATTTTTTGCGAAGGATAACCAGACGTTGCATGTAGACACCGATGGGCAAAATCATTCGCCCACCTTCTTTTAATTGATTTACCAAGGCTTGCGGGATATCTTCCGGCGCGCAGGTTACTATAATGGCATCAAAAGGACTATGTTCCGGCCAGCCTTTATAACCATCACCAGTCAGTACATTGACCTGCTCATACCCCTCTGTAGTCAGAGCTTTACGGGCATGATTTGCCAGTTCGGGTATGATTTCAATGCTGTAAACCTCCGCGCCCAACTCGGCAAGAATGGCAGCTTGATACCCTGACCCGGTGCCAATTTCAAGCACCTTTTCTCCGGTCTGAATATCCAGTTTTTCTGTCATATAAGCGACGATATAGGGTTGCGAGATCGTCTGATCATAACCGATGGGACAGGGATGGTTCCCATAAGGTGGAGCAACACCGAGATATTCTTCAGGGATGAATTTGTGACGCCAGACAGTACTCATAGCTTTTAACACCCGCTCATCCTTACTACCGTACGCGCGCAGTTGCTGTACCATTGCAGCACGTTTTTCCGCCCAATTGTAGTTTCCCCTTTTATCAGTCATCTGATTTTCCGAACACGAAGCTAAAAGCAGCCCGCCTAACAACAACACGAAACCAAGGCACACCAGAACTCTTTTCATAACATCTCCCTTAGTTTGCAAAAAATGTGAAAGTTTAGTAAATGTAACCCATGAGATTCTGTTTTATTATAAATCCAAAATCAGGGAAGCAAAGGTCTAATCGACTTATTAGAAGACTTAAGGCGCTTCTTGAAAGGGACAGCCTTGCCTATGAATTCCAGATTACCACAAAACCCGGCCATGCTACAGCTCTCGCTGAAAAGGCCACAGCCTCCGGATTATTTGACCGGATCGTTGCCATCGGGGGTGATGGCACCATCAATGAAGTAGTAAATGGCATGATAAGGGTTTGCATGCAAGATAAAGATAGGCCCGGCAATTATCCAGCTTTAGGGCTTATACCTGCCGGCCTGGGAAATGATACTGCAAGGGGGTTAGGGATTCCACGTGGGCTAAATCATGCCTACACCGTCCTGATACAGGGTTCAACTCGATACATAGATGCAGGGAAGGTGAATGGTAAATTCTTTATAAATGGGGTGGGGATAGGGTATGATGGAGCAGTAATATCAGAAATGTATGAGATCCGAAGGAAGGGAAAGATTCTGAGCGGATGGATCTATTTTAAATGCCTCATGCACCAGTTCCGGCGGTTTACCCCTCCTCTGCTT
>JAPVVG010000012.1 GCA_028571455.1 Desulfobacteraceae bacterium | reverse complement strand
GAACAAATCTTTACAGACTTTGGGCCAAAAGATTTCAGGTAATCAACAAGATAGCTTAAAGTCAAACCTGTATCTACAATATCTTCGATTATTAGCACATCCTTATTTTTTATATCAAGCTCTATTTCTTTGGTCAAGCGGATGTTGCCTGATGAAGAGGTGCCGGAACCATAGCTGAATACACGGACAAAATCGATCTTAACAGGAATAGTAAGACGGCGCATTAGATCGGATAAAAAAACAAAGGCTCCTTTTAAAACACCGATAAGGACAAGTTCGCTATTTTTATAGTCAGATGAAATCCTGCACGCAAGGTCATTTACTATCTTGTCAATACTATCTTTTTTAAGTATGGGAATTAGTTCAGACATAGTTACAAACCAGCCTTTGCCAACTGTTTAATCAGCGATTTTTGCTTATCGCTAAGGCTTTTCGGCATATAGATACGGATAATTACAAAAAGATCCCCTTTCCCTTGACTGTGCATATTTGGGAGTCCGTAGCCGGAGAGTCTCATTTTGGTTTTATGTTTTGTTCCGGCGGGTATTTTTAAACTCAATTTTTTTCCTTCGACAGTCGGAACAGATATGCTGGTTCCGAGAAGGGCTTCGCTCCATTTTATTTCGCTGTTTATATAAAGGTTATATCCTTTTACACTGTAAACCGGATCGCTAAGCACTTTGGATTGAATATATAGATCCCCGGGAGGCCCTCCATATGGACTCTGCTGACCTTTTCCTGCAAGGCGCAGTTTTTTCCCTGAAATCATTCCCTTTGGAATCTTTATTGTTACGTTTTCACTGCGACCATTATGCTGCAATCTCACTGTTTTGCTTGTTCCGGTTGCCACCTCCTGTATTGTAAGATGTAATTCGTATAGCAGATCAGATCCTTTAATCTGAGCCTGCTGGTGTCTTGGACAGGAACCACCGCCGCCAAAAGGGGAATCATTTTCAAAGGCAAAGCGCATACCGCCGCGTTTGCCCATGGAGAAGCTTGCTCCGCCTATGCCGAACTCTCTTAGAATATCTGAAAAGTCAAACCCTTTAAATATGTCTTCCTGTGAATAGCGCTGTTGGAATCCGGTTGAGCCGAATGTATCATATTGACTGCGTTTTTTCTTATCGCTAAGAACAGCGTAAGCCTCGCTTATTTTCTTAAACATTTCTTCAGCCGTTTTATCCCCTTTAGTATGATCGGGATGATACTTCATGGCAAGCTTCCGATAAGCCTTTTTGATTTCCTCATCAGAAGCGTTTTTGCTTACGCCAAGTATTTTATAATAATCGGTTGCGGACATCTATATTTCCTTCGTGCTTCGTGGTGATTAATTGTTTAAAATAAGTAGTAAAGTTTAAGGTGTCAACTTCCAGCTTTTTTCTCTAATGCTTTAATGCCGATCATCAGCGCAGAAAGTGCGGCAGGAGTGATCCCATCTATGCGGGATGTCTGGCCAAGTGAAGACGGTTTTATGGAAGAAAGCTTTTCTTTTAGTTCATTTGAAAGGCCGTGCACTGCGGAAAAATCAAAATCTTCCGGTATTTTCATGCATTCCATATTTTTGAATTTTCCGATCTCACTCAACTGCCTTTTAATATAGCCTTGGTATTTGATTTCTATTTCCACCTGCCTGGCAACCCTTTTGCTTATATTGTCAGGGCTTTTGGCTAATATTTCAACGGCATGATAGTCGATCTCCGATCTTTTAAGAATCTGATCAAGATATATACCGCTGCTCAGCGGCATTGTCCCTTTGTTTTGCAAGTAATCGTTTGTTTTTTTTGCCGGCTTAATAAGTGTCTTTTTTATTCTCTTTATCTCTTTATCGATCTGTTTTTTTCGCTCCTTAACATCATGAAGCATCTCATTGTCGATAAGACCCAGCTCATACCCTGTTTCCGTTAACCTTAAATCAGCATTATCTTCTCGCAGCATAAGCCTGTATTCCGCCCTTGAAGTAAACATGCGATAAGGCTCACGTGTTCCTCTGGTGACAAGGTCATCGATCATAACACCCATGTAAGCCTGGGACCTGTCAAGAATAAAGGGGGGTCTCGCCTGAACCTTGCATGCCGCATTGATTCCTGCCCATATGCCTTGGGCGGCAGCCTCTTCATAACCCGATGTTCCGTTGATCTGACCGGCCAAAAACAGTCCTGCAATCGGCTTGGTTTCAAGTGTGGGCTTAAGCTGCAAAGGGTCGACATAATCGTATTCTATGGCATATGCCGGGCGCATTATTTCAGCCTCTTCCAGTCCTTTTACGGATCTGACAAAACGCACCTGAATTTCCATGGGGAGGCTGTTCCCAAGTCCGCTGGCGTAAAATTCATCAGTGTCAAGACCTTCAGGCTCAAGAATAATCTGGTGTCTGCCGTTATCCGGGAATTTGACGATCTTATCTTCAAAAGAAGGGCAGTACCTCGCGGAGACCCCT
>JAPVVG010000011.1 GCA_028571455.1 Desulfobacteraceae bacterium | reverse complement strand
TTTCCAGTATAGCAGCAAATAATCATTGTCAGCGGTCATAACCTGATTTGATATTTCAGTTCTCAACCTTCAGCTTCCATCATCTTGACCTTTCATCTGGAAAGCAGTAAAAATATAAAAATCCAAATAATCCTGCTTATCCGCCTGGAGGGTAAATCCTGTCAGCCTTGTTAAATCCCTTTGAGCTGTTTAACCGGGTCCAAAAATAAACCACATCTGACAGAGAAAAGAGGTTTTAAAATAGCATAAATATCAATCAGATAGCGAGTTATTTACTTGGTTATGGACGTCCCGCAAGAACGGATAGCGAGTTATTTACTTGGTTATGGACGTCCCGCAAGAACGCTTAAAACAAATCAATGGACCCGCAAGACTTCTCAAAAGGAGGGTTTTAAAAATGAATCTAAATGTAACTATTGAAGTATGGCGTAAGGGCAAATGGTATATTGCTAAATGCCCTGAATTGGATTTTATCTCCCAAGGGAAAACTCGCGAAGAAGCCAAGAACAATCTTTTAGAGGTTATCCAAATACAATTTGAAGAAATGAGTCAAATAGGCGCTTTGTATGAATATCTTGCCGAGTGTGGATATGAAAAGCAAAATAATACAATCATTCTTAATACAGAAATGATTGGATTTGAGAAACATTCATTGCAGGTGGCATAAATGCCAAGAATAGCGCCTACTAATTGGAAAGTACAAATGGAGGTTTTTCAACTCTACGGTTGCAGGTACAAACGTAAAAAGGGGTCTCATCATATTTTGATTCATCCAAATGCAAAACGGGCGGTTGTAATTCCTGAATATGATGAAATTGATATTGATATCATTAAGAACAATATGCGAACTGTTGGAATGAGTCGGGATGAATATTTTGAGCTCTTAAAACAAATATAGAGATATTAAAAAATGTATTCCCTCCGCCGACCTGCTCGCCTCTCCTGAGTCAAAAGGATGGAGGGCGGGAGGCTGATTGCTTTTTTCTCAGTTTCGTCAGGGAACTGAGAAAGCAACAAAAAAATCTTTACCCCGTTAAATCCAGCAAGCTGGCCATTTAACCGGGGCTGTAAAATCCCGCTTGCCCGCCTCTGGAGGGTTAATCCTGCCTGTCGAAGATGCCGCCGTGCGGCGCCCCGTAGCTCCGACAGATGGTACTGGGGCTTGCCCGCCTCTGGAGGGTCCAATAAAAATGAGAAACTTATAAACTGAAGAACATCCCGGAAATGCGTACGGATAAATTTCCGGCGGGTTATGTTATTGAACTCTCAAAAGCGGAAAAAAATGAACTGGTGGAAAATTTCCACCGGTTCAACAGACTGAAGCATTCTACGGTTAATCCAAAAGCCTTCCCTGAAAAGGGCTTGTACATGCTGGCTACTATCCTCAAAAGCCCGCAAGCGGTTCAGGCTACCTTGGCGATAATTGAAACCTTTTCCAAAAATCAGGCAATTATCCAGAAACATTCAGGAGCTATCGATTATTCAAGGTAAAGCTGATCAGAAGGCACTCATGCAGAGAAGCGGAGAGATGATTACTGAACTCCTGGATGACGACCTGCAAACAACCGACACAGAAACATCGATAGAATTGAACTTCCTTGACCCCTTTCTACACATGTTGCTTTGCTTGAAGTGTTGAACATGAATGAAAAAAATTAAACTAAAATTATGAGGTGAGCGGAATGAAATACAAAGTTATTTTGCAACAGTCCGCGGAAGGTTTTGCTGTATCAGCGCCAGGCTTGCCCGGTTGTCATTCCCAAGGGGCTACTGAACAGGAGGCCTTGGAAAATATTGGTGCTGCCATTGCAGAATATCTGGATGTTGTGGCGGTACTTGCCCGTGGTAAAACGGTCCGTGAAGTGGAAGTCAGGGTAGCATAGTTATGCCCAAGTTACCCGGAGTAAATCACCTTAACGCAGTTCGCGCTTTGAAAAAGACAGGTTTTTGGGTTGCGCGTCAGGGTAAACATATTGTGATGACAGACGGAAGCCGGATCATAACGATTCCCCGGCATAACCCGATCAACGCAATCACGATGGGAAACATTGTCCGGGATGCAGGCTTGACCAATGATGATTTTCGCAAGCTATTGTAGTTGATAGTCTGACAAAGTGTTTTGAGAGACCTATTATTAAAATAGTAAAATAGTGGAATGGTGGCAACGTTCCCCCCCCTCTCATTACACAAAGTTATTTAACTACTTAAGGACGTCCCTTATGTTGTGAGTTCATCCTAACCTATTGAAATAAAAGAATTTTCGGAAGATATTTTGAAAAGTGCAGATTTGCATAGATTCTAATAAGTTACAGGGTTAGTTACAAATATGTAAGATTAACACACAACATAATA
>JAPVVG010000010.1 GCA_028571455.1 Desulfobacteraceae bacterium | reverse complement strand
GTTATGCGCCAATCGGGGTGTCGCCTGATTGGTTGACAGCTTGGTAAAAAGAGCTTGAACCGAGGAACCGTATGAGGGAAAGCTTCACGTACGGGTCTGTGGGGAGGGCGCCGGGTAACCGGTGCCTTTACCCGGAACCCGGCTGGAAAAGCCGGGGCGTTTTTCGCATCAACATCATTTTGTGTAAAACTTTACATCTGCCAATTTTATTATGGCTTTTCCGGCCGGTGACTTCAACGTTAATATATCTGCTATCAAACATTCAGCCTTATTCACAGACAGTTGCGATAGTTATATGTAATCTGGGGCATTGGCATCTGTGTTAGCTTCCTCTTGTCGGTATTGGAAAATTTGAAGATCGATTGACCTTGAGGCTAACAGGTTTGCTTCTGCTTTTTTGATGCCAAGAGGAAGTGTTATTTCCAAAGCACCGCGTTTTTCTTCTCTTGATATATTTATAGAATTAAAATCTAATTGGCGCGTAGCAACATCTGCTCTTATTCGGAGAATGAACGATTTGAACCTTGTATCAGATTGGCACTATCGAAGCCTAATGATTGAATTGTCTAAGAAGTGGGGACGAAAAAAAGAACCAAGCCCAATTAAACAAAGAGAAACTTCAAAATTATTGCCTATGATCTTCAGAGCGTTAAGAGAAGAGGGTACGAGCAAAGAAGATGTCGCTAGAGATTTGAGCCTATTTACTTCGGATATTGATTCCATTCTTTTCAACATAACACTTATAGGTGTTGATGGTGGGAAAAACCGCCTATCTCCGGGAAAAAACAATACCAAAAGCCACCTCAAAAGAATTAAATAGTCACAAAATAAAATTGAGACTAACGGAGTCAGTCAGCGGGACGCTCATAAAATTATAAGTTTCCAGAGTGATTGGCCAATCGGGTAAGGGGGAGTTTTTCTCTCCCCCTCCCCACACCACATAGCAAGCGGGTCCGCACTATGCGGTTCCCCGAGAGTTTTAAAATACCGTCCAACTTCTGACTGTATTCCAAGGCTGGCTATGGCCAACACGCCGAATATTATTGGCTCCCCCTGTCGGGTTCATCGCCTTTTCGAGTATGACCGGCTCCTCCCTGCTCTCAAAGGTTCGGCCCTTCACCATGTCCTGCCTATTAAAGCAGGCATTCGGCTAATATGGCCTCTGCTGACTCCTGCCCGATCACCCTATGAGTTGCCTCATAAAGCGCTGCCTTATAATGCCTCATATTTACCAATCCTGAATAGCTCCTCTTTGTTTTGTTTCTCGATATCAGGCGGGATACTCTCACGATATCGCCGGGACTTGGTAAACCGGTTGCCCCTGCCGGTAATTTCACCGAATGGTAGAATGAAACATCAAAAGGCCGCATGCCAGACAGATATCCCCGGATAAGAACGTGAACTTTTGCTACACAACCGCAGCATTTACCATATCTCCTGAACCCAGGGCTTCGTTATGTTGTGCTAACTCACCCGGAAACTTGGCCTTGTATGCTGTTTCTGTTCGTCGGCTCATAGCTTTGCACTCGGGCTTCCTTCAGACCCTTCCTCACGGAAACGCCCTTGCCTTCGGCTAATACTTTTGTTAATGTGTTCAGCACATTAACAGGATTCACGTATAGGGGACTTACACCCCATTAGTTCATGCCCATGCCGGGCGTACACAAAGTTATTCACCTGATCCGCAAGCCCTGCCGCTTTTTGAGGTAGATTTAAGGCTTTTACTTCTTACAAAGTTGATTGCCAAATCCACGGCGGGCAGGTGATAACGGCATTATATTTTGAAAATCAACACAATCCCAACAATTTGGTATGTAATTCATTTAAATAAGGAAACTAGCATGGGGAATATTATTCCATTTAAAAACATTGATATAAGTAAAATATCAGATGATTTGTTTGATGAAATTGAAAACTATTTAAAGGAATGTTTCAATAAAGAAATCCGCAAAAGCAGTGGAAATATCCCAATTTTTGAAGCAAAGAAAAATGCTATTAAATTGGTTTCCAAGAAATTTAATCTGACCCTAGAAAATGCAATTGAAATTGTACGTGAAATTGAATTACGAGATTTGGACAATAACCTTAAGTCATGACCCTTTAAGAAATATAACAAGGCCAATTCTTGTGCCGAGATAAATCCGAATCGTTGGGATAAGGCAAAGAGTCTTTGAAATTCGATATTGTTACCCAGTGGGTGATCGGGTGACAAAACTGTCAACCTCCTCTTTGCAGGGCTTGCTCTGGCACTGAGGTTAAGAAAGT
>JAPVVG010000009.1 GCA_028571455.1 Desulfobacteraceae bacterium | reverse complement strand
GCTCTATTTTCATTTGTCAAAGAGCATTTTGTGACGACTTGGCGTCACCTGAAATATATCTTTAACCAATTTGCGGGTAATTATGAGTATAAGCTCATATCATCACGGTAATTAATTCTGACTTTTTACGAGTGCATCAATATTATCCGAACTGTAATAAAGAACCTGTTCTTTTGAAATTTGCGGATTATCAAGCAGCCTTTTGATCATCAGCTTCAGCATGGTGGTTTTGCCAACCTGCCTTGGCCCCCGCAAGGTATAGATATGGATTCTTATCCATGGCAGCATAGTTCCTCTATCTTTCAGGGAAAGCTTTGCACAATTCCACAATTTGGGTTAAAATTTTGGTTTATGGTTTTACGTATATTCAATCGTGGTATCAAAATTCTACTTTATTTTAAGTAACACAAAAAATAATAGACAGCAATAGTTGTGCCAAGTATATCTTTATGATTTTATAGTAATTTTTTACGAGTTCATCACAAATTGAGACCTTTGCAAGACGCCCCCTTTCTGTCATTCCCACGAAAGTGGGAATCCATAACGAGCTGAAAATACTGGATTCCCGTTTGCACCTGCCTGTGCAGGCAC
This sequence comes from Desulfobacteraceae bacterium, assembly GCA_028571455.1. Classification (GTDB taxonomy): domain Bacteria; phylum Desulfobacterota; class Desulfobacteria; order Desulfobacterales; family ETH-SRB1; genus Desulfaltia. The sequence goes on along the minus strand of JAPVVG010000009.1, from coordinate 1,658 downwards.
GGCAGACAGGCGAGAATGACTATTTAGACTATTTATGGCAAAATTCAAAGATCTCAAATTGATGACTTTAAGAAAGTTTATCTGGTATGCTAATAAGAGAAGGGATATATAAAAGGTATTATTATATATTCAGGTCGTATTCATGAATTTTTGCAAGAAGTGTGTTGCGATGAATGTCTAATTTTTCCGATGCTTTTTTTCTATTGCCGTCAACCATTTCAAGCACTTCGGCAATATATTGTTTTTCAAAAGAACTTACCACCTCTTTGAGAGAGCCATCCGTTATTTTTTTCTTGCTGATACTGAAGCTCGTAATATCTTTAAGTCGAATAACTAAATCTTGTTTTATAGTGCATAACCTTTCCACCAAATTTTGAATTTCCCTGATATTCCCGGGCCAATCATATTCCATTAGAACCTTTAAGGCATTTTGTGAAACCCCTTTTTGAGGTCTGCCGGACTTATTAGCATACAATTTAAAAAAATGATTTAAAAACAGAGGGATATCTCCACTTCTTTCCCTTAAAGGCGGAAGCTTTATGGGAAAGACATTTAGCCGGTAAAAAAGATCTTCGCGAAATTCCCCATGTGATATCAGGTCGCTAATGTCCTTATTTGAAGCTGCTACGAATCTTACGTCAACCTTAATAATTCTTGTATCACCCAATCTTTGAAACTCTTTTTCCTGGATAATCCTGAGAAGCTTGGCCTGCATATTTATATCCAGAGAATCTATGTCGTCGAAAAAAACCGTGCCTTTATCGGCTATTTCCAGTTTCCCTATCCTGATGCTTGTAGCTCCTGTAAATGCCCCCTTATTATATCCAAAAATTTCACTTTCCATGAGGTTTGCAGGTATGGCTGCACAATTTATCAACACAAAAGGCTGGTTTTTCCTTGGGCTAAGATTATGTATGGCTCTGGCAATAAGTTCCTTGCCTGTTCCGCTTTCCCCCTGAATAAGTACGGTGCCATCGCTTTGAGAGACAACCGATATCAACTCAAAAATATTTTTCATCTTTTTATCTTTGCCCACCATCTTTTCAAAAGGATGATATCTTTCCAGTTCATTCCTAAGATAGGCGACCTGCCTTACAAGACGCCGTTTTTCTAAAGCCCGGCCTATTACGGTTAATACATCATCAACAATAAACGGCTTGATGATATACTCATAAGCCCCAAGTTTAATGGCTTTTACTGCTGTCTGAAGATCGTTGACGGCTGTTACCATAATGATTTCGGTATTTGGATCTGTCTGTTTGAATTTCTTAAGAAGATCAATTCCGTCAATACCGGGAAGGAGGATATCCAGCAAAATCAGGTCAATAGGATTTTCCTGAAAAAGATTAATGGCTTTTTCACCGGTACTGGCAAGAAGGACATGATATTCGTCCTTTAGCACCATGTTAAAGGACTGGCGAACTCCATGCTCATCATCAACGACAAGAATTGTAGCCTTATTATTCATAATAGTATACCACTACAAACCTTTATTCCTATGATGCACTCTTTCTAATAGGCAATTCTATTACAAAGCATGCGCCTTTTCTCTGGTCACTGGCCACAAAGATATCCCCCTTATGTTTCTTGATGATTTCATAGCAAATACTTAAACCAAGTCCTGTGCCTTCTCCTCTTTTCTTTGTTGTAAAAAGTGG
>JAPVVG010000008.1 GCA_028571455.1 Desulfobacteraceae bacterium | reverse complement strand
ATGCTTGCCGACCTCATTGACAGGAATTGAAGGCAGTATGTGCTCACGGAATAGGCCAGGCCATCCGGCGTCAAGCATTTGTCGTCTTTTGGGAGTAAGAAAATCCCATGGATCGAAAATGTTAAGCTGATTTGGATTTTTTTACTTTGATCATGATTTTACCCTTAACCTTCTGATTATTTTCATATTTCCATATCACATAGCAGAAGATTAAGCAAGAAGTATTTTGACTGTTTATAAAGTTTTTTCAGTTAGATAGGTTTTTTTTAACTTTTTACGAGACCATCAAGCATGTTTGATATTGATCTTAATTCTTAAATTTTTTTCAGAAAATACCTTTGTCGATTGTCGATTATTTTTTTTACAATCATCAATTCTTTGAGCCTCTTGCTTTTATGTTTTGATCAACCGTTAACTGTTAACCGTGAACGGTTATTCATTATATTTAAACCCATCTGCGTCCATCCTCCAAAGGCGGACAGGTCTGCGTAAATCAGCGGCTGAATTTAATTGTTTAGCCACAGACAGATCTACGCTGATCGTGCTGGTCACCTGCCCTAAAAGCAATGAGAACTTGGCAAAAGCGAAGTTTTGCTCTGAAATGGCTAAGGGTTCACTCAAAAATAAAAAAACGCGCGGGCTTTTGGGGTCAGGTTCCGGGTACTAGTTTGTTACGCCCTTTATTCTTCTATACCTATACCTACCAGCTTCTACAACAACAAATGCTTTTCGCAAATCTTCTTCACTGTATTCGTTTAATACTCTCTTCATTGCTTTATGGATAGAATCTATTGTAGATGGCAGCATACGAAGGTAAATTACACCTGATCCTAACTTCTCAACAAAAACAAGTCCACCAAAATCCCTATCTCGCGTAATAAAGATACGATTTTGATCGCAAGCAGTCTTTAACAAATCTGAGTCATCGGCTTGAGATAAACCAATTTCAGAGGCTGTAATTACATCATGACCTAATTCCATTAAAAACCGGACTGTTATAGCATAAACATCTTGATCTGTAAGGAATTTCATGCGGCCTCAGCCTCAATTTTTATATCTTCTGACATTATGGTATCAATTGCATACTGAATACATGCCTGAATATCTTCAACCTTTATTTCAGGATAATAATCATCTATAATTTTATTAAATGGGATACCTTCTCTATTCAATTCAAGAACATTTTGAACAGTAATTCGAGTATTAGCGATACAAGGTTTGCCAAAATGGATTCTTGGATTTACTGAAATTCTTCTTTTCATATTTTCCTTCCTTTCATCTTTGATCTGCGCACGATCAGGTCTGTCTTAGCAAGGGTTTTGTAAAATTATTACAATGTGTCAGATAAATCAAGCAAAAAGGTAATTACAGGGAGCGGAGAGCAGGGAGCGGAGAGCTTGGAGCTAAGAGCTATGAGCTAAACCGGCGAGGTGTTTGGCGGCCCAGAGGGCGGCCTGGAGGCGGTTTTTTACGTCGATTTTCTTAAATATCCTGTTTGTGTGAGTTTTTACCGTGCTTTCACTGATAAACAGCTTTTCGCCGATTTCGGCATTGCTGAAACCCGAAGCTATCAACATGATTACCTTGAGTTCCTGCCTGGTCAAATGGCCCGGTATTTCCTGCTTTGATATATGGGCGCCGGCAAAGTCTTTTTCTTTCTCCAGATGATTCATCATCCTGCCGGCAAACTTTCTGCTTGCCCAAGATCGGTGTCAAAGCTTGAATTGTGAATTAATGCTTGACAATTAAGCTATAATCATTTAGCAAAATCAGTATGGGCAGAGCATGGCGAATTGAATATGAAGGCGCATTATATCACTTAATGTCCCGGGGGAATGACGGGCAGGATATTTATTTAAATGATACTGGTCGTAATTCGTTTTTAGAGACGATCTCGGAAATGTCGGAACGTTTTAAAGTGGATATTTTTGCCTATGTTTTAATGCCCAATCATTATCATCTCTTGGTAAGGACCAATCGTGCAAATTTAAAAAAGGCAATGCAATGGTTTGGTACGGCCTATACCCGAAGATTCAATAACCGAAACTTAAAAAAAGGTCATTTGTTTCAAGGGCGGTATAAAAGCATCATAGTTCAAAATGATGCATATCTTATGCAGTTATCTTGTTATATCCATCGAAATCCATTAAGAGCT
>JAPVVG010000007.1 GCA_028571455.1 Desulfobacteraceae bacterium | reverse complement strand
TGGGAAATGCGTTTGCTGATTCAGAGATAATTGATTTTGATCGTCGCACAAAGAAAATTTTAAAGACCGAGGATGACATACTTTATACAGTAGAACCGAAGCTGGACGGTCTTGCCGTGGAGCTTGTATATGAAAAGGGTAAATTAATTGTTGCATCTACCCGTGGCGACGGTATCAACGGTGAGGTGATAACGTCAAATGTCAGAACCATACGATCGGTGCCTCTTTTACTTCAAGATAGGGAAAAGCGGAATATACCGCTACGCCTTGAAGTAAGAGGAGAAGTATTTATCGGGCATGAAGCATTCAGAAGCCTGAATGAAGAACAGCTCAAGCGGAAGTTAACGCCCTTTGCAAATCCGAGAAATGCTGCTGCCGGATCTTTAAGGCAGTTAGATTCAAGTATAACCGCAATGCGTCCCCTGGAAATTTTTTTCTATGGTGTAGGTGAGTTTGCAGATCTGAAATTGAAATCACACTGGGAAACGCTTCAGGCATTGCGGGAACTGGGATTGAGGATTAACCCCCTTATCAGACCGGAGATTACAATAGAAGAGGCAGTTGACTATTACAAAACGCTTGAGGATAAGAGACATCTTTTGCCCTATGATATCGACGGCATGGTGATAAAGGTTGACAACCTTTCTTTACAAATGAAGCTTGGCAGCACATCCCGAAGCCCCAGGTGGGCTATAGCTTATAAGTTTAAAGCCCTGCAGGAGACTACCCGTATACTGGATATTGATGTGCAGGTTGGCAGGACAGGTGTGCTGACACCGGTTGCGCATCTCCAGCCGGTTAGTGTCGGCGGAGCCATTGTCAGGCGCGCGACACTTCATAATGAGGATGAGATTGAGCGAAAGGATATCAGGATAGGGGATACAGTTCTTGTCCAGCGGGCAGGGGATGTGATTCCGGAAGTTGTCAAGGTGATTGAATCAAAGCGCACCGGTGTAGAGAGAATTTTTCATATGCCGCGAAACTGCCCTGTTTGCGGTTCAATAGTCATTCGTGCCAAAGGTGAAACCGCTACCAGGTGTATAAATGCAACATGTCTTGCGCAGCTTAAAGAGCGCATCAAGCATTTTTCGTCAAAAGGGGCTTTTGATATAGACGGGTTGGGAGACAAACTTGTTGAGCAGTTGGTGGACAAGGGTCTGCTTGCCTCGTATGCCGATATTTTTTATCTGGACGTAGTCAAGGTTGAAGACATGGAACGCATGGGGCCCAGGTCTGCGGAAAAGCTTGTTTGCGCAATTGAAAAAAGCAAAAAGATTGAATTCAATTGTTTTCTTTATGCGCTTGGAATCCGGCACGTTGGCGAACATGCGGCTAAAATACTTGCAAGAGAATTTAAAATTCTGGACAATCTTTTACTTGCAACGGCAAAGCAGATAGAGGTGGTTGAAGGAGCAGGTTTTGTGATCGCTGAAAGTGTTGTCAATTTTTTCAAACAGAATACAAATCGCGGAGTAATAAGCCGTATTATTGAGAGCGGTGTATGTATCCTCTTCCAGGCTCGCGAAAAAGAGAGAACCCTTGAAGATAAAGTGTTTGTTTTGACAGGCACACTTGAAGATTTGACAAGGAATCAGGTAAGAGAGATGATCGAGGCTGCAGGCGGAAGAGTAAGCGGTTCTGTAAGCAGAAAGACAGATTACCTGGTGGCCGGAAGTTCTCCAGGATCCAAGTTAAGCCTGGCAAAGGATCTTGGTGTTGAGATTATTGATCAGGCAACCCTTCAGAAGATGTTAAGCCTGTAAATTGCAACCATACTTCCATCAGTATTTATCAGACCGATAAAATAACGCCCTCAATAATGTATCTGGTATCCTCATATATTTTCGGATCGTTGCTGGCCCGTGGTCCGGCAATATTAAGAACTTCGATTTCATTTTCAATAATCCATGAATTTATTTTTGAGACAGCAATAAAAGCAGAGGTTTCATTCATATCTACATAAAAGCATGCCCGATCATATTTTTCAGCGAGTTCCTGCGTTAATTTTGAACCACCAGTTAGCTTCCCATGTGAGATTATTACAGTTCCATCAGAATCGATAACATTCTGTTCAGTGCGTTTTTCATAACTGTCGGTAGGCAT
>JAPVVG010000006.1 GCA_028571455.1 Desulfobacteraceae bacterium | reverse complement strand
CATTCCTTAACTTTAGGCACTTTAAAATACTTTAGACACTTATAACTTGAATTGCTGTTATTGTTTGCTCAGCAGTCCTTTGAGCTCGGATACAAAGTCATTAACATCTTTGAACTCTCTATAAACCGATGCAAATCTGACATACGCAACATCATCTATTTCATGGAGTTTTGCCATGATCTTTTCGCCAATTATACTGGAAGGAATCTCTTTTTCTCCGGTTTCCTTGAGGTCGCGTTCCAAATCGTCTATGAATTGATCGATAACATTAATGCTTATGTTCCTTTTTTCACAGGCTTTTTGTATGCCGAAACGCACCTTTTCGCTGTTGAAAACTTCTCGACGGCCATCCTTTTTAATAATCATAATAGGAATTTCTTCTATATGCTCATAAGTGGTAAATCGCCTGCCGCATATAATGCATTCCCTGCGCCTGCGTATTGCATCTTCATTCTTGCCAGGCCTTGAATCGATCACCTTATTGTCAATCTCTCCGCAAAATGGACACTTCATTAATTTTTCCCTAAGTTGCCGGAATCAATCTTTATTACTTCAATGCCCGCGTCTTTAAACATTTCCTGGGCCATGGAATCTGCATATCCGTCACGGTAATAGAGCTTTATTATTCCTGCATTAATAATCATTTTGGCGCATATCGAGCATGGCTGGTTTGTGCAGAAAAGCGTTGCTCCTTTTATGGAAACACCATGAAATGCGGCCTGAATAATAGCATTTTGCTCAGCGTGTATGCCTCTGCACAGTTCATGCCTCTCGCCGGAAGGAACATTTAATTTCTCGCGCAGACAACCAGTCTCAATGCAATGTTTAATACCGGTTGGCGCCCCGTTATAGCCGGTGGTAAGTACTCTTTTATCCTTTACGATAATAGCGCCAACCGCCCGCCTGAGACATGTGGAACGTTTTGCCACAAGCTCCGCAATATCCATAAAATATGTTTCCCATGAGGGACGGCCGCCTTTTGTTACCATTATATTAACATCTTAATAAATATATTTGATCGGAAAAGCCTCGCACAGTTCGAGCACTTTTGCCCTTGTGTTTTTGATAACAACTTCATCTTCTAAATTCTTCAAAACACTAATAATAAGTTTTGCGATAACTTCCATTTCCGGCACTTTCATGCCTCTCGTGGTTATAGTAGGTGTGCCGATACGAATTCCGCTCGTTATAAAAGGGCTTAGCTTCTCAAATGGTATAGAATTCTTATTGACTGTAATGCCGGCGCGTCCCAGGTATTCTTCGGCCTCCTTTCCGGTGATATGAAGGTTCTGTAAATCTATGAGCATCATATGGTTATCAGTGCCGTCTGATGTAAGCTTAATTCCCTCTTTCATCAAATTCTCTGCAAGCGCCTTTGCATTTTTAACAACATTTATCTGGTATGTCTTAAACGATTCAGTTAGAGCCTCTTTGAAAGCAACAGCTTTAGAAGCAATTATATGCATGAGAGGTCCCCCCTGTATCCCGGGAAATATTTCTTTGTTTAACTTTATGCTATAATCCTCTTTTGCAAGGATCAATCCTCCGCGAGGTCCTCTTAACGTTTTATGGGTTGTGGAGGTTACGACGTCGGCAAAAGGTATTGGAGATGGATGGAGATCTGCTGCTACCAGACCGGCTATGTGGGCCATATCCACCACTAAATAAGCGCCTATTGATTTGGCGATTCGGGCAAATTCTTCAAAATCTATTATACGCGGGTAGGCGCTTGCTCCGGCGACGATCATCTTTGGCCTGTGCTTTTCCGCTAAAAAAGCAACTTCATCATAGTCAATGGTTCCTGTCTTCTCCCCGACTCCATAGTGAACAAAATTATAGAATTTGCCTGAGAAACTGACGGGGCTTCCGTGTGTCAGGTGCCCGCCATGGGAAAGATTCATGCCGAGGACAGTATCGCCCATGTCTAAAAGGGCAAAATATACAGCCATGTTGGCCTGAGAACCCGAGTGGGGTTGCACATTTGCATATGCGGCATTAAACAGTTCTTTTGCCCTGTCAATTGCCAGTTT
>JAPVVG010000005.1 GCA_028571455.1 Desulfobacteraceae bacterium | reverse complement strand
TCACATCGATATAATCTGCGCCTGCATCGGCTTGTGCCACGGCGAGGTTTGCCAGGAACTTCCGATCTTTGTTGGATATCGCCTGTCCCGTGGATTTGATAGATGCATTTATTTTTTCACCAATTACCAGCATATTGTTTCTCTCTTCTATAAATCTATTATTCCAGGTATCTCTTTTTTTAGATTATTTCTTATGCTTTCCGGGACAAATGATCGGGGCGGGCTGTCAAGAATTTCCCGTACCTTTTCAGTGGCTCTGGCCTTCGTATCTTTTGCGCCCTCAGCCTGCCATTCAGGCCGATTTTCCCTGTCGCTTAATTGGGCAAGGTGTTGTTCTGTACGCATGTGCCGACGCGTGTGGCTTGAGGCGACAAAATGTCCCCCCGGCCCCGCCTTCTTTATTAAATCAAAGGCAAGGGTTTCATCATTTACACGAATTCCGTCTACAGCGCGCATGACCATGCCGAGAATTTCGTTATCTATAACGAGTTTATCGTAGGATGCGGTCATGCAGAACTCAAGAAATCCCGCCGCGTCATGGATGAAATTTCCTCCTGCCAGCGCGACCAGCAGGTTTGTGATAGCTGATTCGTATCCGGCCTGTGCGTCGTTTACTTTTGAGTCAGACATGCCTGCCGTTGCATAATATGGGAGATGGTAAAACTGCGCCATCTGAGCCGCCGCGGCGTTCAACAATCCCATTTCAACAGCCCCGGAAAGGTATTTCAAACTGCTAAGATCTGTTACGGATGCGACACTGCCATAGAGTGTGGGGGTACCGGGATTGGCGAGTTGAGCCAGCATTACGCCTGCCAGAGTGTCCACGTTCAGCACTACGAGATTGCCTGCTAACGTGACTGGTGATGTGGCACCGCAAAGGGGTTCTGCCGGAACAACGACGGGGATGCCGTTTTGAGCAGCTTCTATAGTAAATAGGGAATAATGTTCATCCAGCTTCAAGGGACTGACCACGCAGGTTACCATGGAAATAAAAGGTCGTTCCTTAAGCTTTTGTGGACTGCCCGCGATGGCCGATGCCATTTTGATGACGTTTCTTATTCCTTCAACCGTATAGACTCCTCCCATAATATGCTTTCGGGTGTAATTCAAGGCCGTTCCAAAACGGTTAACGTCCACATCTTCTGCAGGAATTTCATGAGGATATACGTTAAGCATGTAAAAGTGGATATTATCCAGAACATCCACAAGACGAGCCATGTTCTTTATGTCTTTGAGGTTGGCCCTCCGCGAATCATCGGATCCCGGATCCTGAACATTTAAAGCGGTTCCGCCTGTACCCATATATACCTTTTTCCCGCCAATCTCACAGTCCAGTTCACCCTTTTCCTCCCGTCCGTACAGTGTAATAACAGAAGGCGCTCTGCCAATCAACTCTTCCACGAGTCCCGGGGGAATTTTTACGGTGTTGGTTGTTTCATCTACCTTCGCCCCGGCATTACGGAAAAGATTTCTTGCCTCCGGTAAATTTGCCTGTATTCCTACCTCATCAAATACCTTGAGTACGGTTTCGTGTATTTTTTTAATTTCCTGATCGGAAAGGGGTTTATATTGTCCTCCCGATAAACCTTTTCTTGCCTTCATTTTAGCCTTTCCTGCTCAGTGGAAGTTCCTGAACAATTTGTGCGATATGCCGGCTTCTGTTCATACTGTAAAAGTGCAGACCGGATACTTCGTTTTCCAAAAGTGTTTCCTCGGATAAACCTGACGCAAACATAAGTGCCTGATTGTAACGCTTATTTCATGAAAGGCTCATACTAATTTCTTCTTGAAGGACAATTCTTTTTTTTACATTTGGAGCAGGGATTGTAAGGGGGTGCCGGAGGATTAATGCTGGAGGGTAATACACCAAATATACCTGATATAGACTTGCGGGGTTGCATAAGACAGGAATCTGTAAGCTCAACATCCAGATGATTGGAATCCAAAGCACGAAACAGTTTTTCCTGCTCCGTAATATGCCAGTCACAATAGCC
>JAPVVG010000004.1 GCA_028571455.1 Desulfobacteraceae bacterium | reverse complement strand
TTTGTCTTTTATTTCGGAGAATGGATTCGGAAGATGATGGGCGTCGGAGGTATTCGAGTAGTTACACGCCTCATGGGACTTTTGCTTGCGGTCATTGCTGTCCAATTCATTGTCAGTGGATTTCAGCAGATTCGCTGAATGATACGGAAATATTAAGTCCAATTAGCCAACGACTTCCTTAAGATTTCACATCATGTTTTCGAAACGCATGAAATCATGGGCGTTCTCCGGGACGTCCTGGTTGTTCCTCCGCAGCCTTATTCCACCTTGATCTTGGTCATTTCTTTTTTATTTGCGGCAGATGCTTTTTTTTCAAGAACTTCAATTTTATTATCTACCAGGGACCTGATCGCCTTGAAAAATTCAACCCGAGACTGCATCATATGCTTATAAAATCTTGATTTTTTTCCAAAAGCCTTCTCAAAATCGTAAAAAAACTTACCAACCAAACAAAATTGTGTTTTTTTTTCATTCTTTTCTTTTTCCATGATCCTCTCCTTTAAAATGAATACATAATTCCCGGCCTTCAAGGGTTGCCTTGACCGACTTTGTAGCCGCCACCTGTCTTGGCAGGAGTATGTGTCTTTTAAAACCGGCTATCCGGACGATCAATTCGTCCGAAAGCTTGCTTATTTCAATATCCTTTTTTTCAAGAAACGGTAGATTTATCATCAACTGGTATTCCCCATTTTGTTTTGTCAGATTATACGGTTTACCTTCAAAAAACCTATCCAACGGATTTCTGTTTCCGTATATCTGATCAGCTAACTCTTTGAGATCGTTATACCCGAGCACTTCACCCTTGAACAGGTTAACCGGAAATATCGGAATCGGGCTAAAGTAATCTTTTGCTTTATCGATATATTGTTTCTGGTTGCATATCCAATCTTTAAAATAGGCATCATTTACTTCATCGGGCAAGATCCGGTTTATAATAATAGCATCTATATTCATATTATAAAGGCAAAAATACATGAAAGCACGCTGAGTCTCTTTTAAAACGATCTTTTCAGGATTGGTAACCAGACGAACTGTCGTGATTTTCGGGTCAACAAGGATTGCATCCACTCCTTTTAAGCGATCAAACAGATTCTCAATAGCAGCAAAATAGTCATCACCCGGCAAAGGGACATCATAAATCCGCTCTGCCACTGGGCGTACATATTTTATGATGGTTCTTTGGATTCTGAATATTTTTTTCATATACCACTCTAATGTGGTCGGAATACTGATAAATCTCAGAGATTCACCGGTGGGAGCACAATCGAGTATTATTACATCAAAAGTTTTTTCAATAACATAGCGGTTGATGTAAAGAAGCATACTGACCTCTTCCATTCCCGGTAAAATGGCTAACTCCCCAGCCAGTATGTCATCTAAACCAGCGGTGTTTAATAGAGTCGAAATGTATGAATGGATCTTGGCCCAGTTTTTTTCAATCTCTTCCTGGATATCCAATTCCTGGATCCACAGATTTTCGCCGAGTTTTACAGGTTTTCCCTTGTTTTGGTCAAGAAGGTTACGATCCAGATTGAAAATATCCGAAAGACTGTGCGCAACATCTAAAGACATGATTACAGTCCTGTGACCGGCTTCAGAAGATTTTATTCCTGTGGCAGATGCAACGCACGTTTTCCCTACGCCGCCTTTTCCCGCAAAAAAGATGATTCGCATTTTAAAATTCCCGACTCTTTTTGAAAAAAATAATGCCTTGTAGTATAATTCATATTATGGCGTTAGGAAAGTAAATTATCAATTTTACTAAAAATGGTCTGAAGTGGCTATCCCCGGACGATCTGCTTTGTTAAATATATTCTTTACGTTTTTTCTGATTTCTGCCATAATCTTTTGGTAACGTTCAAAAGTTGTGGCTTATTTAAAAATTGATTAAATCACGATCTCCTTCTAAGGTTATGTTTGGAAACAAAAACCAAAAAGAAAGAGACCGTGATGAAACATACAATTACTATAACACTTCAGTATGATGT
>JAPVVG010000003.1 GCA_028571455.1 Desulfobacteraceae bacterium | reverse complement strand
ACCTCAGCCGAAGGCTGATTGCTTTTTTCTCAGTTTCGTCAGGGAACTGAGAAAGCAACAAAAATCCAAAAAATTCTGTTAATCCTGTCCAATAAAAAAACCTATGCCACGCCAAGCCAGACTTGATGCTCCCGGTGTCCTGCAACACGTAATGGCCCGAGGGATCGAACGTAGAAAAATCTTTTGGGATGATAAAGATCGTTCTTCCTTTCTGGAACGACTTGCTGTCATCCTTGAGGAAACACAAACTCAATGCTACGCATGGGCCTTGATCCCGAACCACTTCCATATTTTGTTGCGTACTGGTGCTACGCCGCTTAGCACCGTGATGCGCCGACTTATGACCGGATATGCCGTAACATTTAACCACCGGCATAGAAGGGCAGGGCATCTTTTCCAAAATCGTTATAAGTCTGTTATTTGCGAAGAAGACCCTTATCTGTTGGAATTAATTCGTTACATCCATTTGAATCCGCTCAGAGCAAAATTAGTCGAAGATCTGAAGGCCCTTGATAAATATCCCTGGTCGGGTCATAGCGCTTTGGTGGGGAAAAGAAAAAACCCACTTATCCCAAAATTAGAAAAAGAGGCAAAAATAAATCCTGAAAATCCTGCCTGCCCCGCCTGCCCTGTAGCTTCGGAAAATGGTACCAGGGTAGCTCCGGCAGATGGTACTGGGGTCAAAAAAGAAAAGTCTCTTGCAGAAAAAACGATTGAGGATGTTCTTCTCTGTTTTGGTGAAACCTTTAAGGAAGCTCGCCAAAGATACCGCCAGTTCGTAAAAAAAGGAATAAAGCATGGACGGCGTGAAGATTTGCAGGGCGGCGGACTGATTCGCAGCAGCGGGGGTGACAAGGCAGGGTTGTTAGGGTTGAAAAAGGAAGACAGAGAAAAATCTGATCAAAGAATACTCGGTAGTGGGGATTTTGTGGCGAAAGTTCTGGAAAAAGCGAATGAAGTGAATCAAAAACGGATGGATAAGTGTTCGCTTCAGGTTTTGTGCCAAAAGATTATATCCGCTTTTGGTATAAAAGAAGAGGATTTGAGGTCTTCCGTCAAGAAAAGAGGGGTGACTGAGGCAAAAGCATCCTTTGGTTATCTATCAATAAAAGCGATGGGTTATTCAGGACGGGAAGTTGGACAATTTTTGAACATGAGAAGTTATAGTGCGATTAGAATATCTGAAAGAGGGAAAGAAATTGTTGACAAAAGAGGAATTTTGTTGGAATCATTGACCAAATAGTGGAATAGTGGCAACGTCCCCCATTACTGGTTCCGTCCCCCATTACTGGTTTGCCTTCTATTATTTTTCAAAGGTCTCAAAAGGAGTTAAGCTCATGAAAATACGTTTGACTGAGGAGATATGGAAAGAGGGTAATATGTATGTTTCGTATTGTCCTGAATTGGATATTGCCTCTTGTGGCGAGGATGTTCATCAGGCAAAGAAAAATCTCATGGAGGCTATACTCATCAATATTGAAGAAACAAGAAAGATGGGAACATTTGAGCGGTTTATTGAAGATTGCGGATTAGAGGAAATTAATACTGACATTTTGAGTGCGCGCAAAGAGTTGGTTGGATTTACACCTATTGAAGTGCCTGTCTAATGAAAATTAAACCGACTCATTATCAAGTTCAGGTCAAGATTTTTGAAATGGCTGGATGCGTGT
>JAPVVG010000002.1 GCA_028571455.1 Desulfobacteraceae bacterium | reverse complement strand
GTTTCCTTAAATAGTCCCGATTTTTCAGATTTAGATATTTTTGTATTTCTTCTCTACTGCGCGGCAGTTCACAGAATTCTATTATTTTTTTAATCCGTTTATCTTGCATGGCAGCTTGCGGGGTGACTTGCATGGCAACTTCAGGGGTAAGGGGGACGATGCACTTGAAAATATCTTCCTCTATCAGTTCAGGAACTTTTCCCCCGGAATAATGCCGGCAGTATTTAAAAAGCTTTCTCACTCCGGAACCAAGCTCATCCGCGCGACCGATTTCCTTAAAGAAACCGGCAATAACCGGGTTCTTGGGAAAGGGGGAGAAATTCGCGGGATCGATCAAACCATGCCCATGGGGCTTGTTGCTGTTTTCAGTAAACAACCGGTGGGTTTCAATAATAAACTTGGCCGGATAAGGATTTAAAAATTCACGGTGGATCAGCATGTTTGTAACTACTTCCCTGAATATATGGTCTCTTAAGCTGATCCGCTGGTCCTTTTCCAGGAAAAATTTGTCCGGCAGATGTTTGGCGACAAATGCCATCAGGCGATCATAACTTTCAATCAGGTTTGTCCGGATGTCATCGCGATCGTCGTATCTGTCTATATTCTCACGCCGGAGCAATGCATCGGTTCGATGATGGGGCAGCACGGACAAAATTACATTATCGTCTCCCAAGAGAAGGATTGCGGCCAGCGTAAATCCTTCCTTGCCGCTTTGATAGTCCCTTTGAAAAAGCTGGGCGCTTTGAAGCAATTCAATATCAGACATCCCGGCCCAGGGATGCCCTGGCCTTTGATTAACCGCAAGTTGCCTTGCTTTGGCGATCAGATCCGCGCGCAGATCTTTAATGGATACATAAGGATATATGAGATTTTCCGAGTAGGTGGTTTGCTTTCGGATATAAAGCGCTGTTACCAGATTCGTATTGCTGGTGATATCAAAGTCTCCGTCTTCATTTCGGTCATAGATTTTACCATTGCAACGGTGAACCTGGGAGCTTTCAGGGACAAAGAGGCGGACTATCCGTTTGCCTTCAATGACCACCTCCTCAGGCATCAGATAACACGGCGGATTCAGTTTCTGTGGATTATTCAGGGCGGTCGCCATATCTTTTTTGACCTGCTCCACCGCTTCGGGGTCGATGCCTGTCATTTTTCCTTTGTCATTGACACCAAGTATTAAATCTCCGCCGTTCCGGTTCAGAAACGCACAGATACTTTTGAAAACATTTTTGTTCAGCTTGTTCCGGCATTCCTTAAATTCGACGGATATGCCTTCTCCTTTACTGATCAGTTTTTTTATTCCGGCTTTGTTCATTTTTTCTTCGTTTTCTTTGATCAGAGATTCAAGCGCCTTGCTATTTGAGCCATACCTATACCAAGGTCTCTTACCGCCCAATAGCATAACAGGCTTTTTGCATTAACGCGCAAAAGAATCATAATTTCAAATCTGTAAATGTAAATGGCGTCCCGAAGCCTCTTTCAGGATGTGTGCAATCATTTGGGCCGGGATTCGACCGGGCCCGCCCGCCTCGCCTGAGCGAAAGTCTTCAGGGATGCTGACTGCCTCATTTGGCCGAGAGCGATGGCGGGCAGGCCAATCATCTCCGAAACGTTTGTCACAATCATTCCAGTTCCACAGGTCCCATGTCCGCAGTCCCCAGTTAACCGCCTTGAATCTACCAAGATCGTCTTTCCCTTCTAATGCAATAGACCAGACGAGGGGTTCTGTCCACCCATGCTTTTCAGCCACTTGAGGG
>JAPVVG010000001.1 GCA_028571455.1 Desulfobacteraceae bacterium | reverse complement strand
TAAAGTCGAAAGCTCAAAACGTCTTGAAGGTGTGCTCTCGAGACTTCTTTTTCTTCAGGAGAGATACCCGGAGCTTAAAGCTAACGAGTCATTTCTGAAGCTTCAGGACAGTCTCGAAGGCACAGAAAACAGAATTTCCGTGGAACGGAAAAGATATAACGAATCCGTTCAGATTTTAAACACATATATACGAACTTTTTTTGGAAAATTCTTTGCAGTGCTGGCAAGTGTCGAAAAAGCCGAGTACTATGAAATCCCGGAATCGGAAAAAGCAGTGCCCAAAGTAACGTTTTAGCCTGACACGAAAAATCAAGAAGTTTGACGAGCGGCGGATTGGCTGATGAATAACCGGCTCATAAGGTTACAATAACAAAACTTTTTTATATTGGAGTTTATGAAGTTACAGGCCGGCAGTATTCCCGGATCATGGGAGGCCCCAACCCGCCTTCCCCAAAGATGAATGTAAGTTGGAATGACGCGATGGTATTCTGCAAGAGGCTTTCGGAAAAGGAGAAAGCAACCTATACCCTGCTGGGCTTTCGCCTCGCCAGGACGTTACCTTGAGGTTTTTTACCTTGTTACCTTTTGCTGATTAAATTGCTCGAAAAAAATGGTTTCAGAATCGTCAAACAAAAAGGGTCAATAAGATATTATGGGAAAATACGATAAATTAGTCTTTCAAATACTCCGAGGTATGAGCGATGCCAATATCGCCTTCATTGATTTAGTCAGCCTGTTAAAATATCTTGGATTTGATATGCGAATCAAAGGAAGTCATCATATTTTTAGAAAAGCTGGCATTATAGAAAAGCTCAATTTGCAGAAAGAAGGCAACAAAGCCAAGCCCTATCAGGTTCGCCAAGTGCGCGATATCATACTAAAATACAAATTAGGAGATAGAGGATAATGGATAAATATGAAATTATTATTTACTGGAGTGATGAAGATCAAGCCTTTATTGCTGAAGCTCCAGAGCTTCCCGGTTGCATGGCTCATGGTGATACTCACGAAGCTGCACTAATTAACATCAAAACAGCGATGGAACTTTGGATGGAAACAGCAAAGGAGTTCAACGACCCTATTCCTGCCTCTCAAGGCCGTCGTCTTGCTTTTGCATAAACTATAAAGGGCACCGAACAAGTCATTTGATTTGAGCCTGACGGCTAAAGGCTGCGGCAGCTTGAATGGTTTTACTTTTTTTAGTGGGAAACATTTTTCAAAGATCTCATTCGTTGCATAACATGTGAAAATGGTCAAACCACTGCCTTGATAAATTACTGATTTACACATATGTCCCCATAGTTCCATTAATCTTCAGATACTTGTGACTGATTAAGCGGCGTTTTTTTTCTTTTGCTTTTTTGACCTTAGTTCTTGCGCTTTTGCATCAATTTAAATCTGATTATTGCAGAAAGTGGCATCATGACAAAAACAGCCTGCACAGTTCCCATTACACAAATAATCCTGGATGAGGACATATACCCACGGGAAGGGGTTTCTTTA